>NYXO01000031.1 GCA_002685415.1 Methanobacteriota archaeon
CATTGGAAGAGTGTAATATCCTATCCCAGAGAATAAATCCACAACAGTTTCTCCAATCCCCCCAACCTCACCCATTCTACGACGCTCATTGACATTCCCTGCGGAGAACATACATTGGGTGAAGTTGTACCCATAATCGATACCATTTTCTCTTCGAACCACCCAATCATCTTCACCGTGAAGAAGCTCGACTGTTGATTCGCGTTTTTCTCCTACGATTTCACCAATTTTTCCAACCCGTTTTACCTTTAGGGCAGATGCAATTGCAGACCATAATTCTGGTCCATACAAATCATTCCAGCCCTCTTCGGTGAAGGCCGTACGAGGCAATAATGCCACATCGGCAAACTTTTCCCATCGTTTTGGAAGANTGTCCAGCAAAGAAGAATCAGCACCCTTCTGCTGAATCAATTGGCCGACGAATTCACGTAGTCGACCATGCGGGTCCTGCTCATGCATCGCTTCTCTGACGATGCATGCCGGATTCAGACTTATGGTATATGGCCGTCCATACGCGCGGCATGCGCCGCGCGGCAGTCGCCTTGGTCCTGCTACTGATGATGCAGACAGTAGCCGCCGCTCCACCACCGGGCGATNCAGAAGTAGTCAACGATATATGTTCAACTTGGAATGGTGGAAATGGAATCTGTGACGACTATGATTCTGGCCTAGATGCAACAGTTACTGATGAATGGGTTGAAGGACAGGTTCGAATGGTTATGGAAACCGCTTCAACTATCGAGATGAGTATAGAATTTGGAATCTATGANCTACCAAGAGATGAATTGGGACTTGTTGATATTGACTTAGAAGGAGATAGTACACCATCAGATGGAATCCCAGCAGATTACATCAGAAACTATCGTGACTTAGTTAGAAGTGGGTCATCTGTAGAAGACAAAATGATTGATTATGTGGAAGATTTAATTCAAGAAATTATAGACGAAAATTTCCCTGGGGCAACGATTGGCCCGNTTCAACCAACATCTGAAATTACTTTCTTTTCGAGGGAAGAAGCGGCTTGTACAATTAATCCAGATATCGATTCAGTCGATGAAGAATTAGACAGAGACAACGATCCATTCTATCCTCCCATCTGTTTGCGATCTGCATTATCTCTAATCATCGATCCAACAAATATCGGNATGGACCCTAATACCGGAGATGTGGACAGAATGATGCAGGGATTAATGCTAATGGGNGGCGAGGTGATTTCCAATTTTACTACAGTCGCATCTTCCGGACATTATCTAGAATACGTTATGATTCCTCCGTCATTTGCCACAGTTTCTNCAGTTAATTCGCCGGCAGAAATTTTCCCACTAGACCAAAGTGACCAAGCAAAAACAGGAGCAAGGGTTTCCATTAACAACCTTGCAGGNTCCCCATTTTCAGAGCCAACTTTGGTCAACTTGATAGCAACTCTCGATAGTGGGAGTTCTCCCCCTGATTGGCAAAGTGAAGCAGGTCCGTCCGTACGATTGGAGGTTTATGTTGATCTTAGAGATCAGATGAATAGTCGAATTTATNTGAATATCTATGTTCATCATCTTGATGCCGATGTTCTTGCTGATTGGGGGCTTAATCTTGAAAGTTCAACGATTAAATTAGACTCTATCACTTCTGATGGCATAAGAATGTTTGATTCCGAATTGGATNTTGACGTTTTTGATATGTTAACCTCTTTTCCAATAGAGTCTCTTTCTGAATCATTTACTAATTATCTCGGGGTTGATGTTTTATTCCAAACCCCATTTTTTGCTACTGCAGATGAATCGGGTGGATTAGATTTCATTCATACACCAGGTACNACCTGTGAAGAAAATTTGGCCTACAGATATTGTTTGGAAAATCCGGGAGCTATGGCAAGTACCTATCCNGTGATTTTACAGACTGGTACTATTCCNTCTGAAATGCAGGTATCAAATATCGTCAANCAGTTAATTCAGNATGCAGAAGGAGATGTCTCAAGTCTAGATTTATCGATTTTAACNGATGAAGATTTGGCCTCAATAATGAGTGTATTGGAATTAGAATTAGANGTAGACACCTCTTTCCTTAATGATGGATTACCAGAAAACTTTCCGACCACTGACACTAGTATGTATGTGCTGTTACCCGAATGGTTGGACNTNGACGGGTCTGATNCAGANNTCTTAGAATTTCATTCTAATTCTAATNNNAATGAAAACCTGGGTATANGNGGTTCTAGGCCATATGATTGGCAGCATGCAATTTGCCTAGAGAGTGGCCGAGGAGGAGTGGGTGTTCCCACTGAGTGCACCGATGATAGTGAGGATTTAATTTGCGGCTCACAGCAAGAAACCTGTGTTTCTATGGATGTAGATTTGGAAATAGAAAGGATGGCAATAAGGGAGACAAAATCTGCTATCGAGTTTGAATTTACCGCCGAAGTTACCCTTGAGATATACCGCCTCGGTGTCAACCTAGAAGAGGAAAACATGGAAATTAGGCCGATTCCTGCCGACATAATTCGTAGAATAATTGCAATTGGAGATAGAAGATCTGGGGGATTATTGGAAGGTTCAGATCTTCAGGCAACAATTCCATTAGCTAGTGGAGATTACAACCTTGAGGTTTCGAATTTTGGCTTAATCGGTTTATCCGATGCACTCATGGATGAAGTGGAAAAAGCATTCGAGGAAATTGAGAAAATTGGTTCTCAGGATTTGATTATTGGATCAGAAACACTCAATTCAAATTTGGAAATAAAACCGCTACCAATTGCATTAGAAATACCTTCAATGACAATGCCTTTGAATATGGAAGTTAGTGATACTAATCCAATAGAGATAGGTGTTAGAGTATCAACCTCATCGTTAACCGTCGCTCTCATTCCTGGCGTTGAAGATGAAGTGAAGATTAGTTTCGCTCCTGCATCAGTTGAAGCCAATCCTCTGGCCTCTGCATTTGCAGATCTAGGGCTTCAATTCTCCGATTTCGGAGTTAGTTCTGAGAGTGCAATATTCTATTCAGTTGTCCCACCGATCATGGAAAATACTCTATGGGGCTTAATCAAAAGTTCCGCTAGATTAGAAATTACAATGCCAGATTCAATTCGATTACTCGAATTTGAAAGTGAAAAAGGGCTTGGTTATGTTGAGGTAATTGATGGCAAACAGGTTCTGAGCTATCGAACTCCTGTTTGCCCCGAGGCGGAAAATTGGCCACAATGTTATCGTCAACATGATACTATATCTTGGAGTATTGAGGTGAGTTATATCTTCATTCTTGGTGAGGTTGCTCAATACATTTTGGTGATTCTTGTATTCTTAGGTCTAGCTATCAGTCGATGGCGACGACGAAGAAAGGCCCGGAAGGCTGCTTCCAAAAGTGAAAAAGAAGCAATTGAAGAGAAAATGTTAGAACTGGAATTAGCCGCCCAGTTGGGAGATTTAGAGGAAAAATTAGCTATTGAAAACACCGAAGATTTCGAGACTGAATCCTCTAACTGGTGGGATCAAGATAGTCCAGAATAGTCATCCATGAAGGTGGGTGTATATTCGATGTGCCAAGGCTCTACCAATCCCCGGAGTAGCAGCTAATTGCGCTTCCGTTGCATGTTCTATACCCTTCATTCCTCCAAAATGACGTAGTAGAGACTGAATTTTCTTTGCCCCGAGACCTTCAACTTCTTCCAGTGGGCTCTTCAAACCACCTTTTGAACGACGTTTTCTATGGTAGGTATTGACAAATCTATGCGCCTCATCACGAGCATAAACTAAGACTCTTGACTTTCTGTCTAATTTTACCGCATCGACATCTAGACGCCAAAGTGTTTCTTCTTTCTTTGCAAGTGCCGCAATTGGAAAACGGTCACCTAAACCATGGGATTTTAGCATCGCATGAATGTGTTTAAGATGAGTTTCTCCGCCATCTAGTAACAATAAATCAGGCCATTCTTGTTGTCGCTTCAACCATCTTTCAACAACTTCCTGCATCATTCTCAAATCATCTGCAGCATCGGTTTTCACTCGGTATGTTCTGTATTCTTTTTTCGATGGCCTACCATTTCGCAAAACCACGGCCGCCCCAACTCTTTCTTTACCCTGTATTTGAGCCATATCGAAGCATACAATATGGTCCAATGAGTCAAATCCGTGCACCTTTGCCGCCTGGTCTGCTGCCATCTGTTCCAAGTTACCAGATCTCTTGGTTGACTGGCGAGTAGCTTGAATCTCGGCATTAGCATCTGCCATTGCTCGCAACTTCGTCAGTTCACCCCGCTGGGGATTGCGTACTGTCACCCTCTTTCCTCTTCTTTCGCTCAGCCAATCATTCATTGAATCGGTTAGGGGAGCAGGTACTAGCAAGGTCTTAGGAGGTCTACGATTAGCATAATGTTCTGACAAAACTAGTGATACGGATGCTACGATATCTCCGCGGTGGAGGACTGGATAGCTCACTTGTCCCTGAATTACCCCGTCTTTAGCGTGTAGAATCAAAACAACTGCAACTTCACCAACAGAAGAAAACCCAACAGCATCGCAGTCCTGATAAAATCTTGAATGAATAACTTGCTGAGATAAGGTAGTATTTACCGCTTGGATCAGATCTCTCTTTTGAGCCGCAGTTTCGTAATCGAGTTCAGCAGATGCCCTATCCATTTCCTCTTGTAATGCCTCGATTAGTACGCCTGCATCCCCATCAAGTACACTACTAGCGGCTCTAACCTGTTGGTCATATCCTTCAGGCTCTATACATGGCCCGTGGCAGAGTCCAATATGCATTGCAAGGCATCCGCTAGGCAACAGTTCTGGGCAATCACGGATACCAAATTGTGATCGAATTAGCCGAATTACCTTTTTTGCAGCACCAGCGTCGGGAAATGGCCCCCAACGCTGAGAGTTTTTTGGAGGGTGGCGTGTGTATATCACCCTAGGGTGTTCATGCCCAGTGAATGCGATAAATGGGTATGATTTGTCATCCATTAACATAGAGTTGTATCGAGGTTTATGTTTTCTGATTAATTGCCTTTCGAGAATTAAAGCCTCAGATGGACTTTGTGTAACGATATATTCTACATCATCAGATTCTGCAACTAATTTTGGTACCTTTTCTCTTTTTTGTTTCGCCGCAAAATAAGACCCCACTCGTGAACGTAGATTTGTGGCCTTACCAACGTACTGAACTCGTCCGTCAGCCCGCTTAAACAGATAGACTCCGGGCTTGCGGGGGAGGTCGAGAGAGGCTGGATTGACTGCCATGGGCATGACTCGGTAAAGGTCAATGCCCATGAACTGATGGCCTCGCTGAAGATACATGCTGAGCGAGACACAGCGGCGTCTATTGCTTCGCTTGGCCGATTTCGGAGTCGAAGTAGAGAGTGCTTGGGACGCNCCGAGAGGNCTCTCTCTTCCGGGTCTTGCTGAACACCTAGGACTAGTTCGCTCAGCAATCCATAATCCCTTGAAGGAGTTGGAATCTTCTGGCTTGATTTCTACTCGCTCAGCCCATGTNATCGGCGGAGGNCCTCGCCGTCGAACCGTTGTACATCTGACAGATACTGGAAGGCAAAGGGCCGAACTTTTGTCCGAAGAACAAATGCCTGANAAATCCGAAAGTCTTGCTGTAGGACCTATTCCAAATCANATTCAAATTCAAGGCAGAGATGATGAATTGGAGAGTTTATTAACAAAAATTTTGGCAGGTGAAAATTTGCAATTAACCGGTCTTCCAGGAATCGGAAAAACTAGCCTTTCACGCTCCCTTGCAGAGTTATTGATGGAGCGTGGATTCAAAATTCGATGGGCCACATGTAACTCNGACACCGACGCATTTGCAATTGGTTCAATGTGGCTAGGCAAACAATCACCTCGAGACCCCGTAGCAATTGCATCTGCTGCAAGTNGCAATAAAACCGCATTATTTCTTGATGAAGTCCANGAGTTGCATCCTCGTCATTTGAGTTCAGTGAAATCGCTACTATCTGCTTGTTCAGAAACTTCCACAGGAGTTCTCGCATCGATCCGCGCACCAAGCCCATTCGGAACATTGTCTAATTTTGAAGAAATCAGAATCCATGGATTGGACACCCCTGATGCTGTCNAATTATTGCCAAAATCAATCGGNAATGAATCNGCAAAACAGGTTGCTGAAGCATTGGGGGGGCATCCATTAGCACTACATCTATGGTCTCCTGATGAAGAGATTCCAGAAGAAGGGCAGGCAGTACAAGACTTTGTTCAAAGAACAGTTCTGAGAAGGTTAACTGACGAGGGTCTTGGTACCTTGGACGAACTAAGTCTCTCACCATTACCGTTGTCTGTTGAGGAATTATCTGTTGCCGATGGTATTGCTGAATTGGATGACTCGGCCGTTCTCAGATGGATGCAAAGTCTAGTAGAGCCACATCATCTGATTCGAAATGTTCGAAGAGCAACAGTTGATGAAAAAATCGCACGAGANTTACATACNAANGCAGCGGNTATNTGGTCTAAAAGAGAAGGAAATAGAGCTCGAAGAATCGAGGCTCATCATCGTTTGAATTCTGGCGATGAANTCGATACAGAATGGTTGGTAGAAAGTGTTNCTAAAATTTCTCTCGAAGATAGTGCAGCAGCAGCGGTGCTTATTGATGATGCAATTCAGATTAANGATGAAGATAACCTACGCTTCACAGCAATCGATCTCGCCTTTGAGAGGGGCGAGCCAAATATTGCCTCTGAACACATAGATTCAGTCTCAGAAAGTCCCCAGAAATTAATCAGGAAAGCGAGGCTNGCTAGGCAACAGGGGGATTTACAAGAGGCCGAAAATTTACTACAATCTGCGTTTGAATTACTNCCTCCTGCAGAAGNAGTTAGGGCAAAAATAGCCTCCTTGGTTAGAGCCCACGACGATAGGTTACCCGGTCAGCAAACCAAAGTCNGAAGTTCACAAATTGAAGAGATAGATTTGTCCAGACTTCCTAATACGGATATCGCTTCTGCTAGCCTAGCACTAGACTTGCTTAGACACGCGGTGGCTGTAGAATCAGGAAGTGTCGAAACCTTAGCCAATGTTCGTTCCTCTTTAGTAGCGCAAATGGGAGAGAATCATCCACGATTGGCATTGATTGATATGCGAACTCTAATCACTTCAAAAGCCGAAGGGTCATTGGATGCGGCTAAGGAATATATCGAATCCGANGTCGATCAAATCGACAAAATAATTGCAATTCATCTAACACTTGAAGCAACCTCACCTTCTCATCCAGATTGGCTAGTCACCGCCCACAATAATACAATCGGAATTGAATTACGACCTGAAATCCCATCACATCGAAGATTACTGGCCCAGCGGTGGTATTGGAGGGGAGTTCTTGAGCCAAATATGCGATTATCACACTGGAGAGAAGCGATTAGTCGTTTCAAATCGGCTGAGTGTCCATCCGCTGCTTCTGAACTATTACTGAGATTAACTCGCTCACTTTGACGAGAATTAATTCAGTAGATTATATCTCTGCGCCAATTAGCGTCCTAGTTTCAGCAATTCCATCGATTGCCCGAACTTCGTTCATTATGCACCGAGTAAGTTCGTTATCATCATCTCCTTCGACTTTAACGAATAAATCATGTATTCCAAAAACGATCCACTGACCGCTTACATTAGCCAATTTAGCGACCTTGTCACGTACCTCAACTTCTCTTCCTGGCTCGGTTGTAATTAGTACAAATCCAACCGCCATGATTCAAACCTCCACCGCAATCAATGTCTCTGTCTGTTCAATACCTGGAATATTTCGAAAATCACCAATAAGGATTCTTGACATCTCCTTATCGTCCTTGAAATCGATTCTAGCCGCAAGGTCATATTCGCCGTATACAACATGAGTCTCGACTACATTTTCCAAGTCCAGAAGTGCTCTGTAAACCTCTGATTCCTTCATTGGTTTAGTCTTGATGAGGACAAATGCAGTACTCAATCCAATGACCTCTTGGAGGTTTGCGTCGGATGTTCGTTTATCACTGCTGTGTAGTCGATGCTAATCACTTCCAGCAGGGGGGAAACAATACAACGAATGAAGCGAGCGGGTTAACTCATGCGCGCGAGGCAGGGTAGGTCAACCGGCCTCGCAATTTTTCTCATTGGATTATTGGTTGTATCCTACTGTCTTCCTGTTGCTGCTAATGCTGCAAATAGTAAAAGCACAACAGTTTGGTCCGGAACTGTCCTCCTTCCTGATGGATATCTGGTAGGCGCTCAAGATATTTTGATAATACAGGAAGGAACAACAATTCGGCTTGGTTCAGATGAGAGTCTTACCATAGATGGAAGGGTCATGATTGAGGGAACGCAAAATGACCCTGTGATTCTAGAATCAATTCTTGGTAAGCACGATGGTATCAGATTCAATCAATCTAGTCAAGGGCTAGGATCAAGTATTGAAAATCTGACAATAACAGATGCAGAATTTGGTATCACGATATATGGTTCAAATCCACAACTAACAGATGTTACTGTAGAAAACGCCGATAGAGTTGCTGTAGACTTATTTGACGGAGCAACTCCAACAATCAATAATCTGGAGATCAATGGAGGAGGTCAAGATGTCCACGGCACCTCCAACAGTTGGAGATATGGTATTGGGCTCTCGGTAGGAGCCAATTCAGCGCCGACTCTCGACGGCCTGATTGCTGATGGATTAATCACCCGTGCTGTGAATTATTGGGGTAATTCAGGTGGTTTACTTTCAAACCTAGAAATTAGTAATATTTCAGGGGCTACCCTTGCCGTTGGAACCGGTATTTGGGTTGAAGACTCAAGACCGTTGATTACCGATGTAAACATACAGCGCTCAGATAATGGTGTCTTTGTTCGACATATCACAGATGGTTGGGTTACTCGGCCAACCTTCCAAAGGGTTGTAATTGAGGACAGTATGTATCGTGGCGTTCTCGTAGAGCAATATAACCACAGTCAGTTCAGTAATCTACCTGCAAATGCGGTATTCGAGGATCTTACCATACGTGGAACTGGTGGAGTAAATGCGAAAACCTCAGGTCTAGCATTTTCTGCATTTGAAGTCAATACAAGTGGCGTTATTGTTGACAATGCCTTAATCGAAGATAACCCAGTTGTCGGATTCAAAGGATACTTAATCGGGTCTTCAACGATAATTAATGGGCTTGAGATAAACAACAATGGTAAGCCACTTACAAATACTCCAATTAACGATAGAGCAGGATTATTCCTTCGTAGCGTTAATTGGGCTCCAATAATCAACGATCTGGTAGTAACTAACTCCACTGGACCAGGAATTCTATTGTGGAAGGGCGGAGCAATGGGTCAAGATTGGTGGACATCTGATAACGGAGCAAGTGGCGCCGATTTCCGAGAATTTCATCCTCAGGTTACAATCCTCAGAAGCCTAGATAACGCAGGTCATGGAGTATCGGTGAGAGACTCTAGCAATGTGGAATTATCCCATGTTCTTACATCAGGCAATGGGATTGCTTCTAGTCAGCCTGAAAATGGAGCAGGGATATTTTTCGATGAAGCCAATGATGTGATGAGCGGTGGAAAGAATGTCTCCTGCTTCACATGTATTTCGAATGGCGATCAGTATGGTATAGTCGCTAGAGATAGTATAGATCTACAATTACTTGCAGTTGAGGTCAACGATCCATTAAGCGGCCCTGCATTGGATATCGACAATAGCGGTCTTTCTAGGGATGGTTTGGTAATTATCGATGATATGAGAATAAATCTCAATCAATCCAGCTATGCGATTCAATTGCAAGATGTAAATGCAGAAATTCACGGCCTCGATCTATCTGGAGATAATCGCGGAGTATACTGGAGTGCTGGCGATTCGATTACCTCCTACCTATCAACCAGCATAATCTCAGGTAATGATGGTTCATGTTTCGATATAGTCGACCATTCCGAACTACTAGTCAACAACCTAGGTTTAGCTTGTGCTACTGGTTCCAAGCCAACTGTAGAATCAAGTTTTGTGAATTTTACAGATTCCGGCTTTATTCCCGGAACCGGCCATGAAACTACATTCCATCTAGAATCTTCAAGTCACGTTCGTTGGATATCCTCGAGTCCCATTTCTGATCCAACATTTACCTCCTCTGACAATATATTGGACATCATGTGGTTCATTGAGGTTCATGCGGTAAATCAATTGTTGAGGCATATACCATACGCTGAAGTGAACCTTTCGTTTTCTTCTTGGGAAGCAGATTATTCATCCACACTGCCGTATTATGGATTCGACACATTAGGGCCCTATGTTGGAAGCCGATGGCTTCCATCTCAAGGCTGGTCAACAGACAATACAGTCAATCTTGGATGTGATTATGACGGTGTACACAACGATTCTACTCCGATGACTTTGGATGATGATTTAGTTGCATATTGTCAGCTAGAGTTGACAAATCAACCACCGTTCATCATTTGGTCAACACCTGAGGATGAGGCAGAATATCCAAGTGGTTCTTCAGTTACTTTCGATGCTAGGCAATCATGGGATTTAGATAATGACGAATTAACCTACACATGGACTAGTACTTTAGACGGTGATTTGCTTTCCTCTTGCTTTGGTACCCTCCCCTCCGAGAATAATGGCTCATACTTAGTTGCCAACAATCCCCCAGAGACAATTGACGGGTGTCTATCTGATGGTGAACAGGAAGTCACCTTGGAAATTTGCGATAGTGGAAATCAGTGTGTTAGCGAAACCCGAACAATTGAGCTCTTCAATCGTCCTCCTTCCTTGTCGGTCTCTACTTCTCCGGGTATCTCATCTTGGGGAATAATGCACCTTGGGCGGACTGCGAATGCAACAATTTCTCTGGAGGGAAGCAGTGACCCAGAAGGCGACCAACTAACCTGTTGGATTGAAACAAATTACGGTTTCTCTACAGCAACAGATCAGGGTTGCCCTATGATATTTGACATCAATTTTCCAGGTGCACCAACACAGTTTACTTTGACAATCTATCTCTCAGACGGGAATAATCCAGACGTAACTTGGAGTTTTAATGTAAATTTGTTTAACGAAATACCAGAGCCTGAATTCGACGTATTCCGAGCCGGTGAGACCTCAGATAATCTCGTGATTTTGGATGGTTCTATGGTGTTTGATCCTGAAGGTGACGAGGTTCGCTTTGAATTCTGGAGTGACCTTGATGGATTACTTATCTCAGGCGTAACTCCAGACGATGAAATAGAATGGCGAGGTTGGTTGACTAAAGGTTCGCATACGATCACGATGTACACTAGTGACGACAGACCAGGACACGTCAGCACATGGAACTCCGTGACTGAACAAGTGAGTGTGAACAACTCTGCTCCGATTTCAGTAATTGCTCAACCAGCCGACCAGATGCTTACAGATTCTAGCGAAGTAGTTCGCTTTGATGCCACAGGTTCTGGAGACTGGGATTTGGCTTGTATTGATTTACCAAACAATGGAAGTGGCTTCGTCTGCAGTCCAACCGCCGCATCTAGCAAGGATTTGGTAAGTATAGTTTGGACTTCAGATAGATTGCCAGAGCCAATAGGAAGTGGATGGGTCATTGATTCTAGATTGCCAAAAGGGTATCACACAGTGACCTTAACTATCGATGACGGCTCATCAGATGTTGCAACTTCATCGATAGTTGTAAGAGTCGAGGAATCAGCTCCAGTTCTTATCCTAGATTCTCCGATTTCTGAGGTTGAAGTCTATTCAAATGCTCCAGTTTTATTCGATTTCAGACAGTCATTTGACCCAGATGGAGATGACTTCACAGTCACGGTTACCTCGGACCTGTTAGCCGAACCAATCCTACAGGATAAAACGAACGAATACTGGTATAACGACTATCTTCCAGCAGGTGAACACCGACTAACTTTCGAACTAAGGGATTCAACAGACAGGGTACGTACTCACACTCAGACTCTATTTGTGATGCAGACCGGACCAGTTGCAATAATCGATGGGCTGCTCGATGGTCAATACATTCCTCCAGGTTCTACAATTACTCTAGATGGCTCTCAATCATTTGATTACGATGATGATATTGTTCTCTATGAATGGACCACAGGGGACGGCCAAACAATTGGAACAAGGGAAATTATGGAAGTTGAATTTACTCCAGGCCCTATCCGAATTGATCTGCTAGTCAAAGACTCAAGGGGAGCGTCTTCGACCACATCGGTCAATCTGACTATTGGGGCATCTTCGCCGATTCTAAGTCAAATGATGATAGTGCCAAATCAGATCGAGCTGGACAATCCTACTCCTATGAAAATTACAGTCAATCTTGAAGACGCTGATGGAACGACTCAGTCAGTTACTGGAGTGATGAAAATTAGTGGTTCAGAACTGAATTTAATTTTCCAAGACGATGGAACCCGAGGCGATAATGTCGCCGGAGATGGAATTTGGACCTACGTCGGTACTTGGCTAATCGAAGAAGAGGGCTGGGTTAATGTCGAGGTTTGGGCGATAGATGGTGAGTTTACCAGTCCTGCCTTGATAGAAACTATCTCAGTTGAGGAACCCCAAACTACCTCTTTTGTATCATGGATAGCGGGTAGTGGACTACCATACCTTGTTGTGGTGGTTGTAGCACTCATTTTGCTTGGCATGGTCTATCAGAAAAACAGGAATGAAGCAATACGCCGAGACCTAGAGATGATTGAGTCATGGTCAACCTTTGACCCCAGAGAATTAGATGATGAGTTCGATGTCAACTGAACATTTCTCAGTTGAAACCGGCCGTGTCGGCTCAACATTGAAGGTGGTTTACTGCACAGTCGAATCATGCGAACTGCACCCAAAGTGATGCTAGGACTCGGTGGAGTCATGCTGGTGATTGGAATTCTTGCCTTTGCGATAGGCGGTGCGGTCATCTCTGACGATTCTCCAGATAGCGAGGATTGGAGTGGCACTCTCAAGTGGGAGGGAACGACTCCGACGACTTATACAGGCGAATTTGATTGGACTCATATCTACAATGTCTGGGTCGAGGAAGGAAGTTCAGTTCAGGTGGAAGTTATCGATGGAGATAACGAAAACCGCTTCTTTTCTTGTGAGGAATTGGNTGATTGCTCGATTTTCGATGNAGATGGAGCNATCCCTGGATTCGAGTATATCGGTGAAGTTTCCTTCATGGATTCGGGGNCTTGGCAAGTCGAATTCAGCGGGGANAATAACGTGNATGTGATGATTCGCGATGATGATTCTTTTGGAGGATTTCTAGGAATATTGGGAGGCGGCGGTTTCTGTTGCTTCGGGATTCTTTTCCTCCTCATCGGGGGGATTCTCGCTGCTACGATGAAGGACAAACCGAAGGTTGGGATTTCTCCAATTGTTCCTGTCGAAACCGAAGATGTTGTCGTGGTTCATGATTCATCACCTCAATCAGATGGCGAATGGTGGGAAGAATCCGACATTGGAAAAAAATCCTGAATCACAGGGTACCCATTGAGTCGATTTTACTCTGGTCCCCAAGGAGTGACCTGCCGGGTCAGACCTAGGCGATGGGTGAAGAGGAATCGAAGGTTGAGTAAACCATCTCCCCAAGTATTGATCTCAGCCTCTCCTACTCTTGGCCGGTAAGGAACACTGACTTCGGCGGTTTTCTTCTTGCCAAGGTAACGGCGAGCACGAATTTTGAATTCCTGTGAAAGAGGCATTCCATCGTGGCGAGGTCGAACTCTCTCGTCCTCGAAAATTGACTTGCGGAATACCCACATTCCGCTCTGAGAATCATGCACACCATACCAATACAGGACTTTCGCAGTGGTAGATAATACCCAATTTCCAAACCCATGTAGTCCAGGCATAGCACCTTCTTCGGCTCTTCGAAGTCTATCACAGGTAATCCATTGCAAATCCTCTTGCATGAGTTTACGAACCAAATCAGGAACTTCTTCTCCAGGGTAGGTACAATCTGCATCCATAGTCACAATCACATCACCTGGTGCCATTGCAAATCCGGTCTTGTATGCGCGACCGTATCCCTTGCGGGGTTCGAGATAGACACTAGCACCTTCCTCTTCAGCCAACTCTCTGGTTCTGTCGGTGGAGTTTCCATCGATAATCAGGAAGTCTAGCTTCTCACACCAACCATCGTTAGGAACAGAGCGAATCGTATCGACGATGGCCGCTTCTTCGTTACGAGTTGGGATTACCACAGTAACATGAACGGGGAGTGCTTCAGACATCTAAATCGAATTTGGCGACCTAACCGACCGCTATGAATCATACTGGCGCTAGGGCTACTGGAAATCATCTAAAAAAAGGCATAATTTAGAGAAACCTCCACCGACAGGAAGGCCATTCGTTTGAAATGAGCAGCCCTTGAGCGGTAGTTGGTCGAGATGGGTCTGCACATCGCTATGCTGTCGGCAGAATACCCTCCTAGATGGGGTGGTATGGGTTCAACAGTCTACCATCTATCTGCTGCTTTGGTTGAGCTTGGACATCGAATAACGGTGATTACACGAGACGGTGGTGGAAAAGCCCTTGAACAGCAAGGAGTGAATATTCGGGAAGTCAAATGGCTATATGCTCCAATGGCATTTACTAAATCGTACGGCAAGTATGCACTTTCAGATCTAAAGAAATTGCATTCACAAGATCCAGTTGACGTGGTTCATTTGCATTGTCCAATGATTTCTTGGACAGAATCACAATTCAAGGAATGCAAACAAAATGTTGCTCCTATCGTATCGTCACTTCATGGTTCATGGCTTGGTGAAAGAGATGGTTTGCGTACCGCGGCCGAGCAGAAAGAAGCCGCAGTATGGGCAAATCCAAACGACCTAGCAATTCTGCTGACTGCTGGTCATTACGCCAAATACGAGCGAGCTGCAGTTAACGGTTCAGATGTCTGTGTGGCAAATTCTCATGCCACTAAGGAAGATTTCCTTCAGAGGTATTCCCCTCCAGCTGACTGGAACTGTCAGGTGATTCATTGGGGAGTAGATACAGAGATGTTTCATCCAAGCGGGGAAGCAAAGTACACAGAAACCAATCAAATCCTTGCAGTAGGNCGATTAGCGGCTCGCAAAGGATACGGTTCTCTACTGCGAGCCTTTGCTCAAGTAAACCAAAAAAACCCGGAAACAAAATTGCTAATCGTAGGTCGAGGCAGTCTGAAAAAGAGACTGGTCAAACAGGCCAAACGCCTAGGGATTTCTTCTTCCGTACGAATTGACTCAGGAATGCCTTTCGACAAATTAGCGGAAGAATTTCGTAATGCGGATCTTGTCGTATATCCTTCCTATTACGAAGGTCAGGGTTTGATACCTCTCGAGGCAATGGCCTCTGGAACACCTGTTGCAACAGTAAATCATGGGCCATTGCCAGAAATGGTCGATGATTCCGTTGGAGCGTTATTCACCATGGCAGATACTGACTCAATGTCGAGTGCTATTCTCAGTCTTTTGGATAATCCAGAAGGTCTTGTAACTCGTGGAACAACAGGACGTGAAAGAGTTCTGAAAAATTTCACATTTGGACAGAACGCCGAAGATTTTTCTCAGATTTATTCACAATTAGCAAATTGATTCTGGGGTGAGGTTGATGTGGGGTTAACCCTACGCAACCCCATATGAGCACGNCAAACATCAGGTCATTGCGTTCGGTAGAAGTTAGTACTNTGAGTCATATAGCGATACTTCTCTTCATCTCAATTCTAGCGATTATTCATCTAAAATCTATCATTCAACCTNTGGTAGTNGCGGTATTGTTGTTTTTCCTAATTCGCCCTCCTGCTCAATGGTTAGAGGAAAAATATGGTCANCCATTGGCTGCTTATGGNATACTAACCACAGGAGTGGTTTTAGTGTTCTTTTTCGTTGGAAATATCCTCTATCAAAGCTTACAAGATTTCAGTGGAGAAGCNGTGGTACTTGAAGAGAAATTAACCGAGAAGATTGAACGATTTTCCGACCTTTCAATTTATGGTTATTCAATCGATGTAAGTGCGCTTCCTGGATTGGTTACTGTTGAAAGAATCAATACAATTACCACCGAATTTATGGGTACATTGGCTGGTTTTACTGGAAGCACGATTACAGTATTCATCTTCCTTATATTCATCATTGTAGAAGCGGAAACNCTTCCAAGAAGGCTNCAAGCAGCATACCCTGATGAGATGGATAGATTTTCTTCAATTGTNCAGAATGCAGGNGAGGGNATCAATACCTACGTGATAACCAAAGCCTCTGTGGCTTTTGGTCAGGCCATAATCGTAGCATTAATTCTCAGTTATATGNGGATTCCAGGTTGGTTTATGTGGGCCTCAATCACTTTCCTTCTGGACTTTGTNCCATACGTTGGAGCACCACTTTCCTTCATTCCTCCAACAATAATTTCCTTCATTCTCTTTGAGCCTCTAACCGCCTTACTAATCCTTGGAGCANTATTTGGAAACCAAGTGGCATGGGGTCAATTTGTTGAGCCACAACTTGCGGGTCAGCGGCTCGACATGTCGCCGATAGTTCTCTTGATTCTAGTCGCTTTCTGGGGCTGGGCTTGGGGNATNATGGGAATGATTCTCGGAGTTCCTCTTGCNGTAATTATGAAGTTAGCATTGGAGAGTGATCCTAGGACTCGTCCAATCGCAATGTTACTNTCACTGAACCCAAATCCAAGTGATGAGTCTTGANTTGNCTCAGGAAGCAAAAATTATNGCNAGAATACCATCGGNNNNGATNCTGATATTCATNNCCTANTGATTGGTTNNGCANACCNTTGGTTGAGAAATTCAATGGTTCTGAATTCAGNNTCCAACGGGCCCCGGAGATACTTACTTTTTCACAGGGTTCTAATGCGAATACGGAGAATTCATCTCCCTTTGGTATGACAAAATCAAGGGGNCCATCATCAGGGTGAAGTCGTTTAGTTATTCCACCAGAGTGGTGTAATTGAATGGAGATACCCAGAGGGGCCTCTGTTAGAGCCGCCCATGTTCCAAGGATATGGTCGGAACTACCCCCGTCAATTCCGACAACATCCACTTCGGTGAANCCCCTTTCTGACATTANNACAAACGATTTTGCCAAGTCATTCGAAGAATCATCTGATAGTAGGGTCGACTTACCNTTCCAACCAGCAATATCGACTGAATCTAAGTCGCCTAGAACTTCAGATACCTCAAATCCTGCTGCAATCGCTTTGTCAGCCCCGCCATCAATTCCGAATAGAGTCGCATCATCGATTAATTTCCTGACCAACTCAGGGTTNGGCGTATCTCCATTGCACCAAAGAACCGCGCGCATCATCTCACCTTAGCGGTCACTTTGCCTTCGACTAGAAGATCAACATCTTCCAGCGCTACAGTGGCTTTTCTGCAAACTCCTCTGATGTGAAGAGGTACGTTGACAGTTCCACCAAGCGCCATATTATTTCCAAAACCGAAGTATATCGCACCTCTTGAAACTAAATCTTCCAAAGAATTACCTATGATTTTGGCCCGAGGGTTCATTCCAAAACCAAATTCTGCAAAGTTACCCACCATCGCCGCTTTTGATGGTCTGAGNCCTGAGCGAATATCCTCCATTTGNTTCCATATGGCTTCGGCTTTTTCATCACCACTAACGTCNGTGATGATTCCTTCNTCAACCAAAATCGAAATTGNTTTTTCCAATTTTTCACCCTCCCAAGAACCATCGATTACGATTCTACCNTTTGCACTACCTTCCTTTGGTAGAACGAATACCTTTCCGGCAGGTAGATTTGTAATTGCTCCTGGTCTGTTACAAATTCCATTATCTTCCAAAATCCANCGGCTTCCGGTAGTGAATTTTAGATCAGTACCAGCCTCACTTGTAACGTGGACATCTCGCCTTCTACGAAGTATCGAATTGAGACCAGAAATTTCCTTCTGTAAAGCATTGTAATCAGCAGTCATACCACCATTTGCAAAAGTCTCTTCATCTATACCTGGGAGGGAAGCGATTCTAACATTNTCACGAGAAGCATTTGCCCTCGCTCTTGTATGGGTAAGCGAGTGTTTGGTTGCCATAAGGACAACATCCTGACGACGCATTAAGTCAGCAACCGAATTTGGAGGTTCATTTCCNTCTCTATGACTTGGNGGCATCATCATCATTAGNACCCTATCTGTTACCATAGCGGTAGCTTCGTAGAGNGCTCTGCCAATTTCTGACGACTCCGGNTCTGTGATGATTAACACAGATTCTACNTGTCTCACCTGCATGCANGTTCGGACAACCGAACGCGCGGCTGTGAGCATTGCTTCCTCGCGCTGCTCATCANNGTCAGGTTGAGTCTCATCTGCTTCGCTCATCTCAACAACCTCCTGAGAGCGGTCCCCCTTATTGAAAGCCGCTCCGGAATGTCAAATCATCTAACCAAGCGCCTCTTATTCTCCCCAGCCTACGAAAAGGTATGGACGGGGTATCCGCAGTTAGGGCTTACACACTGCTTGCGGTACTTGCAATCGTAGCCGGCGGATGGATGCTAAATGAGGCGCCGGAAGCCGATTTGATTGAGCCTGNAATGGATACTTTCGCAGAATTAGAGGCTGCCCCTGCCTCTGCAGAAGATGATTCTGGTGCCGATCAGCCAATNGAAACCAGGAAAGGTGGTGAAGAGGAGGAAAAATCGGATTCTTCCGATAACCTTCCAACGGGTCTAGTTGCAGGAGGAGGGGCTGCTCTTGGTTCTCTTGCAGTTGGTTCGATTCTTTTCGAGGCCATGCGAGTTACTGTTCTAATTGCGCTTGCAACCCCTTTGCTTGCAAGGATGAAAGCAAATCGCGAGGATATGCTGACACGCGGTAGAATCTTGGGTTATTTGGAAGCCAATGCTGGTATTCATTTCTCCGCTCTTCGAGATGCATTAGGTCTAGCAAATGGCGTCACAGCATACCATCTCCACACTCTAGAAGGACAGGGTGAATTAATTTCTTGGAGGGATGGAAAACTCCGACGCTACGCAATATCGAGTCTCAGTAAAGAAGAGTTGAGCCGAATTCGCAACCCAATTGGGGGAACACGATTGGCGATTCTTGAGGTCTTGGCAGACTCTGGACAAATTGGCTTGAAGGGAAGTGATATTCAAACTAAATTACAGATTTCCCGTCAACTACTCAGTCATCACCT
>NYXO01000013.1 GCA_002685415.1 Methanobacteriota archaeon
ATGATTCATATCGCCCTCATCAATTGCTTAATTCTCTGGTTGCAGAAGGAAGTCTTGGTAAGAAAACAGGAAGGGGAATTTACGATTGGGCTGAAGGAGAAAAGTCCGATCGAGTAGAANCTNCCATNGTGATTNATNAGGAGTTGNATGNTNTGATTCCNTTCTGGGTAGAAGTAATCGGANTATTNGCTGGATTTCTNGGNGTAATTGCNTGGGTGCCTCAAATCCAAAGAGTCTGGTCTGAAAAGAAACATGANGGGATTTCGCTACCAACCTTTACTCTAGTCTCAACGTCACTTGTCCTATGGTTGNTNTATGGAATNNTNATNGGCTCNGTNGCGATGACTNTAGCCAATGTNGCTGCATTATGCTGTATTATCACAATCATTGTAGGAGTTGTTAAGCTTCGTAATTTACAATAAATTGGATCAAGAAAACCACGGATGGTGGCCAAAATAATTCCTAGGTACCGGCTNTCCAGTCTGAAGATAGTAATCAAATCCAGATATTACGGAGTGTAGGTAACGACGCAATCTTGGTTTTATCCAAAAAGGAAAAATNGGTAAAAACTTNGAGGTTTTNGCAAATAAATATGGGAATACCGTGATTTTGAGTTTTGTTCTATTCCTTTCAATTTCAAATAANTCCCAAATAACGTAGGATTTTGGTCNGTTTTTTTCTCCGATAATTAACTCATAACCTTCCATTGGTTTCCAAATCAAGAATTCTCGGTAAAATTTTCTGNCGTTCANATACTGCAGAACATCATGATGTTGATCATGCCATTCAATTGTTGAATTGGTTTTACAAAAAGGATGACAATTTTCTAAGTTCTGAGGTGCCGAAATAACACTCCAAACTTCATCAATTGGAAATTCTAAGTCCTTAGAATAAGAAACTGATTTTCTTTTTTTCATTGAATTATAATTCATTTCAATGCCCTATTTTAATCTTCGAAGTCATTCTTCTTCTGACTTTNTGCCGAATNTGGGTCCCCGCTTCTCTAAGAAAGCGGATACCCCTTCTGAAAAATCTGGAGTCAATGAAGCGGCNGTAATCAAGGCCTTTTCAAATTCAAGTTGAGTCTCCATGAAGGTTGTNGATGAGGCATCTAGTAATTGCTTGGTGCCTTGTTTACTTGCCTCTGCCCACGAACCCCATTTTGTTGCAATCTCAACGGCTCTTTCGAGAAGGTTATCTGGATTTNCCAATTCATCTACAGCNCCATANTCGAGTGCTTGCTCGCCTGTCCAAACCTCATTATCAAAGAAAAATCGGCGAGCCCGTTGGTATCCAACTAGACGTGGAAGAAGCCAGGTCGAACCTCCGTCAGGTGAGANNCCTAGTGAGAAGAAGGCTGCTGCAAGTCTTGCTTCTGGAATACACAGGCGATAATCAGCGCAAAGTGCGAGACCCAATCCGCCCCCTGCCGCNGCCCCATTAATNGCTGCAATAAATACGGTTGGACTACGTCGTAAACGCAATTCAAGAGGGTGTAATACACTNGTTAATTCGTCAACGAGGTTTNCNATTGAGCCATCNTCAATTGAGTCTGCGAACTCATCAATATCCGCCCCTGTGCAGAAAAANCGANCGGTTCCAGTCAGAACTATTGCCTTACAAGTAGAATCATCGAGTAAATCACCCATCACATTGGACATTTCATGCATAAAAGTACGGGTCAAGGCATTCCTAGCAGCCTCTTCTGAAAGAGNCACAACGGCTACTCCACCATCATGACGATCAACTACAATTCCCATGGATGGGCGGTGCGGTCTCTACTTTTGAACTGCATGAATGTGATAAGTCGCGTCGTACCGCCCCCCTACATGCACGCGCGCGAGAACATCTACATCGACGGAAAGTGGGTTGCTGCAAGTGGAGAAGGTAGTATTGAGATAGTCAATCCTGCAACGGAACAATGCATTGGTTCGGTGCCGGTTGGAAGTGCTGCTGATGTGGAAAAAGCCGTAGCTGCGGCACGTACTGCATTTCCTTCTTGGTCGCAATCGAGCATTGAAGAGCGGCAAGGCTNCCTCAATGCGATTTCAGCTGCAATCGCTGAGCGAGGAGAAGAAATCGCNGAATTAATCACNGCAGANGTNGGAACNCCAATCAATTACAGTCGAATGGCTATGGTTGGAACTCCAAGAGTTGTNTCNNGATCNTATGCGAAAATGTTGGANTCTTTTGATTGGGAAGAAGAAGTTCGTAACTCCTTAATCGTCAAAGAACCAATAGGAGTGGTGGGGATGATTACTCCATGGAATTTTCCTCTCCACCAAATTATTGGCAAGGTTGCTCCTGCACTAGCGGCAGGCTGTACAATGGTTCTCAAGCCATCAAAAGAGGCTCCACTGAACGCATTTATTCTCGCAGACATCATTGATGAAATCGGCCTTCCGGCTGGTGTCTTCAATCTCGTCTCAGGGCATGGAAGGGAAATCGGAGAGACTCTATCTTCGCACCCAGAGGTAGACATGGTCAGTTTCACCGGTTCAACAGGCGCTGGTGTGAGTGTCTCACAAGCAGCCGCTCCAACCGTAAAGCGAGTAACGCTGGAATTAGGTGGAAAGAGTGCAAATGTAATCCTCGATGATGCCGACATAGCGAAGGCTGCCAAAATGGCCGTATACGCTTGCTTCAACAATTCTGGACAGGAATGTTCTAGCCTAAGCCGACTAATCGTTCCGGCAACTGCACGTGATGAAGTGGTAGAGGTAATCGCTGCAACAATGGCCCGATATTCCGTAGGCGACCCAATGGATGAATCCATGCGCTGCGGACCTATGGTTTCCGCGAGACAACAAGAATCAGTAGCCGGCTACATCGCTTCAGGAATTGCCGAAGGTGCGACGCTAGTTGCCGGCGGCGAGGGGATGCCGGATGGTCTTGATTCGGGATTTTACGTCAAGCCTACTGTGTTTGCTGATGTGTCCCCAGACATGACTATTTTCCGAGAGGAAATTTTTGGTCCTGTGCTCTCGATAACAACTTACGATTCAGAGGAAGAAGCAATAGTATTGGCTAATGATTCAGAATATGGTTTGTCTGGTGGAGTTTGGTCTGGTGATGAAGAGAGGGCTTTACAATTTGCTCGTAAAATGAGAACAGGACAGGTGAGTATCAATGGTGGTGCATTCAATATCAGTGCTCCATTCGGTGGTTACAAGCTATCTGGTAACGGCCGTGAACTCGGTATTCACGGCCTAGAAGAATTCCTTGAAGTGAAGGCTATACAGCGCTAGAGGTGTACAAATGGTCGGCAGGTTGCTGGTCATAACCGGTGCAAGTGGAGTAGGTAAGTCCACCCTTAGCGCTAGAATTGCGTCCTCTCTGGAGTTCGATAAAGTCGTAGCAACTGATACAATCAGGGAGACTTTGAGAACACAAATTTCTCACAACGAAGATCCTGCCCTACATAGGTCCTCATTTCAGCCTGGAGAATCTAATGCAATCGAAGATTGGAAGAATACAACCACTCCTCTCAATAGTGCAATAGAAGCGATTGTGCAACGAGAAATGAAAAGAGGGGGAGACCTATTGATGGAAGGAGTACATTTCGTACCTAATTTCGCAATAATCGATGAATGGAGAGCCTCTGGAGGAGAAGCATGTGGAGTGGTATTGGCTGTTGAGGATGTTGAGGAGCATGTGCGAATGATTGCAGGCAGACGAAAACACAACGGTAGATCTGTTCGACATTACCTTGACCATATTGATAGAATTCGTGAGATTCAATTTGAGATGGTTCGGCTGGCAGAAAATAGTGGTTGGGTAGTAATTGATGTAACTAAATCAAATGACCCAATAGGTGAAATTTTCTCGAAAATTCAATAGTTATTCAGAGAATAAATCTTGAGTTGGGCGTTTTTGTGATATCAAGGAAATTAACCACCAACCTATCGAAAGTATTGGAGTAGATATCAGAATCACTATCATCAACCAAATCGAGACTATACCATTGGAAATCTGCCATGCCCAATAAGATATAGACAGAATGACGACTAGGAAAAATATCCTAGATGCCTCACTAGGAGTTTCTGAGCCAAAACGATCGCGTCTTGGAGAAAACAGATAGTCTACTATCGCCACATCATTTTGTATTGATTGGAGATTATCAACTGATGTTTTTCGATTAGGAACCTTTCCATTCAGCATCTTTTCGCTCAAGGAATGCTTGAACTCCAATTTCCTTGTCTTCGGTATCGAATAGTGCAACGAATTCGGATCTCTCTGCTAATATCCCTTCAGACATTCCAAGATCGAGAGCAGAACGGACTGCTCGTTTTGCAACCTTGATAGTATATGGTGACTTTTTGGCTATATTTTCTGCCATTTCCATTGTTCTAGATTCAAGTTGCTCAGGCTCTACAACATCGTTGACTAATCCAAGTCTTAGCGCCTCTTCTGACCCGACCATTTCTCCTGTCAGGACCATCTCTATTGCTTTGCCATAGCCGAGGATATTCGAAAGTCGTTGAGTTCCACCTCCACCTGGAATCAATCCAAGGTTTATTTCGGGAGTTCCGAATTTAGCTCGAGTGCTCGCAATACGCAAATCACAAGAGAGTGCTAATTCAGTACCTCCTCCTAGGGCAAAACCATCGACCATTGCGATAGTTGGTTTTGATAAGTTCCAAACTCTTTCCCAAGCATTATCCTCAAAGAATGGTCGGACATCATCCGAATTTTTTCCTGCAAATTCAGAAATATCTGCTCCGGCCGCAAATGCGGCTGGTTTCTGACGCTTTCCCTCTGGGGCCGATGGGGGCGCTGCGCCACGAATTACTACTACACGGACGTTGTCATCTGCCTCTGCTTCATCGCAGGCTTGTTTCAGTGCAGTATGCGAATCTTTGTTCAGGGCATTGAGTTTCTCTGGGCGGTTTAATGTCCANATTGAAATCACTCCTCCTGCAGGACTTGAACCCTCAACAGGGATGTTCTCAACCAGTAGCACATCTTCACTCATGAACATCCGAAGAGCAACCGCCGCTTGAAGATACGCTCACTCAGGCGGAGCCGGAGGGGGCATTCCAGGAGGAGGAGGCATAGGCGGCAAACCGCTAGGTGGAGGAGGCATTGAAGGCATATCTTCAACCTCTGGTAATGCTTCAGCAGGTTTGCTTACTGCCTTCTCTGGAATCTTCAATGGAATTCTTATTTTCAGAATTCTGGACTCATCAATTCTGACATATGACACCCCTAGTGGAGATGTGTCATCTGGACTTTCATCTTCTTCAATTACGGTTAATCCATGATTAGGCTGATCTAATAAAGCGCCGAGATCTTCTCCATCCTCTAACTCTGTCCACATCCTAACCTTGGCCGCTCTTCTCTCTGCCAATGCCATTCGACGTCGTCGATCGATTTTACCACGAATTACCGCTCTTTTCTCACGTTGTTGCTCGACGTAAGTCTCGATTTCAGTTTCCATTTCAGATTGTGCATCTCTAGATACCACTAGACGCTGAGCGATGTTCTCCCCATCTCCAGCAACAGTAGGTACTTGGGGCGATGGCATTGGCGGAGGCATTGGCATGCTAGGAGCTGGCATTGATGAATCAGGACTTGGCATTGCAACCGGAGGAGGTGGTAGGTTAGGAAGTACTGCAACNGGAGCAGCAACCCTTCTTCGACTACGTTGAATTTCCTCCTGTTCTATCTCAACCACTTCTTCTGCTAGTGGTTCTGATTCGGGTTCTTCTTCCTTCTCATCAATTTCTAAAACAGGTGGTTTAGAAATTGAAGGTAATGGTCTTCTACCTGAAAAAACGAATAAAGAAAGAAANGCCAACAGTACTGTTCCCGCTGCAATTTGTTGAGCGAGATTCATTGAACCTTGGAACAGTAAAAAAAGCGGTGTTCCTAGTACTAAAAGGACTAGAAGCAATAGGCGTGTGTACGAAACCATGTCTGTCCTCCGGGCTCCCACAACGGCTAGTCTCTATTCACTTTGACGGGGATTTGAGAAGATTTGAGAGCCCCAGCATGGCTTTTTTCCTGTGAGATATTTGATTCTTAATCTCATTTCCTAATTCCCCAAAGGTCCCTCCATCGCCTTCCTCTGGAATGAAAATCGGATCGTATCCAAAGCCAGAACTACCTCTTGGGCGGTCGGATATCTTACCACGACATACTCCTTGCGATTTCCATGCTTGTTTTCCATCTGAAAGTATTGCTACCGCCCGATACTCTGCACCATAAATTCCTGAGTGTTTGACTTTCTCAATTATTCCCTCAAGCCCTATTTCTTTCTCAACATCCGAAGATTCTGCACCCGGCCATTCAGGAAATGCATCTAGAAATATACCTGAATCTTCGACAAGAATTGCACTACTTTCTAATTCGCTTCCTTGTATTAATTCCATTGCTTGGCTTATTTTTGATTCGGCTACGCCATCTAATCCGAGATGCTTTGGTTCGTCAAAGTTAGGTCTGAGTCCGTTAATTACCAAGCCCTCGACACTGTGTCCAAGAGGACCCAAGACCTCTCTAGCTTCTGTAATTTTATTTTCATTTCCTGTTGCAAAAAGGATCCTCATCTGCCTCAACTCAAGCATGGTACCTGACTCTACCACGAATAGCATCGAACCTGTCAACTACTTCTTTTGCGGACAAATGAGAGATGGCGGAGGATTTACCAGAATCTGCCGATAAATAGCCTTCAAGCATTGTTTCAACTGCTGATTCAATATCATAATGGCTTGCAGTTAGACATTCGTTTAGTACCTGTAAATCTAGACCTAGTTGTTCTATCTCTGGAGCGATTTTAGAGAGGCCGAAATCGATTAGGGTCAAATTTCCTTGATTATCAATTAGTACATTATGTGTAGTTAGATCTCCATGAGCGATATCGGATTCATGTAATTTTCGAATTAATTCTCCAAACTTACGAATTTCTTTCGCACCTGCATCACCATTCTGTAATGCTTCATACAAAGGCACTCCATCTATTCTTGATAGTAACATCCATCCTCCATCTGCATCTACATCCAATAGTGATGGAGAAGGAAAATCAATAGATTGTAAACGCGATAGAATCCTAGCCTCTGCAGCCAATCTTTGACGGGTTAATTTTCGATCTAATGAAGGGTGCCTATAGGCTCTTGGTTCCCTCTTTTTTAGAACCGCTTTTCGCCCCATCCAAGAGCCTGAAATTGCAGTTGCCTCTGCCCCGATGTGAAGGACCGTATCCTCAATCCACATCGGAATCGCCCCCTCATCCATACCCCTCCGAGATGAGATGCCTTGAAAGCGGTTGCACAGGACGAAGTAGCGAGTTTAGATGACTATGCAGATGCCCTCGGCCCCGCTACCGCGAGGTTTAGTAACTCCCAAGGCATATTCTAAGGAAGAGATAGAAGCAGAGGCTAAGAGGTTACAGAAGGTCATCAATCAAGGTGCACTTTGGGACATTGAAACTTGCAAAACAATTGCACCACTGACTCTCGAAATTAATCAATTAAAGAAAGAGAACGATGTTTTTCTCATCGCTCATTCTTATCAAACTCCGGATATCGTATACGGAGTAGCGGACTCTGTATCCGACAGTTACTCACTATCCAAGGCCGCTAGAGATGCACCGCAGCAAACCATTCTATTTTCTAGTGTGCGCTTCATGGCTGAGACTGCGAAAATTGTCAGCCCCCACAAGACCGTTCTACACCCCTCTCCGGATGCCGGCTGTACTCTTTCTGATAGCATAACTGCAGAGGATGTTCGTGAGTTAAAGTCGAGATATCCGGGAGTCCCTGTGGCATGTTACATCAACACAACTGCCGAAGTAAAGGCTGAGGTTGATGTCTGCGTAACAAGTAGCAATTATCTCAAAATTTGTGAGAGGCTCCCTGGTGATCGAATAATCTTCGTACCTGATCAATTGATGGGTAAACACCTTGCTGAACATCTCGCTGGAAAGAAGGAAGTCATCAATTACGATGGCGAATGTTATGTTCACGCTACTTTTACTGGAGAAAAAATACGCTCATGGAGAGACAGGACTGCTGAGCAGGGTATCGCATTACAGGTATTGAGCCATCCAGAATGCGATGCGGACGTAATCGCAGAGAGCGACATTGTAGGTAGCAGCGAAGTACTTCGAGAAGAGGCCTTGAGGCTTGGTTCAGAAGGAAAATCCGATATTATGCTAATTACAGAATGTGGAACTGCTGATCGGGTTAGGGCAGAATCAGAAAATGAGCTGAATCTAATTGGAACTTGTGTTATGTGCCGTTACATGAAAATGACTCAATTGGAAGATATACTTCAGGCACTACGAGAACCTCACCCAGATCAAATCATTGAACTCGATGATGAAATTATTCAGCGTGCACAGAGAAGTTTAGACGAAATGTTCAGGCTTGCTGAATGATTAATTCTCTCGACGCCCATTGGCTTTAGAAGAAACATTTGCAGATTGGAAAGCATACAGAATCATCATTGGAATTAGAAGTACAATCGAAGATTGTAATACCACAGATGAATATGGCTCAAAGGTTTCTTCCAATGCATACATTCGTATTTCCAAATCTCCGTCTTCCTGACTTTCTATCCACGCTACATTTGATTTCAGGACTTGAGGATTAGATTGGTCAACCTCATCATCAATTGTCAACTGTAATGTTCTATTCTCAACTATATCGTGAAGGAATACATCCCTAGCAGTTAGTAAATCATCGTCTTCAGCAGTTGGATCAAATCTAGGAATTTGAAGAAATGCAACATTGCCTCCCAAGATGCTTGGTGAGGAAGAAGGCCAAACTGGATCTGAAAGCAATATTTGTGTCCCTGTCCTCAAATCAATTAGAATTGTTCGATTAACAGGACCTACATCTACAACGGCGACGATATAGTCACCTTCCATTACAAGGTCTACTATTGTAGAATTGGAATAATCTACACGTTCTTCAAATAAATCCTCAAGAAATTCATCAACATCCTCATCTGTCGTATCTCCAATATCGATACGTGCAGTAAACTGAGTAGCAAGAGATATGATTTCCAAAACTGGACCATTCTCAGTAGAGTTTGCAATCCCGATTTGGGAACCTGATGAGGCGACAATACTGAATGGACCTTCTAGTGAAGGATATTCTGTAATCACACCATCTCTATCTCGATAGACTAACTCTTCGGAATAAACTACTGCAACAACAGCCTCTTGTTCGGCATTTTCAGCTAATAGGACATCGATGATTGGAGCAGAATTAGCATTAGTTTCTTCTCTCAACCAATCCAGATTGAATGTCTGATCTTCATAATTAAATGACCAAAATTCTAACTTTTGATTATCAAAGATAACTACTCCCTTTTCTGAAGCCGTAACTCTTGGAATAGAAGTCCACCCCTCTTCTCCAAGAATTATTGTAGAGATTGTTTCTGACATTCTAGAATCAGAGTTCCAAGAGATAATTTCCACTGTTCCATTATCATTTTCTTGTACGGTAACTAACCAATCTCCTGAACCCGCGGTATAAGTTGGGGTAACCCCTTCAACGGGGAAATCTTGGTGAGTTGCGTCCCAAAGTAAAACCAAACCGGTTCCAAGAAGAATGGCAATAATCACCGCTCCTGTTTGGGTTTTCGAGGGTTCTCTATATGGATCAATCTGTGCGTTTATTGATTTCTTAATTCCTACAAACCATGCCCTAGGATCTTTCATGAATCTAGCTAATCGACGCGTAAAGAGACGCTCGTCTGCAAATCTCCAAACTGGCTCGTGAGTTCTTTCGGTTAGATTGACGGCGAGTGTTGCCACCAGAATTCCACCAATTATGTCAACCACCCAATGGATTCCAAGGTACAGGATTGTAAATCCAGTCAACAATATGAAAATCATTAGTGCGGTTCTAAACTTGGCCCAACGACCATCATCATCCCACTTTAGATAAGTCAACCACACTGCAAATGGCAGGCCAATATGGAGACTAGGCATGCCGTTTGTAAACGGGTCTATTCTGGTGAACCAATTGTGTATTTCGGGTGTTAAATCATAGGCGATTGTTTCCATCGCTGGGATGTGATCTCCAGTCACTCTTACGTTGAAAAATAAGTAAAATGGAATTGCCAATACATAGACCCAGAACATCGACAATGAGACTCTATCTGCCATGTGACGATCATCAAAGTATATCGGGTAAACGAATGATGCGAAGGTTGCTGTCATGAATCCCATGACATAGAAGTGAGTTAGAGCAATTGACAATAATTCATTTTGGAAAGCATCCTGAATCCACAGTACAATATCTCCCTCTATAGCGTAGACATATGGAGTCATATCGAGTTGAGTATTTGCCATCAAGATACGATCTATTTGGTCGAGAATATCCTTCCAAAGATAGACCGAGAATACTACAAACATGTGAGCCCAGTAGCGACGGAACATATCGACGAAACCTTGAATTCTGATTTTCGCCCAAGGCGGTTTCATCAAAGGCATTAGAGCAACGGATAGCAGAATAGCGCCCATCAACCAAGAGATGTAGATTCCAGAGCCACCCGCCATACCGGTCTCCACTCCCTAAATCATCGAGGCAACCGATATCTCAAGAATCCACCCCTAAGCAAATCGAGAGCGAAAACCCATCAAATTCGTCCGAATCTAAGAGATTCGGACGGTTGGACCACTACTTCCCTCTAATTCGGCCAGTACATTATCCACAACCGCATCGAAAGCTGCGGCGGTAGCACCATCAGGCTCGGCAATAATGCGATGTACACCATCGTCACCGCCTCTGACAATACCTGGGTCGAATGGTAAGGCACCAAGGAATGGGACTTCGAGTTCGACCGCTGCGGCCTCTCCTCCACCGGATTTGAAAACGTCTAGGGTAACAGACCAATCTCCATTCTCATCGGTGGTTGATTCGATAGCGGTTCCAGTAGGTCCCATGACGCTGATTTGCGAGTTAGGCTCAGCCTTTCCATGGAGTGTATATCCACTCATATTTTCGACAACCCCTAAGCATGGTAAAGAAATGGTTTTGGCGAAATTAATCGACTTACGAGAATCTAGTAAAGCAACGTCTTGAGGTGTTGTTACGATTACTACTCCATCAATACCTGGAAGGCTCTGTGATACGGTAAGAGGTTCGTCGCTAGTTCCCGGTGGGAAGTCGATGATTAGGGCATCTAATTCTCCCCATGCGACGTCTCCAATGAATTGTTGAATTGCTCCAAGTTTGATTGGCCCGCGCCAAATTACCGGCTTATCCGGGTCTTCGATCAGGAAAGCCATGGAAATTACCTTCAGTCCATGAGGTCCAATCGCTGGAAAAATTTGACCGTCTTCAACGTGCAATTCAGCATCCTCAATACCTAGCATCTTAGGTACATTAGGACCGGTGATGTCGATATCCATTAGTCCAACTTTCTTTCCTTGTCGAGCAAGCGAAAGAGCCAGTCCGACCGACACTGTAGATTTGCCTACTCCACCCTTTCCAGAGAGAACCATCACCTTGTGTTTGATCTCCTCGTCTAACTGAGTCATCCGCATCTTTCGGCGCATCTGTGCGTATGCTTGCTCCATTTGCGCCTTCTGTTCAGGGGAAGCAGGTGCTTCCTCTGGTGAGCCTTGTGAATCGGCCATTGGAAGACCACCGCCCGGGTGGTGAGAGATTGGCGAATCTGACATTGATTGGAAGGGCGAGGTGAGGCCTACTTCAAGCCTGCGTGGTGAAAATAAAACAAACTCGGGTCAAAAATCAGCCCTTTGGGCTGTGTATTCTATTGGTGTTTCCTTCAAGTAGGGTGGCTACCACAGATGATACATGCGCCTACTGTTTGTATGTGTGGGGAATACCTGTCGAAGCCAAATGGCAGAAGCATTAGCTCGACATTTTGGCCATGAGGCAGCATCCGCAGGAACACACCCGGGATCAAGTGTGGCTGAAAACTCACTAACAGTGTTAGAGGAAATGGGGGTTAGCACATCTGGTCTAAGGCCAAAATCTGTAGACGATATAGAAACTGAAGGCTGGGACATGATAATCAGCATGGGCTGTGGAGTTGAATGCCCAATGCTTCCTATTGCAGAAGATTGGGGGCTTGAGGACCCGGTTGGATTATCCATCGATGTCTATCGAAGTACACGGGATACAATCATCGAGAACCTACAGAGACTCGCTGCTTAGACCACCGACGCTTAGAAAAGTGAGTCTTGATTCCGGAATTTCACACGAGTGTAGTGTAGTGGTTATCACCGGGCGTTGCCAACGCCTGAACCCGGGTTCAAATCCCGGCACTCGTACCAAAATATACCAATTCACTTGCCACGTTGTTCGGCTATTTGTTGGTCACTCCAACCGGCTTGTCGTAACTCTTCATCAGTATACATTGCAATTGGGCTTGGTGGACTTACTTCGTGTGAATAATCCTGTGCAAATTGCACAGCCTCGGGTTTCTTTCGTGATACTGAAACAAAAATTGCCCCACCTGCAATTAATCCGATGAATAACGCAACGACTAACACGCTCAATATCATATCACCAGTGGTCTGCCAAAGAGAAAAATTGGGGTACACATCTGAATTATCACCTACTCCATCACCATCTGTGTCCTTCCACTCAGCAGTATTCAACGGGAAGGCATCAAATCCATCATTCCAACCATCTGAATCGGTGTCACTGTCCAAGGGGTCAGTACCGGCTGCAATTTCATCGAGGTCCGATAAGCCGTCTCCATCGTCATCCAAATCGGCATTGTTTCCTACACCATCGTTGTCTGAATCTAGATCTTCACTTGGGTCGTCAGGGAATGCGTCATCGTCATTTATTGTGCCGTCCCCATCCCTATCTGGATCCATACCATCACAGAGCCCGTCGCCATCAGAATCAGTTGGTTCAATCGAAGAATCATCCTTGTCACCATCACAGGTTTCCTCAGCAACATCCGACCAACCATCTCCGTCATCATCGGTATCTGCATTATTTCCTATTCCATCTCCATCTGTATCGAACCATTCTGACGGGTCGAGAGGGAATACGTCAACAGTATCGGACCACTTGTCACCATCATCATCGGTATCTACAGCATCACAAAGTGAGTCCCCATCGAAGTCTTGTGGGAAACTGAGTGCATCTAGAGGGCCGGTGCCACATTCAACTTCCTTTGTATCAATCCAGCCATCATTATCGTCATCTGTGTCGGCGTTATTGCCAATACTATCCGAATCGGTATCCAACCACTCCGTAGGGTCTTTCGGGAAACTATCACGGTCATCTTCCCAACCATCATTATCATCATCAGAGTCCAATTCATCGCATTCTCCATCGGCATCTGTATCCAGTGGTTGGGAGAATACACTCATTGGGTCAGAACCGCAATCTTGCTCAATAATATCAGAAAATCCATCATTGTCATCGTCTAAGTCTGCATTGTCTCCAATCTCATCATTATCGTTATCATTCCATTCAGAAGGATCTTCGGGGAAATCATCGATTGGATCGTTGTAACCGTCATTATCATCATCGGGGTCTAAACCATTGCATAATCCGTCGGAATCTACGTCTGAGGGATATGAGCTAGAATCGAACTGATTGGTACCACAAGATGACTCTTCTACATCATCCCAGCCGTCATTATCATCATCTGGATCAGCGTTATCGCCTACTCCGTCGGAATCGAAATCACTACACTCGGAAGCATCATCAGGGAATGCATCCTCTTCATCAGGACAACCGTCTCCATCAGCATCAGGGAATCCTCCAGCTTGGTTATTCCACATTGTCATTGGAACTAAATCAGTAGCATTTTCAGCATCGTAGTAGAATCCTGCAATACCACCCCACTCAGTGAATAATAGCAAATCAACAAGCTCTCCTCCATCAGAGACGTTTCTAAGTTCAACTTGTAAAACTGAAAGTGTCGTTGGAGATGAACCAGCCGATTCCGCCTCATTGTAACCTTCGAACTCTATCGATAATTCTTGCATTCCTTCATAGGATGTATCCTCCATCCAATATTCCGATCCCGAATCCTCGGTTCGGCTTCCGTTGTCATTGAGATCAACCCAAGACCAATCTTCCCAATTTTCCGAACTAATGGTGAATATTGTACCAACTGTCATTGAAGAGGGCATACTACTCTCTGAAACCTCTATTGTGATATTTTCCCAATATCTTCCAGCTTCATCATCCAGTCCTAAAGTTCCGTAATCTATGTAATAATCCTCGAAGTAAACAGAATCGCTTTCATACCAATCATCTCCTTTTGCAGAATATGTTGTTTCGTCATAGGTCCAATCGCTCTCGATTGAGATGCCATAGACATCATTGTATGCTGTAAAATGCATTCCTTGACGAGTCTCTCTGACATTACACTGTCCGGTAAAGGTACCTATTGTGCAGGATTCATCCGCTTGAGTCCAATAACCCATATCGCTTCTCACAGAGTGAATGACCACTCTGTCCCAAAATGAATCACTCTCAATATACTCTTTGAAGTAAATAGAATATTGTTGCCCATCAAGTTTGACATAATCTCCGTCCATTGGAGTGAAATCCAAGTCAACACTAATCGAACGAGGTGTGCTACTAGTAGAATCATCAGGAGATGATGCTGCGATTATTGGAGAGGCTAATGCGCTCAAAGCGATGGCAGATAGGATGACCGCTGAGGTTCTATTCACATCAGAGGAGAGTGTATGGTGAGATAAGGAGGTTCGCTCGTTGCGTTTTTTACTCAAAATCCGCATTTCGCATTGTCACAACGATTGCAGTGGCACCTAAGGCGAGCAGCATTAGCAAGCCAATCAGCACCAGAGTGGTGGAATTTTCTGCAATCCAATTTGTCCCCACTCCTCCAGAAGCCTTCTCATCAACTAATTCGATTGTATATGTCTGAGACTCTGCTGGTGTAATTGATTGGAATATATCTGACCCTCGAACAAGGTAATTTATCTCGCCCTCAGATAAACTAGAGCGGACATCGATTTGTATGGAATATATGCCGTCTCCTGCAACTCTGTCACCATCTAAGCCATCGTCGTTCAACAATAGCCATGTCTCAGATTTCCCAATTGGTGCAAGACGACCAATTTTCGCTTGGGCAGAAGATACTCCATCTGGATCGGAAATTGATACTTCCATAGTGTATGTTTTCTCACCAGATTTAGGAATCTCGATTATCGATACCCATTCACCCTCATCGAAGAAAGATACGTTGCTTATCTCTGGTGCTTCGTTCAAGACTTGAACTACCGAACCGCCATCTATGAGGGCACTAGCACCTTGGTTATCTTCAACCTGAATAGGAATCGTCCGCAATCCAGGCGCTAGAGAATCAGGTAGGACAAATTGGCCAGTCCATCGACCAGTATTGGAGTCTAAGGTTAGTGGAGAAAGTTCTCCACCGGCACTGAGTAGATCGATTACTACCGATTTCACGCCATGCCCATCCTCTACCTTGAGACTTGCAGAGATTACTTCACCTCGATATGCAAAGTCAGGAGTATAGGCGCGCGAAGTTATTCGAGGGGCAGCATTTGAAATTTCAACATAAGCAGTAGTTTGGACATCGGTCCAGAGATCATCCATCTTTACTGGAACGGATAAATTTCCAAACTCTAGACCATCGTGATTTATCCTTGCCGTCCAAATTGAGTCTTGAATTACCTCGTCGCCGTTTAAGCCAGAGTCTGAAAGAGTGATTATTCCTAGACCAAATTCACTCAAATCTACCATCACACCGACCACGTCAGTATCGACATCTTCAATCACTGCTTCAAGGTGAGCAAAACCACCTTCGGTGAATAGAATCCCTTCTCTAAATCTTAGATTAAGCAAGGCAGGAGGGGTATTTTCTGCGGCGGTGATTACCGAGGGATAGAGTACCCTCTCAAGCGTCTGATGTTCGATCACTGTAACGACTTCTGATGCGCTACCATTTTCTTCTCCTATTGGCAGACCAATATCGATTACCCGATACACTTCGTGAAGCATACCAGCGAGCAATCCCTCATTGATTACCGTCCCATAAGCAGTGAAATTGTCTAGGGATTCTGTATCCTGCCACTCAGCCAATTCGACCTCATGTCCATCGGCCATACCCATCCTAATGCCGATGATTTCTATCCTCGGACCAATACCATCGCTTGAGGTAGGGAAATTATCTCCAATCACATATTTGTCAGGTACAATACCGGTTTCTCTGAAACCCGTGACATTCATGTCGCCATCGTACCGAGGTCTCTCGGGCTCCAAGATTATCGGAGAATTTTCCGGATATTCATTGCTTGTAGTGCCATTATCCTCCACATAGAGATAGCGAACTGTTCGGTTAGCCCAATCTGTTTGAGGGACGGTGTATTCGTAGGTCAAATTGTGTTCAGCTTCAATTTCTTGTCCGATTGGACCGATAGGGGTTCCTGAAATATTGAACCATAATTCATTTTCAATCACATCAACTTCGAATTCTTCTCCAGTAGCATTCGCTTGAATCAGAGATTTGTCTATTTGGCGAACATATCCAAACGAACCACTCGCATCACCAGAGTATTGGCCGTCGACAATTATGCGATCCTGTACGACCTCTCCACCAACTACCTCGTAGTGAATATCTGGAACAGTTCCATTTACTTCAACCTGGAATTGACTATCTTCGATAAGGAAACCAAATTCTCCAGAGCCTTTGATTTTCAGTGATTGTTCTTCGCGAACTCCGTCGAGCCATTTTTCTCTAGTTCGGAATTCGTCCAATTCGATTGAGAATGCTTCATCTTGGGTTTGAAGACGAATACTTAGGTTAGCCTCAATTTGAGTATCTGATAAACGACGAACGCCATCTTCATCCCAGGTTTCGATATAGAATACAGATAGTTCTCCATATCCTCCTTGAGTACTATTATTCGAACCTCCGTTGTAAGATATAGAGCCAGTTGCTTCCAAGGTTAGTCGCTCTGTCAATATTCCATCTTCCCAATCTCTGAGTATGTATGCTTGGTATACATTGGCCTCTACATCGATTAGAGAGTCCTCTGAATCACTTACGAATTCTAGACTGCCCGAGCCACGCATCTCGAAAATTTGACGGGTTATTTCTGTACCATCATATGTCTCATTCATCCATACGTTATGCAAATCAAGAGTCAGATACATCTGGTCGGTTCCAGTGTCTAAATCAAGTACTAGGGAGCCGTTTCCTAGTTCGCTGGAACTCAGACTTTCACCGGTTCGCTTCTGCCAACCTCTTCCCTCGAAGTATAGGCTTGAACCTCCTTCTGCGTCATTCTGCAACTCCCAAGTGGTTTCACGGGTGATTTCATGGTCAGCCGAAGGTTGGTTCCACATTGTCATATCCAAGGAACGCGAACAAGTTGCTTCAGTCGAACTGACTTCGATAAATACCTGATCAAGAAATGCCGGCTCATCCGATAGCACAATATCGATTTCGCCACCCGCTACAACGTAGCTAGAGTCAGCCTCAGTAGCAATGATTTGGCCCTCTCTGATGTGTTGAACATCGATTGTTACCCCGCTTGGTGAAGTGCCATTCTGGAAAGCCGGCTCGTAGGTGGTTCTGTATCGATGAATTACCATTTCTTGCCATGTTCCGTTTTCATCGAGAGCCCAATCATAATCCCAATCTACGAGGATTTCGCATGATTGAGCGGGCTCAACTTCGTCAGCTCCAGCAATGCCAGCCATTGGTGCGAGAAGCAATAGCGTCAGCAACAAGGCGCTCTGGAATCGGTTGTCCACGACTATACCCTTCAGTGATATTGTTTGTACATTTGCCCGTCACGATTGGGCTATTTGAATCAGAATAGGGGTTCTTCCCAATCGTCTTCTTCGTCCTCATCGGTCATTCTTTCTCGCCATAGAGAGGTTGGAACGTCATCGTAAATTCCTGCGTAGGGGTCTTCGTCTTCCTTGTTTTCAGCCTCGGACATTGCTCTCCTGGCAAACTCCCTAGCATCGGGTTTGAATTTCCAATAGTGAATTCTCCATTCCCTACCGTCCCAAAGTGTGGTTTCCTCAGATTCTGTAGTAAGCAAGTCATAGTCTTGTAATTGATAGAAGAGGTTACGATCTGTAGGTTCTAGCGCATTGTCGATAATACGATTTGAAAAACCGAAGAAACCTAAGGCGTGTTCAGCAATCGATTCGGCGACGATTACTTCCATTTCCGAATCGACTTTGCGGCGGATAGCCTGAGTTAACTCTGCTAGCGTCATACCCATCGCATCCCCCTCCTGTGGTAGAATATGGAAGCCCGTTCTTTATCAACAATCGCACATCGAGTCCACGATTCGTGTGGATTAGACCCGAAGTGGTTAATCGAATAATGACTCGGCACAACCCATGGACGGTGAGGCTAACCCAACCTTCCTCGGGCTCTCAGAGTCAAAAGAAGGGCCATGGGATGTGGTGATTCTTCCTATTCCATTTGAGATGACTACTAGTTGGGGCGAGGGCACAGAACATGGACCCGCGGCCGCTATCGAGGCGAGTTCGCAGGTCGAATTGTACGACCCATTACTGGAAGATGAGTTGCCTTGTGGACTAGCATTTCACACCGCCCAACCTTGGAGTTCTGAGGCAGGGACTCTAAGGGAACAACTAGATTCTATTCGGGGTTATCTTATGCCGTGGTTTAACTCAGAACAATTTCCTATTGTGTTAGGTGGAGAGCATGGGCTCTTACCACCGGTTGTGGAAGCTCTACAAAATCACCCCTCTATCGCTGGTGACCTGTCCAAACTCACGATAGTTCAGGTCGATGCTCATGCCGACCTTCGAGATTCACTCAATGGTGAGCGATTCAGTCATGGTACTGCTGCAAGGCGCGCTTTGGATTGTGGAATCGGCGGTCTTTTGCAGATTGGAATTCGCGCATATTCACTCGATGAAGCGAAGTTTGCGGAAACCGATGACCGAATTGAGACGTTCTATGCCCAAGACCTCTTCAGTCCGTCTGCTGGAATGACTATTTGGAACTCTCTAATTGAAAGAATTAGCCAATTGAGTGGACCTATATGGTTGACTTTTGATATCGATGGATTAGATGGTTCATTGGTTCCCGATACAGGCACCCCAGTTCCTGGGGGTCTGACTCATTGGGGTGCGGTGGAAATTATCGAAGGGTTGTTTGCCAGCAGCGCTGAGATAATTGGAGCTGATGTGAATGAAATTGCTCCCGGCGATGATCGTATAACGCAATTTAATGCAGCATTAATCACAACGAAGATTATTGCCGCACATATCGCCAATTAAAATTGATTAAAATTTTGTAAATTAATCATGGGAATGATTCTATGCAATGACCCCTACAGCGGCGCATGCGCCGCTGGCTTACGGTATTGATTGTAGTATCAATGCTCGCTGTATCAACCTCACCTGCGGCTACAGCACAAATTGGTCAGCCAGACATTATCCAAGAGCATTGGTATCATTCCTATGCAACTCTAACCTTAGATCTAAACGAATGGGCGGATGACTATCCCGAAATCGTCGAGATGTTCAGCATAGGCCAGACTGAACTGGGGAGAGAAATTTGGATGTTGCAAATTTCGGATTGGAGCCAAGAAACCAAGCTAGATGGAAGCGAAAAAGACGTTGTTTACATCGATGGAGGACATCATGGCAACGAACATCTTGGAACTGAACTTGCTTTCCTAGTTGCCGAGTATTACATCGAGGGTTGGGCAGATGGACAACAAGACGTTCTCGATGTATTAGCCCATACTGAGTTACACATTTTGATTATGCTAAACGCGGATGGTAATGACCACGACACAAGATGGAATATCAACCAAGTTGACCTAAACAGAAATTACGACCACTACTGGAATACTTGCCCTACCACCCAACCTGGAAGTAGTGCTTTCAGTGAATCCGAAACTTTGGCAAATTCGATTTACATGAACGAAGTTGTGCCCGATGCCGACCTATACATCACCATGCATACCGGTGTCTGGATAATGCTCTATCCATGGGGTAAATGGCCAGAACAGCCATCGGATTGGGAAATGTACCATCACATTAGAGATGAAGTAAATTCAAACATTTCAGATATCCCTATTCGTAACGCTAACCAAGGACTATACCCTAATTGTGGAACCAGTCGTGATTATGGATATGGAGTGATGGGTTATCCAACATTCACCTTCGAGACCGATGACGAGCAATTCCTCCTTGGAACCATAGAACCGCTATCCCAAAGGCTTGGTGAGGAACTCGATGTAATGATCTATCTAATCGAGAACGTCTGGTATTGGCGAGCTCGACTGGTTGTGGAAAGCATCGAGATAAGAAGTAATGAAATCGATGCTCATGTAGTAAATCTTGGAAGAGCGAGTACGTCGAATATCACCTTACAATATTCTGATTCAAGTGGCCGATTGCTATGGAATTCATCCCTATTTGGAGTAAACGCTACGAATCAAACCAAGATTACATTAGACGCTCAAAATCTAACCATAATCGAGGATGGAAACTGGAGTATATACTACCAGAAGAGAGTAATCGATGCTAGTCAATGGGTAGAAGAAAATATTGACGACTCTGTAGTAGAAATCTCGAATAATAAAGAAGGATTACTACCCGCTCCCTCTATGTTTATCCATCTATTTTCAATACTATTGGCGGCTTTTGCGGGAAGAA
>NYXO01000032.1 GCA_002685415.1 Methanobacteriota archaeon
CATGACAGGTGGCCTGGATTCGATTGTTCACTATACAATGCAGCTCGTTTGCTGGAAATAGTCGGACGTGATTCTTCACCCAAGGTTGGTGGGATGAGTTTCTCACAGAGATTCGCTAACCTACCTGATTACCCTTCAACTGATGAGACAAAGATTCCATTGGTTGGAGAAAGAGAAGAAACTATGAACGCTGTAGAAGGTGCTTTTACAGATATGCAAAAGTCGACTGTTGACGGAATCAGAGTTCGCTATCCTGATGGATGGTATCTTTGCAGACCATCGAATACAGAACCGATTTTGGTTATGCGGGCAGAAGGTCGAGATAATTCAGCATTGGCAGCGATCATCGAGGATGTTAATTCCCGAATTGGCCATATGTTAGATTTGACCAAACTGAGATGATTACTCCATTCCACCATCAGATAACATCAGTGGGATTGCAACAATTATTCCACAAATGGCATAGCAGAATATACCGCAAATTCCTTGCGCTGCACCCAGTCCAGCACCAAATCCAATACCCTCACTATCCATCGCACTACCAGCAATTGACGAAGAAATGATTGAGCCGATCCATGCAAGTAAAAATGCTGCAAAAGTCAGCCAAATTCCTGTTTTCTTGTATTGAGTAATCTGATAACCACTGAAAACAGCTAGGGCTCCTGCCGATATAGAAGTTAGAATTGTTATCACGAAATACTCTATCGGGTAACTTATCTCGTTCCCATTCAAATCCGTTGCTCCAATATCCGATAGTAAGGTTAGTGGAGAACCGAGCAGATTGAATGCTCCCCAAATAATCACAAGGATTCCAATTACCTTTGCAGCTGCATTCTTCTGAACTGGAAAATTTTGTCCGGTGTTGACGAATACTCTTCCTGCATCTACTACTGCTGGTTCTGTCGTACCATCCAGTGTGCCTGGGTTTTGGTCTTCTTCCATGTCTAATTCTAATCGCTCAGGACTGATAGGTATTTTGGCGTCATTTCTCTAACGAAACTTTTCTGCAGAATGTTGCAATGCTTCGATAACAGGCATTCTGTCCCCACAAAGCATCTGCAAACAGGCTCCTCCACCGGTGCTATTGTGTGATACTTTGTCAGCAACTCCTCGCGAATTTACCAAGGCACTGGTATGACCTCCTCCTACAATTGTCATGGCCTGAGTTTCGGTACACATGTTGAGAATCTCAATGGTTCCGAAGGCAAAGGCGGGCTTCTCAAAGTAACTTGCAGGTCCATTCCACAGAATGCAGCCTGCTTGCATCAATATGGGCCTTAATTGCATCAGAGTCTCTACTCCGATATCGTAGATTGGATGTGGAACTGGAAGGTCCTCAACAGTAAGTCCAACTCTTTCTTCATCAATTTCCACAGCCACATCATTTGGAACTAAGAGTAAATCCGAATGATTCTCCACTAGTGTGCTAGCCATTTCCCAAGCGATATCGAAATCATCTCCTAGAGTTGCTCTGATAAATTCCTTATTTCCTTCTCCGATGTCAATGCCTTGAGCCCAGAGAATCATATTTCCAACCACCCCAACAAAGGCAATCGTATCGACCACACCTCGATTGATTAGATTCTGAGCTACTCGGAACGAATCGTCAGCCTTAGCCCCGCCTAGAATTGCAACGTATGGTCGTGGCGGGTTTGTAACAGCGGTTTGTAGAGCGTTAATCTCTCGTTGCATCAAGCGCCCTGCGATACAGGGTAAATCATCTGCAAACCCTGTCAATGTGGGGGAATTACGGTGTGCTGCGGCGAAGGCGTCAGTAACATATGCATCAAATTCTGGAGCGAGATTCAAGACGATTTGAGAGATTCGTAATTCTTCCAATTCTGCTTTCTTAAGTGAAATTTCTTCATTGTGCATTCTAACATTGTCCAAACAAAGAATCTCTCCATTTTGCAAACTGCGGATAGCATCTATCGCTTCTTCGCCACAGACATCAGGAACAAAACGAATAGCTCGGCCAAGAATACTACCAAGTCTTTCTGCGTGACCTGAAAGATCTGTGAAATCGTCTTTTCCGGGCCTAGACTGATGACCAAGAATCACAACCTTAGATTCGGAAAGGTCAGCCAGAGTGGGTATAATCGCTCTGAGTCTTCCATCATCTAGGAAGGCACCAGTCTCTGGATGAAGGGGTGAATTAATGTCAACGCGATATAGCACACGCTTACCGCTTAGGTGAATATCGTCCAAGGATAGAACGTCTTTCACGATGTGGGCCACCAGCAGGCGTCTTTTGATAATGATGGAGATAAACGGCTCAGAACTCCCCCCCAATGCCTTTGTGTCTCTGCCGTAGTGGCGAGTTAATGGCATGGGACGCGGAGCGACTTACCGGTCCAGATGGAGAAGACTGGAGAGTGCCAGTTAGCGAATTGGAAGAGCGTCGCAATCGACTTTCGTCAGCACTCGCAGAATCTGGGTTTGAGTCAGCATTAATCGATGACCCAGTGGAACTCTACTGGTTAACTGGTGGTAGACAAAACGGGATGATTCTGATAGGGGCTGAAGACTCGGATGTAGAGAATACCCATTGGGTTAGGAAATCACTCAGAAGAGCCAAATTTGAATCTGGAGAGGACAATGCTCCGGACCCGATTACAGCTCAGCCAAGTATGAGACAAATGACCGGGGCACTCCGTTCACTCGGCGTAACATCTGCCCCTGCAATGTTGGCTGGTAAAATGCCTCATGATAGATGGCAGTACTTCTCAGGAAGATTGTCTGAACTAGGTGAAATGCAGGATGTGACTTACCTAATGTACGGTCTGCGTGAAACAAAATCTGCTTGGGAGCTTGAAATGCTGCGAGAAAGTGGACGGATAAATCGAGAGATGTTTGAAGCGGTCAAAGAAGTTGGTGGAGAGGGTCGTAGCGAGTTAGAAATGGCTGCTTCGGCCGATGAGGTTAGCCGAGCTGCAGGATTTGGAGGCCGAATCAGGATGAGGCGATGGCCGATGGATTGTGACCGTGTTGTAATCGCTGCAGGAAGATCCGGAGCCGTTCCATCTTACTTCGATTCGGCTATTGGTGGATTGGGAGCAAGCCCCGTCTCTTCACTAGGTGCCGGCCATGCAAAAGTCGTAGCCGGAGAGCCTGTTATCGTCGATATCGTTCATCTGCATCGTGGATATGTTTCAGATTGTACACGAATGTTCTGCGCTGGTCGTTTAGATGATGAATCCGTGGGTAGATTGAATGATATGGCTGAGATTAGGGACTCAATTGTGTCGAGCCTCGGGAAGGGAGACCATTGTTCTGAGGCATGGAGAATCGGTAGTGGAATGGCTGACGAAATGGGCTACTCTGAGCATCTTATGGGGATGCCACCTGAACAAGCCGTTTTCCTGGGTCATTCGGTGGGGTTGGAACTGGATGAAACTCCTGTTGTCGCTGATAGATTCGACAGAGAACTCCCAATCGGAGGGACAATGGCGATTGAGCCTAAGGTAATCTATGAATCAGGAGCTATTGGAACTGAGGATACATTTGCTCGAACTCAAGATGGAATGGAATGCCTGACTATGGGGGATTCATGGGACCTACTTACGGAGTGGGAGGCATGAGTCGAGCCAAAAAAACCGCTCAGAAGCGTCTTGCAAGATTACTTCGAGGACGTACCGAACCTCATGGAATCGAGATTACTGATGAGTCAATACTCAAGGGTGTTGAAGTTGATGATTCTGGGATTGTTCAGTTGTGGATTCAACCAACCCGAGCACATTGCCCTTGTTGTATCAATGACCTGATGGAGCTCCGCTCCGATATCAATCAACAAAAGGGAGTTCTTGCTTGTCATATCGAGGTTGTTGGTGTGCCGCAAGCTGATAGATGGACTGCTGCGATAAATGAATAATCAAATCCAAACATCATTGTCTGCTGTTAAATCGCTATCAGCATCTCCCGTATTTACCACTCCACGAGGCTCAACTAGCATAACTTTGCATTCAGAATCAGCATATGGTTTGTGTTCAACACCTTTTGGGACGACTAACATCTCGCCCTCGTTTAGTTGCACGGTTTCATTCTCAAACTCGATATTCATGCTACCCTCGATTACGAAAAACACCTCATCAGTATCTGGATGATTGTGCCATACGAATTCACCTTGGATTTTTACTAATTTGAATTGATAATCATTTAATTCAGCAATAACTTTTGGCGACCAATGGTCGGAAAACTTCGCTAATTTGTCTTTCAGATTAATCGTATCCATCATTCTTCACTCTCCATTTTACTATCTCGTTTCCATCTTCGTGCTTTACGCTCTTCTACTTCCAAAAGTTTGGCACGAAGGCGAGTGTATAGAAACCAAACCGCAACCCCTACGCCTACAAGATTGAAGATTACTAAGAAGAGAAACTCTTGGTCATCCATCATATCACATCACAAAGGTGGGATTACATCGATATCACAGGTTTCGCTTACTTCCATACAGCACGACAGAACCCCTCCATCCTCTATTAGAAATTCATCAAGACCTGGCGGTAATGGCTCAGGATACTCGATCTTTCCTTCCTTCAATCGAACCAAACATGTGCCGCAGTTGCCCGAAGTACAATTTGTTGGAATGTCAACACCAGCTTTCTCGGCAACCTCGACCAAAGGCTCGTTTTCTTCGGCTTCTGCTACGCCAAGAAGAAGAGCCCCGCGAAAGAATCGGACTATCGTCACAGTACTCCGAATCGATTATTCGCCTTGAAATCGACCTTTGAACTCAATCGTTCTTCCAACGAGTCCATTGGCCTGTTTGCTTGTTGAAAACAAGACCTGCCTTCTTCATCCACTTGTTGAACTTGGTAGCACCTGCTCCTGTTGCGAGAATGAAGTCTTCTCGATGCTCTTGCGCTTGGATGTAGCCCTTCGCCGCTAGTGTCTGGTCAATCCACTCATCGATACTCATCAGACCGCCTGTCAGGTCGCTTGCTTCCACCGCAGCCGCCATCTCTTCAGCAGATGCACCGGTTGCTTCCAAATCCTTAATCATCGCATCCTTGATTATGTCGGCAGACTTCTTCTTCGGCTTTCGAATGAGCTTTTCTCGAGGTTTCATCTTTGGATCGATTTTTATCCGAGAACCATTGTTTAGCTGCTCATCAACAAATTTTGCCATCGGTGCATGGAATTCCTCCTCACAATCCCAGCAAACAAATGAGAAGTCTCCAGTATCTTCGATTACATTACCGCCTCGAGGGTCCATTTCTTCGCCACATTCGGGGCAAGCATACATGCACAATTTAGGGGCTATTTTTCTGCGGAAGTCAACAATATCCTGAGGCGTACCTACCAATTCAAGCATCTCGTGGTCTCTAGCAGCCTCCAGACCTCTAGTCTCAAGTTGATCGCGTAGTTTAGTACGCTGTTCACGCTTGGATTCATCATCAAATGAATTCTCCAACTTGACTATGAGTTCGATGGTTTTACCTAAGCGATTCATAACCAATTTCTTTGAACGGAATGCCTCTACTTTTGCTAGACGTAATTCCTCTTTCTTCTCGTTGAGCTCTGAAACGATATCCTTCTGCTCTCGCTTGAAGCGTTGCTCCTCGATTTTGTCGACCTGTTTCTTCTTGTCTTTTGAGAGAACATCCGCGAGATAACGTTGCTTTGCAGAGGCTCTTGGTCCAGATTTAACCGCCTCAAGTACCGACTTTGCAATCTCTTTCTTGAGACCGTAATTATTGCGAAGCTTCTCTTCGTCGAGTTTCTTTAGATCGCCGACTTTGATACCTGAGTCAGCAAGGAGTTGGGCCGTATTCTCATCGATTCCTCTACGCAATAGCGCGAGATATGTGTCCTTCTTGGCCATCTAACCAACTCCCTTCCCAGCAGCGTCTGCACACGCTGCGCTACCTCCCCCGAGCCCACAGTGGGCTTTGAAGGCGTGGTTCACCTGTTCTCTCGTATGGTTCAGGCTTGAGTGATTTGACTGATTAGCGATACCCAATCCTCCGAAGTTAGATTCTCGGGACGTAGGTCGAGAGTTTCGCTGGGTATCGTATTGGTGGCTTTCTCCCAGCGAGAACGATGCCAACCAGATATTCTATTGAGGCGTTTAGGCGATTTTTTGAGAGAAGTTCTCAACTTTCGGCGCCTATTTGCAAAACATTCGATAATTACCATTCTGAATAGCCGGCGATCAATAGATTCAGTCATCTCTCTATTGACCGGAATTAAATTTGTCAAACGTGAATGGACTCTTGGTGATGGACTGAATGAATGAGGAGCCACCTTCGAGTCCAATTCAACATCAAAATCTAGCCAAAGTGAGTGACCTAAAGGACCGCGGGTTGCATAGCCTTTGTTCATCGCCATACGTTCAGCAAATTCTTCCTGAACGAGTAGTGAAATGCCTTTGAGTTTCGAACTAAAGTGGTGCTTCTGAATTCTATCTAGTACGGGGCTAGAAATCTGATATGGAAGGTTAGAAACGATGTGAGTGATATCTTTTGGCCAATCAATTTCCAGAGCATCGGCATGAATAACTTGCAATTTTCCATCTGCATTGTTGAAAACTCTAGCTAGGTGAGATGTCGCCTCTTCATCCAATTCAATTGCGGTTACTTTTGCTCCGGTTCGCAATAATTCTAGTGTCAGGGAACCGGGGCCTGGGCCAATCTCCAAAACATGACTATGCTCGTTAATTGGATGATTCTTTGAGGCGATTTCTACAGCCCTATCAATAACCGCTTCATCTAGCAGAAAATGTTGACCAAGCGAACGATCTGGAGTAATTCGATCACGTAGTAGTTCTACGAGCAATCTGACGTCGAGGTCGTCCATGCTCGCACCTCGTCTAGGCGCCAACTCTAACCAGTAAATCTAGAAGGCAGGGTACTTCACCTGGGTTTTCCATTTCACTAACATATCTCTCTGCTAGCAGTTCGACTGCATCAATATCCAGTTTTTGACTCACTTCATCCAAGTTTATCCAGCCATTTGGTCCACGAATATCAACCCAAGACCTAGCGGTTGAACTACCAACTCCTGGGAGTAACTGAAAGGCATGAACCTTGAGAGATATATTGTTGGCACGATTATAGAAGCCCAAATGTGGATCTGGATTTACTTTAATCGATTCAGCAACCGATTCTTGTAATGCCGAATTCGCATCTCCTGAGAGATCTTGGAATCGTAGCGGAGACAACGGTCCCGATTTACCTGATTCAAGAGCGAAGTAATCGCCGGATTCAGCTGAAAAACCATCATTCAATCTCGCTCGAACAATGTGCAGACCTGGTTCTGAAAGAGCATGTATTTCCTTTCCTACAGGTCTCCTTTCCATAACATCAAGGACACGAATATGAGTTTCAGATGCAAATGGACCACCGGCTGCGTCGCCGTCTACATTGCCCTTCGGCTGCATATTCCTCAGTCCTCGAGAGTCGGTTATCCCTCATGAATGGATGTGTTCCATATGATTTGACAAAATTAAAGCAAAATGCTTACTTTTGAGCAATATTTGAGTTCGCGAATCAAAGAATGTGCTGTCTGACGATGGTGATTATACCTTCTACTTCGTCTGTGTCCATTGCAATTCTCTTGGAAGCGATGATGACTCGAACGTCTTCGACCTTCATTGGAGCAAGTTCGGCGATTTTAGCACAAACTTCTGGATGTTGGCCTAATTTCTCATTCTCTGCTAGATCTGCGAATAGTTTGCTGAATACCTCAGGGCTTGTCTTCAATCCGCCTCGATTCTCGCTAGCAGCCCATTCGGCGTGTTGTAGAGCGACCTTCTGTTCGTAGGATAACTCACCACGACGTTCTCGTGCATCCAATAGTAAATCGCGTACAGTAGCGAAATCGACAAACTCTCTCTTGCTCATGTAAATCACTCCAATGGGCGTAGGTGTTCTGGACGAGCTATGACGGTCTTTGCCATGTTCTTATCATGAAGAGCAACTACCCATGCGCGACCTTGCTTGGCCTCGATTACTCCAGTTGCGCCCTGAAATCTGCGGTGAGGCATACCCTTTTGTTGGGAGCCATCAAGCACAACTGCAACTCGATCACCAATCTCATATTGGTGCATGACTCGAGCGATGTCTATTCGACCTCGCTGAGTTTTCGAGCGGCGTAGAATACTGCGAGTTCCTTGACGAGTACCGTGACTTCTGCGCATGATATTTCACCCATCGACCATAGGTCGTGCGAGCGGTCGACCTGCCGCCCATTCTTAAGCCCATCTGAGCCCTTTGGGGATCAATCAGCGTGGATATCCTCAACATCCAGCCAAATTACCTCGCATGGACTCTCTAAAACGCCTGCTACTGATGGGACTGTTCTTCCTTCATCAGAATGTACTAATTCCTTGACGTATGTTCCAGCCTCGCAGCGCACCGAAAATTGTACTTCGTTGTCTTCGACTAGAACATTATCGATTGAGACAACCTTGCGCTTGCGATTCTTGTCCGCTCTTCGATGAGATACTCTTTTCGGAGTTTGTTGTTCCAAAGTCACTCCCGATAATTTGGTGATTGAATCGACGATGAAGGACTCTTCAGGCGGCTCTTCAACTGAGAATCTGATAGTGTAGGATTTTTCTGCTCGGGTCTCTTTAATTCGACTTACCTCGCTACGATTAGTCCAACGTAAATCGCTGATTTCGATTTTTCCAGTGGCATTTGAGTTAACTGCTTCCATGACTTCCTCTAGGTCTGTACGGCGTACCTTTGGACGTTTTACTTCAAGGACAAAAGGACGACCTCTTCCTAAACATCGCACATCGATGTCTTCTCTCCCCATTCCGTGGAATGAGGTATCCTCTGCTGACAGTACTAGTCGGAATGGTTCGCCAATTAGATCCTGCACTGAATCGGGGTATTGCAGTCCTGTACCCTCGCATGCCTCACAGCCCTCCGCGCGACCGCGACAAGCACGACAAGGCCAACGAGTCTGTGGTATTCCTCGGTCCAACTTTCGGTAGCGGCCATAAATGAATACTGGACGGATATCAACATCAACCCTGAGGGTTAAGCAATCGATTAAAATCATCAAATCCGGTCTTTCCTTGACAAATTCGACTCCCTCCATGCGGGCCGAAACTCCAGCCTGTACAGCTTCCGAAAATGCTGCTTTTAATGGCCTAGACCCAGGTGCTGCATGGCGGGTACGAATTCTGTCCTCTTCCTGAATTAAATCCTTAGGAACGTGGACTCCAACTTGTAATGAGCCATGATCAAGTTCTCCAGTTTGTTCTACTATTCTCTCAACGATGTTGTCTACATCTTCGAAGAGGTTCTCGCAAAGTGGACACAGATCGGGTGATTCAAATGACTCCAATTCCTTGTCTCTTGAAAATGCTTCAGCACGAATAGAGGCACCTCCTTTTTCTCCGATTTCTTCAGTTCGCCGGCCGCCGACTCGGTGCAAACAGTGGTTGCAGGTACCGAGTCGAATCATGTGAGCTATACCTAGTGGGGCGGGGCATGGTGGAGAATCCCAATCCAAAGTTTGTCCATTGGTTTCGAAATCGTCCCCATCGAACCATTCCTCTTCTTCATCTTCATCGTCTTCAACCTCAACTAGGTCATCCCAAGGGTCTTCTGCAGCAGCATAACCTGCCGTCGCATAGAGTTGCCACTCCTCTTCTTCAGGCGTGGTCTCATCAGCCTCTGGCTCATCTGGGTTCATTGAATCACCCACCGCAGAGAGGGAGGGAATCCCACATTGCGATGATTTTCGGAACCAAGGGTTACCTTTGAGCGCTTCTATTCGAATTTGAGCAACGGTTCTGAGAATAAAATATCCTAAATCAGTCAATTAAAGCGCCTTTTTCTTCACACACACCACGTAAAAGAGGAAATGAGAAAATACCACTAGAACATCCGCTAGGCCATGAAAATCGTAATCCATAGCGGCCGACTAATTCGGTCTTTGGCTTGTCCAATTGGAATCTCATGACCTCCTCTCGGAATTCAATAATCCTCTGTTCATTTTCTTGTCGAGGACCGCATTTTGCACAAGGGAAAGCCAGTCTGATTTCAAGATAGTCTACTCGAAATGATTTCCCATCGGCAAACCGCATTACACAGTCTTCTTTTCCTCTCTCGAGGTCTGTCAATGAGTCGGACTCATCCATATTATCCAAACCGCCGTCAAGCACCAACCGCTTCAACCTGCTGAGGTCCTTTGCTCCTCGTTCGGGCCATTGCCCCAAGCATCGCAGGAGTAACCACGAGGCTGGCGAATAAGGATAACCCAATCATTGCGGCACAGAACAAACCAAAGCTCGCAAAGAAGCCCATTGCGGACCGGGTTATGATTAGGAATCCTGTCACATCAGAGACTGCTGATCCAAACAAAGCAAGGCCAGCAGCTCCACCAATGGCCTTGATGCTGGTCTCTACATCCGCCCCTGTTGCGCGTTCCTCTCGATATCTCTCAACGACGTGAATAACGTAGTCTATTCCTACACCCAAACTCATCGCGGCTATTGCGACTGTAACCATATTCAATCCGTATCCTGCAGCCGCGATTATCGCATACAACCAGATTATGACAATTACAATCGGGATTGTTGTAAAGATTGCAGTAGAGAGAGACCTTGTTCCCCAATATCCGGCCCCTAGAACCAATAGTATTGCAATTGCAATCGCAAGATTTGCACTAACTGTTAGGTATACATATCCTGTAATTGCGATAATCACCGGTGAGGATACAACAAGGTCTCTAAGTGAATAGTCATCGAAGCCATACTCGACCTTTCGGAATCCCCACCATAGAGTGATTAAGCAAAATAGAACTCCTAAGACCAATGTCCCTTGAAGTTGATTCTGCATACTATTTGCAGCGACGAAACGAGTGACTGGATCACCCGTAGCAATCGCCCATGTCACCGGATATTCTTCACTTGCAGATTCTATATTCGCTCTTTCTGAGATATCTTGAGCAGCCAAATCTTGGAATGGTTGCATATCCATTTCTAACTCTGCCAGAACCTGTTCTACGACGATGAACTGTTCCGGATTTGCAATACCCCATCGAAGTGTCATGCGAGGATATTCTGGGATGCTACCATCTTGACATAGATGTACCATTTCAGGGTCTATTTGGCAATTTGGAGCGATGTTAAGCGCCGTTAAAGAGGGAGGAATATGCGGGATATAGCCGCCTTCGGGGACCCCGTAAACATAGACGAACCCATACATGAATCTCAAGCAATCTCTGTCGGCATCGTCTGGTAATCCACCGAATAGCGTATCACATTCGAGCGAGTCTGATTCCCAACCCGCTTCGACGAATGGCGTAACATTAGCGAACATACTAGCCTTTGCTGCCCAAACTAACTCATCTACTGCATGAAGTTCGGGAGTGCCTAGTGGAGTCTTGGTGTACTTACCAGGGTCATTAGGACTTGAATTGGCCATATTTTCTCTAGTCGCCTCAATTGCCGCGAAGACTCTAGGATCTAGCATATCGCCTTCGATGATTACCACGGCTGGCTCTCCTTCGTCACTAAATCTGGTATTGACTAGCTCGACAGCCTGAGCGAAATCCGATTCTTCATCGAGGAAATCTTCTACCTTGAAATCTCCTTCAAGACTTAGCATCATTGGAACAGCAACGGCCGTGATTGCCAAAATCAATACTAGTAAAACGGCCGAATTCTTCGAGGAATTATCTGCAATTTTAACTAAATTTTCCTCACTTATCATGTGAACTATACCATCTTCTTCTTCTGGTAGCTTATCCTTTCCACGCAGATATTTATCCCAATCCATTCGAATTAATGGCGCCCAAATTCCAGTTAGAATGAATGCTGCAGCGACTCCCAGTGCAGCCTCAACTCCGAATGACCGAAGTGCTGCGATATCAGATGTCAAGTTCGCAGCAAACGCCGACATAGTTGTGAAAGATGTTAGCATAATTGCTCTTCCAACTCTGGATAATGATGAGTGAGCAGATTGTTCTGGTGTACGTCCCTGTCGCCTCTCCTCCTTGTATCGGTGGAGCGCATGTAAGCTGTCATCGATACCCAGGGCGATAACAAGGATTGGAAGCAAATTGGAAAATTGACTCTTGCTGATAATCTTGAAGCCATATTTTTCTCCAAATACCATCATCCATCCAATGGAACCCTGCATCCAAAGTAGTGCAAAAATCAGAGTTGCCCCTACGATTACAACGTCTGAGGCACGTCTTAGACTGAACCAAAGTAGGACTGCTATTGCCAGCGCCATTGCGATTAGTAACAAGCTTGATTCAATCAACTCGCGATTCAATTCTACGTTTACGCCCTCGTTTATTGAGAAAGTAACAGCGAGTTGATCTGTAGTTCGCATCTGCTTTTCTAAGTCGATTATTGCCCATTCAAAACTACAAACCTCGACCCCTTCTTCACGCAAATCTCTGCAATCATCAACAGTGAATTCCGGAGGGGTTGTGACCAAGTCAAGCCCTTCGAATCGATATCCATCACGCTCATTTTTGGCATCTGCCCAAAAATATGTAATTCCGTTTTCTTCCAGATCTGTTCGACTTAATTGAATCAAAATCCAGGTTGTAGATGCTGACCATCGGCCTGGGCCCCAGGTTACATCTTCATCGAAAGTTCCGTCCTCTCGAATTGTCCCTCCAATCGGACCCATCAATGTACTATTCTCATCATGAGTGAATCCTCTATCAGAAGAAAACCATCGAAGCATTGCCCCATCTGAGTACATAATCATCCGATGGGCTGCCAAATCGATGTGGGCTTGAGTTACGTTTGGGTCATCATAGGTTAAGCATTCCAAAACCCCACAATCTTCCCAATTCGTTCTAGCAGGTTGAGGTATGCCAAAAACATTGATTGTGGGCTGAGTTAGTAACGATTCTCCAGCCATAAAGGCCCTTAGTAAATCAGGTAGAGACATTGGTCCCATAAATCCTGTACCGGTTAATTCTGTTACCAAGGGTCGGGTAAAATTCGATAGATAATGTGAACTTGCTATCGCGGTTTTATCCTCTATTTCTCTCAGGATGGTCAAATTGAGAATCCCACCTAATGGAATCTCTTCACCAACCAAACCAGCGCTTCTACCTTGGTAGTCTACCCTTTCTGAAGGATGGGGCAAGTTGGCGTAATCTATCTCCCCCTCCGAGGTAAAATGTGGTGCTGATGAGGATGAGACAATAGCCTCATTACCTCTCACTGCAACTGCAAATCCATGGGTTTTTTCTGCAGCCTCGAATTCATCGGCTACAACTTGATTGGCAGTTAATTCCGGCGATTCCATGTCGTATGCATTAACATCGATTGGAGTTAGGCTGGCAATCAGCCCGGGGATCATTAGCAGGCTGATTACCAAGACCGCCGCATGTAATTTGTAACTGCGAGGAAGTAAGAAGTCGGCTACTTTGCCAAAATCTCTGACTTCTCGCATGAGCCTAGGCGAAAAAGTGCGTTTTTTAATTGATGTTTAATTTAGAGCCCAGATTCTTTCAATCGATCGAGTGCTTCCTTCTGTTCTTTGCTGATATTTTCAGGCTCTGCTAAAATGAACTCGATATCTAGAGGGCCACCATCGTGACCATGTCCTGCTAAGCGACGACGATCACCAATTCGAGCGCCCTCAATTACTTCGATTTGTACTCGCTTACCTGCAGGAGTACGTATCCTGACTGAACCACCCAACATCAAAGTCGAGTAGGGAACTGGAACTTCCTGAATCAGTCTACCACCTTCCCAGCGGCGTCCTTCTTCAGCATCCAAGCGAATCGTAATCAGTAAGTCGCCGGCTTCTCCTTGAGGGTGTTCATGACCCATTTTTTTGAGACGTAATTGTTGGCCGTGTTGAGCACCAGATGGTACGCTTACCGTGATTGTGGACGAGCGTGATTCAACGCCTTTACCTGAACATTTTGGACAAGGTTTTCGTGAGTTGAATGAGGTTCCTTCACATCTTTCACAGATTCTTAATCGGCGATGTCCAAACTCAATTTTCGCACCATTGAGCGCCTGTTGTAATGTGATATCTATTCCGGCTTCGATGTCCGGACCTCTCTTAACAGGAGGTGGTTGGGAGGAGTGGTTTTGTTGCCTGCTTCGTTGTTGATGTTGGGCTTCGGCACCTCCCATTCCACCCATGAATTGGTTTAGAATATCTGAGAAATCGAAGCCTTGCCCGCCGCCGAATCCTCCACTCCTAAAGCCGCCACCACCACCAAATCCAGGGAATGGATTGCCTCCTCTTGCAAACATTTCCTCCATTCTGATTTGCTGATCGTATTCCTTTCTAGCAGCGGCTGTACCGATTTGGTCGTATGCCGCTTGAATCGCCTTGAATCTCTCTTCAGCCGCTGCGTCACCTGGATTTCTATCTGGATGGTGCTGTCTTGCCAACTTGCGGTAGACTCTCTTTATCTCCGCATCCGTTGCGTCTTTTGAAACGCCCAAAACACGGTAGGGGCTGTCTCCCATCGGTCTTATTGCGACAATGGAGTGTATTGAATCTGATTGATGCTGAACGATGCTATAATGAGATAGGAGGATTACAAGGGTCCATGGCAGTAGGGTGGGCAGTGTTCAGGAATTATGTTGGTCATGCAAAGGAGATTTACGGAGACATAACAGAATATCCACTATTCTTCCTAATGCCACCGTCTGCATTAGTAGAAGCAGATGAAGAAGGGAACAATGTGGTAGCATTAAGCTCAGCCACTGAGCATATCGATCACGAAGTAGAATTGGTGATTAAACTGGGAGATGAGCTTCAACCAATCGAAATGTGTGTTGGCTGCGACACCACTAATCGAACCAGACAAACTAGAGCAAAGAAAGAGGGATGGCCTTGGCTTGAAGGCAAAGGCTTCACTGGTTCGGGAGTTCTTGGAACTTGGACAAAATGGGATTCGAGTATTTTGAGCGTTGGATTGTCGATAAACGGAGAACTTCGCCAAGAATCTACTACTGATCTGATGGTTCATTCTGTAGATTCTATTCTGTCTCATCTGAATTCTTGGTACACACCTAGTCCTGGGGATCTAATTTGGACTGGTACGCCGCAAGGAGTCGGGCCGATGAAAGAGGGTGATGTTATCGAGTGTTGGCTGAAAGATTCGGAAGGTAATGTAATCAGTACCTTGAGTGCAACTTGTGTAATTTAGGATTAAAATTCAGGTTTTTACAATTCCACCACCCGTTTAAATAGACGAGTTTGGCGGCTCGGATTATGGAACACGAATTCGAGTTTGGACCAGCATTCACATTGATGACCGTACACCTCTCCAACGGAGAGCAATTGAAAGTAGAGCCTGGAGCAATGGTTGCCCAGTCCTCTAATGTTGACATGAAGTCCGGAATGTCCGGCGGCTTCTTCAAGGGATTGATGAAGAGTATGGTGGGTGGAGAATCATTCATTTTGAACACATACACATCCAATGGAGACGGTTGGGTATCTCTTGCACCTGGGGCACCTGGAGACATTTCTTCTTTCGAGCTGGGAGCAGGTCAAACTCTGTTTATGCAGGGTGGAGCATTCATTGCCAGCACTGCTAATGTTGAGACTGACACAAAATTCCAAGGCGCAAAGGGATTCTTCACAGGAGAAAGTGTATTCTTCCTACGCGCCAGAGCGACCGAAGGAACAGGTACAGTGTTCTACACGTCATATGGAGCATTGAAGGAAATAGAAATCGATGGAGAAGAAATTGTTGTTGACACTGGTCATGTAGTCGCATTCACTGATGGCGTAAGTTACACCGTAGGAAAAGTCGGAGGATTGGGATCTGCCCTGCTCGGTGGAGAAGGACTTGTAATGAAATTCAATGGACAAGGTAAGGTATACATTCAAACTAGAGATTTCGGAGCTCTGGCTGCGAAATTAATCCCATTCATGCCTACTAAATCTAATTGATTGAATTGGTATCGAAGGAAACCTTGAGTCAAAACTGCCCCTGCGGTTGGAATAACGATGACTATGTCAGATGACCAAAATTTGGGAACTGTCGGCTCGCGCCGATATACCAATGCTTGGCTAATGGACCACGATTGTGCTCCGCAGCATGGCGATTTTATCATTCACCAAGATGGGTCATGGTCGACTAGTAAAGGAGACGAGAATGTCCTAGAAACAATTGACGGATCTGGTCGAATCATTACTCGTTCTTTCCAGAATTGGCACACACATCTTCCAATGATTCTCAATAGAGGAATGGGCGAAGGATTGCCTCTAATGGAATGGTTAGAAACTGCAATTTTTCCTGTTGAGAAGAAATTGACTGAAGATCTAATCAGAGTTGGTACAAAAGCCGCTGCTGCGGAGATGATAGCAACTGGAACTACCTATGCCTGTGACATGTATTTCCATACCGAAACAATCGGTCAGACGCTTGCAGAAACTGGTGTAAGGGCAACTCTTTGTGGCCCAATTACGGATGGATTGACTCCAAATTTTGAGCCCGGCTCAGGAGATGCGCTACGTCACATGGAAGGCCTGATTACTGGAGATTCTCCCAGACCCGGAAGAATCGATTATGGGGTTGGAACTCATTCCGTTTATGTCTGTGATAAGGAAATTTTACTCAAGGGTTCAGAATTAGCAAAGAAGACTGGATGTACATTACATATTCACACTTCAGAGACACGAAAGGAAGTAGCAGACTGTCACGAAGCAACTGGAATGTACCCCGTTGAATATCTCGATTCATTGGACTATTTCACAGACGGAACCACTGTTTGTGCCCATTGCGGTTGGCTCACCAAAAAAGAAATGAGGATTCTTGCAGGCCATGATGCTCACGCAATTCACTGTCCTACCTCAAACCAGAAGCTGGCTTGTGGCGGAACTATGTCCTATCCTGCGATGAAGGAAGCAGAGGTGGATGTTCGTTTGGGAACTGACGGTTCCGCAAGCAACAATTCTCTAGATATGCGTGCAGAAGCAAAAGCAGCCAGTTTGGTTCAGAAACATGATCATTGGAATGCTCGAGTCTTAGGCCCGGAAGAAACCTGGCAATTAGCGACTAAAGATTCCAAAGATTGGGTTACCTGGGATCTCAATGATATTCGAATGTCGCCTATTGGAAAGAATGGTCGAAGATTACTTCCTAACTTGTTATACTCTGGTGGTAAAGTACTGGATGTCTTTGTCGATGGTGAAGCGTTACGTAGGGACGGAGTTACCCTGACCGTGGATGAACAAAGTGCTAGAGAGGAACTCAATGAAGTGGTAATTGACTACTACTCAGAAATTTAATGGTTGGAGCGCATTGAAAAATTCTAGAATTCTAAACCTAATTTTTGAGCCATTGGAGGAGCTTCCCCGGTCTTCGCAAAATAGTACAACGAAGCTCTATTTACAGCCTCACAAGCGGTGAAGAATAGGACTGATAGAGCGATTCCGGAAAACATCAGAAGTAGCCCAAAACCAATACCTATCTCTCCTAAAGCAAAGAGAGGTAGACAGATCAAAACTATGGTTAAACACACCAAGAAATTAATGATTCCAGTTCCAGCACTTGATACGATGTCTTCGCCCCAGGTATTCCCGAATAATTCTGGGCTCTTCGACATACTTTCCCTAACGCCGAGATTATCGATGACAATCATTGGTACAACAAAGAAAGTAGTTATCCACCAAGCGACCTGAACAATCAATGATACAATCCATCCAACTGCAGCCGCCGCTGGATTATCAGATTGTTTCATACCCTCTAATGCTTGAATAATCAGGCCAACAGTTCCTGAAATTAGACCCCAAATGAAAATTTGAGGAAGACACTTCATCGCCTGACGAATCCCATAGGAAAAGCTAGGATTTTCACCAGTTGTCAGACGGTGATAAGCACTGGCGATTATTGCCGCATTCCAAAAAACCGTGATTATCGCTACAGCCATGTAAGAGAGAAAANTGCCCACATATGCGCCCTGTGTAAAGCCTTCTTCTCCACCTCCGATGAAGTAACCTAAACCTCCAGTTGAGGTCATCAAAACNACAAAAGCACCGATGGAAAACATNGCGGAAAAGAACATGTAGACCATTAATTCTGGATCAGCACGAACAACTTTAATGCCTAATTTTGTAACTTGCCAGCCACGTCTACACCTTACCCAAAACCCATAGCGTGGACCATCTCGCATCATCATCATATGAAAATGCTGGAAAAAACACTATCTTCAATGTTGAGCCGGAAAAATAGAGTTACATTCAATTTGAGGTAATTCTCAATATTGCTACTCAATGACTATTACCTACTAGACTCTCAAAGTTTNCATGTCTAACGAAAGTGAGACAAATTTGACGCCCTATATGCTGACTGGGGGGCCACTTTTACTATTGGCCGCCTTCTTCTCCTGGCCNGCTGCCGATTATATTGGAGAAAGAGGAGCTGCATCTCTTGCAGATGAAGCAGAATCTCTGATGCCACTGATGATTATGGCTGTACTTGGAACAACGGTTATGTTCAGTGGCTTGTATCTTCTTAACTCTCAAATGATGGAAAATGCGAAAGGAATGAATAAGCAATTACTCAGTGTAGGTGGAATTCTGATTGTTACCACTCTTGTTGGCTTCATGATAGGTATGGGAAGTAACGTTAACGTGATCAATGCAGAAATGACCCCTATTGACACGGAGNTTGAGGAACAGACTTGGGCAAGTGAAGAAGATCAAACTACTTCCCAAGAGAATTTCTTCGATACAGGTGCCACAGCTTGGGCTCTTTCTCCGGTAACATGGGGATTGGCAATGATAATTATTGGATTTGCAGCATTCACAACCCAACGTCCGGAAGGGGCAATGGATTGGTTACTACCAGCATGGATGCCATTGGGAACTGCATTCCTCGCTTCTCCAATCTTGAATGAGCCGAGCTACTTTGACATGATATTCCCAATAGTTATCCTCACACACGTGCTAATCGGTGCGTTGATGATAATGGGCAAAGTCACAATACCAAGTGCTNGCAATTAGATTAGTTATCTGAAAAATCAGATAGATTATATCGATACAGTATTTGATATAATCAGTGCTAATTAGCGTAGCGTACAGGTATGGTAATGGAAGATTCTAGGCAATTGATTGATTTGGTTTCNCAGACCAAATTCGTCCACATTCTAGGCGCCGGATTAAATTCACAAAGGCCTGCTCATTCTGCTGTAATTGATCTATCAGAGAGAGGCTGGAATCCAATCCCGATTCATCCTAGGGATGCTGGGGCTAGCATTTCTGGGTACCCAATTAGACCTATGATAGAGGATGGAATCGAGCCGGAGATTGTTGTTCTGTTTCTGGCACCTGAAAGAGCAAGAGAGGCAGTTAGGAAATTGCTACTTCGCAATTATGATTCTCCTCCATTAATTTGGTTTCAATTAGGGGCAGAAGATGGTATATCGGAAGATTGGCTTCAGGATGCTGGGTGGAAGTTTGTCAAGGATGACTGCATTGTTAGATTCGTACAAAGGCACGATTTAGTTCGGGAACCACAAGTCATTCCTTGGTTCAAACAAGTCCAGAGTGATGACGATTCAGGATGCTCTGTTTGGAGCGTGCACGAATGGCAAGAAAACTCTGAGAAGTCAGAAACCGAATTAGAGTGGATAGGTGATNTAAGAGACTTGGAGAATTCTAATTCATCAATCCCCAACTATATCCGAGGTCTAAGAAATNATAATGAAAGTCTCGAAGAATGTGCTAGACGGTTAGCGAATTAGGTTCCATANTGATTGATGGAGGTAGTATTTTGNTTTGGAAAATTGCAATAAAATCATCAAAGTTGAAACCTGGTAAGAAAAAAATGCTGACTGTTGGAAAAAAGATGATTCTGGTCGGTAGGTTTGACGACGGCGATGAGTACTATGCTACAGAAGCTCTCTGCAGACATATGAGATGGCCACTTGCCTATGGCGGTAAGGTGAACGATGATTGTATCACATGCCCACTACACCAGACAACTCACAACATAGAAACTGGAGAATTGATTGAATGGTCACCATTTCCAATATACCCTCCTTATGGGAAAATGGTTGGCAAATTCAGCAAACAGAAGGATTTGAAGATTTATGAGACTCGACTAAAGGATGGTAATATCGAGGTCAATATTCCCGAATCATAGGGTACCCTGTGATTCAATATCAATCAGATATTTTTTGGCATTCTGGACAAAAGTCCAATCTTCTGTTGGCAACCCTAGTTCTTACAATTTCAGTTCCGCAATAATGACACGGTAACTCGTTTCTACAAAATGCAGAGTGACGATAAGAACGTCTTGGCTCCCCTCTTTCTTTTCCTGCCATTGCTACACCTTCAGGCACNGTCAAACCTCCAGTTTCGTAGGAAAGTGCGCTCAGATCTTTTGTCTTTTCAGCCCAAGTTCGAAGTTTGTCTTCAGAAAGTAGTCTTGGTTTGGCGCTGGGATTAACACCTGACTGATGTAATATTTCACTTCTAAGATAGTTTCCCAGGCCAGCGATGAATGACTGATCTAGCATTAGTGAAGCTGCATTTCTATTACGGAATTTCTTACTATTCAAACGTTCAAATACGACCGAAGGTGTACAAGAATTATCCAAAATATCAGGCCCAAGTTTGGCTATGAATGGATGATCCTCCTCCGCCGAGGTGGGAATAATTTCTACATCAGTTGCTGACCACAGCCTAACTGCGAATTTATCGGTGAGGAATTCAATTCTTAGTGATCTATTCCATTTCATTTCCGTCGAACGACGATTTACTGTCCAACGACCGTACAGCTGATTGTGGGAATACATGCTCAATCCGCAATCAAATCGAGTGAGCATTGCTTTACCGCGTGTGGTTACAGACTCGACCTGAGATTCCCCAAGAATTTCTTGATATTCTAAAATGGGGGGATAGATAATATTCACAGATTCTATTTGGTTCTCAACTAGCTTCTTTGAAATTCTGTCAGCAGCCCTCCGAATCTCTGGTCCCTCGGGCATGCTAAAACTACGAAGACTATGGTACTAAACTACGTGTTTAGGGATGAACTAGGAAGGCTGCACCAAGAACAATATAGGTTCCCAGCAACAATGCCCCTTCCAACCAATTCGATTTACCATCCGCTGCGATAACATTGACTATCAGTACAGAAAGGAAAGCCGCGACAGTTTCTAGCATTCCAAATTCAAAGGTTAGTGGTACATTCATCGCCCAAGCAACGAGAATCATTACTGGAGCTACGAATACCGCAATTTGTGTAGATGATCCCATCGAAATTGCGAATGAAAGATCCATCTTATCCTTGCCAGCCACTACTACGGCAGTAAAGTGCTCAGCGGCATTTCCGAATAATGGGAGCAAAATCACTCCGATGAACAAGTGAGGTAGCCCCATATCATCAGCCGCATACTCTACCGAGTGGACTAATATTTCAGCCATCCAAGATACTAGGATGGTTGCTACGACGAGAAGAATAATTGCATCTTTCTTTGTCATTTCTGGGGCTTCATGATGGTGTGTTTCAGTAGCAAAGAGATCTACATGAGACTTGAATTGGAAGTATAGGAATAGTCCGTAAAGAAGGAGCAAAACAATTGCCGCAATGTGACTTAGTTGCTCGACCCCTTCCTCGCCTTCAGTACCGCCAACTGTTGAATTGAACACGGTTGGAATGATTAATACAATCATCGCTAACAACATTAAGGAACCGTTNGAACTTACCTGAGAATCCGAGAATTTTTGTTCGGAGAAATTTATCCCTCCCCACAAAAATGCCAGACCCATGACAAGTAATAGATTTCCAAGAATACTACCAATTAGGCTGGCCTGCACGAGCCCAACCATTAGTGTCTCTGTATCACTTCCGGAGGTGGCTTGAGATGCTGCGTAGATTGCCAGTAGAGCAATAATCATCTCAGCAGCATTTCCAAAAGTTGCATTGAGTAAACCGCCGAGGGATTCTGAAGTATAGAGNGCTATCTCTTCAGTTGCTCTGCCCATCAAGAAGGCAAGAGGCATGATTGCGACCAACGATGCGAAGAATGCCATCGATTCATTGTGAGATATGTACGCAAAATAGCAAGTTACGGGTACAGCAAGAAGTAGAATATTCAACTTATTTTCCGCGGGAGAAAATGCTCCAAGTACGCTTACATGGCCGGCCTCGGTATCGCTCATGCAAAGCCGGTAACGCCTTCGATGGGTCAATGTTACGCCGCCGGCGCGGAGTATTCATGGGTTCATGGCTCACCCGTGGATACGTGGAAGACACCTACAGGCTGGCTCTGTCCGGCACACCTGGGACGGGGAAATCAACCATCGCTGGCTTACTTTCTTCACACGGCATGAGTATCTCAAAAATCGAAGAATTGGCTCAGCAAGCAGGAGCGCTTGAGGAGGTTGATGCGACCGATGGAGCACATCCTGTTGACATGGAAATTCTGTTACAATTCATTGATGAAAATTGGCAGAAGAAACCTTCGGAAGTGGAAATAATCGACGGGCATCTATCTCACAATCTTCCTGTTAACGCAGTTGTAGTTTTGCGATGTGATCCAGAAATTATTCGACTGCGCCTTAACGAACGAGGTTATCCTAAGTCAAAGGTAGAGGCAAATGTCGAGTGGGAATTACTCGGTGGGGCTTGGAATGAGAAGGCGGATGACATTCCTTGGGTTGAATTCGATACTTCGAAAGTTGAGCCAGAAGTAATTGTTGCAAATATTCTCCATTGGATTTCAGATGGCTTCAAACCGACTAGCCCTGAGGATGTAATCGACTGGGTGGGCTGATGTTCGAGAAAATGCGNGATACTTGGACCAAAATGGTTCAACCATTAGTCGTTAGAATGGGTGNCCTNGANCCTAGTGTTTTGACTTGGACATCTTTGGCAATCTCAATNGTCTCATTCTACCTAATTGNNGTCGCTGAACTCGATAATGANGGNGCGATGATGATTGTTGGNGCAGTAGTTCTCGTTCTAATCGCTGGTNTTTTCGATGCACTCGATGGTGCATTGGCCNGACATCAAGGCACAGCAGGGCCCATACGGGGACTTCCTCGACCACACCATCGATCGNGTNGTNGATGTTGGNTTGGTAGTCGCCATCGGTTACAACTCCGCATTCATCGTAGACCCACTTGCTGGTTGGGCCGCTGCTCTGCTGACATTGCTCGGTTCATACATGGGGACTCAAGCACAGTCTGTCGGGCTCGGCAGACTATACGGAGGATTCAGCCGAGCCGACCGATTGGTNGTCACTCTTGCCGGNCTTCTGTGGGCCGCTTGGCAGGCCGGCTCGGGNGGAACTGGATTCGATATCTCATCAATTCACGAATANGCCCACTGGGCGTTGTTAGGAAATGCTGAATTGAACGGTATGACTCTTGCNCTTGCGGTATCATTTTGGGGCGGAGTATACACTTTCCTAGTTCGATTTATGGAAACTCGAAAGCAACTTTTGGCAAACTGATTAGGGGTTGCAGAATGAGCCCATAGGGCTCAATCGCTACGGCAAGCATTATCCTTNCTTGGATGGCCAGCGTTCCGTATGAAGCACCTTATCGACCGAGTATTGGAGCTTCAGGATGGGGAAGAAACACCGGCTGCGCCGATTGTGACGGAGACCGATCCTGAACTCAAAACGCTGCTAAAATCCCTACAACCACGAATTCGTGTATTCGGTTGTGGTGGCTGTGGATCAAACACCGTGGCAAGACTGGAAACGGAAGGNCTGTTTGATGGAGAATATGTTCGTGGAATGGCAATCAATACCGATGCTCAACACTTGCTTAGAGTCGGTGTCGACAACAAGGTACTCATCGGTCGAAGCGCTAGAGGTAGAGGTGCAGGTGGAGACCCAGAAAAGGGAGAACAAGCCGCTTTCGAATCTGAAAAAGCTCTAAAGAAGGAAGTTGAGAATTGTGACCTTGCCTTCATCACAGCAGGATTAGGTGGTGGTACTGGAACTGGTTCGGCTCATGTTATTGCTCGCTTAGCAAGGGCGGAAGGCGCACTAACAATTGCAGTAGTTACCTATCCATTNCTCTCAGAGGGAGCTCTGCGAAGACAGAATGCCGAGTGGGGTTTGGAAAGGCTACGCGAAGTTTGTGATACGGTAGTGGTGCTTCCAAACGAGCGTTTGCTAGAAGTCGAAGGCGTTCGTGATTTACCGTTGGATGCNGCCTTCAGAGTTGCAGATGAATTACTCATGAGATCGATCGCTGGAGTATCAGAAATGATTTCCAAAGAAGGTGTTGTCAACCTGGACTTCCAAGACCTTCGTTCCGTCATGGAAAATGGCGGTGGAGTGGCAATGATTGGNCTTGGGGAAGCAAGAGGCGAAAATTCTGCCGAGAAGGCTACCGACGAGGCGCTAGAATCGCCATTGCTAGATATTGACATCTCAGATGCCAGAGGCGCTCTAGTAAACGTTGTTGGAGGCCCTACATTGTCCCTGGGAGATGCAGAGAAATGTGCTCAATTGATTCGAGATAGGATCAATCCGTATGCTCGAATCATTTGGGGTGCTACAACTGATGAATCAATGGGAGATGAAATTCGTGTTCTGTTAGTACTAACAGGTGTAAAATCCGACCAGATTCATGGAGCAGCANTGCATACTCAGATGNGAAACTTACGGACCAGAACNGTTGAATTTGTCAACTGATTTTTTCCAATTGCAAGACGATTCTCAAATCGAACCCTTTGGGGTTCGCCCGTCGTGCTTAAAGAGGGATGGTTGGTCGCCGAGTCGCAATTGAGGAAGAGCCATGGCTATTGAGAACTCAGATGTTGGTGCTATCGAGCAAACTGCACAGAGGTTGCAGGATGACATAGAAGAAAGAGTCCGCCGAGTTCAAACCGGCTCTATGGCTCGTATCTTGAAGATGGCGAGAAAACCCTCCAANCAAGAGTTTCGACAGACTGTAATNGTCTGCGGAATTGGTATGTTTGTTCTAGGTGCAATTGGCTTCTTCATGCTCTGGCTAATGGACAATGCCCTACCGGTATTCTTCGATTGGCTAACTAGCTCCTGAGGTGAAANATATGTCTGATGCATTCGTAGTATACGTNCGCCATGGCGAGAAAGTTCTGATNATGCAGCGCTCCGACGAGGTCGCTGATTTCCCTGGTGCTTGGGATGGCGTGTATGGCGTNGGAGATCCTGAAGATATCGACGCTGTCACGACTAGAGTTACCGAGTGCACAGGTATTCCCGCAGACGCATTACAATATGTTAGGTCGGGTCCAGCAAGAGGTCTCGCCTTTGGAAACCGTCTGAACGATGTTACTCCTTTGCTTTTCATAGCTGAAACTGGCGACGTTACTCCGCGGACCATCTACAAGAATCACAGCTGGGTCGACCCTGCCTACATCGGAAATTATGAATCAGAATCAAGCGAAGGAACAGGTGCTGAAAGATACTCGATTCCACAAATCGACGCCATGTACGGTGACGTGGCCGCTTTCCTTTACATTCTAAAGACCAGTATTGGACAAGAAGAGAATGTTGCCAAGGAAATTCGTGCAAGACTCTCCGGAACCGGTTCTCTGAGAGATATTCAGGAAGAAATCTTTGGAGTATTAGTACCAGGTCACGTACGCGGTTATATTTTCCTAGAGGCTTCTGCACTTCACCATGTTGAGAAGTTAATTGGAATCTCTGGAATGACTACAACACGATTGAAGAATTGTCGAAAGGTTCTACCTGGTGTATCACCTTTAGAAAATACACTATCATATCTCGAGCCGAAGGCGGCAACAGCAGGTATTGAGGAAGGATGTATCATCGAAATTAGTGGTGGCGCTTTCAAGGGACAAGCCGCCCGAGTTATCCGAGTCACTGAATCGAAGGAAGAGGTTACTGTGGAGCTGTTTGAAGCGGCTGTACCTGTCGCTCTGACCGTCCGCGCCGACCAAGTTCGAGTAACTCAGCGGGTCGAGTGATTTAGATTAGGAGAAATTGGAGGTTCGTCATCACGCTCAAATAGGGAGAGCAGGTCGGCGGGACACTTCAGTAGGGGGTAGAGAGCATGTCAGCACGTAACGAGACACCTCACGTTATCCTACAGACCCTTGGTCAAAAGAAGTGCAATGGAAGCTGGGATGCGTCCACTGAAAACCTATCAATGGACCAAGTCAAGCAGGTTGCTGAGAAGCAGAAAGATCGCTTGACTGGTGCAACACTATACGCGCGCTCGCGTGAGGTTATGGGAACCTGCGTAGCAATGCGTGTCAAGGTCGAGGGCATGGAGCCAAAGGCCGCATTACAAGCAATGAAAGAAGGGAGATTCAACGAGCATTTTGAGTGAATAATCACGAATTGCGGGAGAGGGAAACCTCGCTGACCGCAGAGGTGAGGAATATGAGAGAAAATATCCAAACAGCAATTGAAGAAGCACTGAACAGCGCTCCAGAGCGTAAGTTCATCGAGACCATCGAGTTTTCATTTAACTTGAAGGATATCGATTTGAAGAATCCAGCAAACCGTATCCAGGAGGAAATCAGACTTCCTGCTGGCCGAGGAAAGCCGGTCAAGATAGCTATGTTCGCAGGTGGCGAAATGGCAACTAAGGCCAGAGCTGCAGGAATCGACATCATCGACCCTGCTACAATTGAGGATCTTGGTGGCAACCGCCAGCAGGCCCGTAAGTTGGCTAACAGTGTCGATTTCTTCCTAGCTGAAATCCCACACATGGGAACTGTTGGTCGGTTCCTCGGTGTAGTTCTCGGTCCTCGTGGTAAGATGCCACGACCTGTTCCACCTACACTAGATCCTGCAATGGTTGCAGCCGGTCTGAAAGATACTGCAATTGTTCGTTCCAGAGACAACCTCACTTTCCACAGCCCAATGGGTTCTCGAGAGCAAAGTCTCGATGATTTGACTAACAATGCTATGGCAATCTGGACTCGAGTAACTGGAAAGTTAGAGCGGGGTGTTGGAAATATCCGCTCTTGCTACATCAAGACCTCAATGGGTCCTTCGATTAAGGTCGAGGTGNTTGAATGATTCAGCCAAAGGTTGCTTCCTGGAAGCGCGACCGTGTAGGTGAACTCGCCGCAATCCTAACTTCTGATGGAGTTCTTGGGATTGTCGATATTGGTGGAGTACCTGCCAAGAATATGCTAAGTATGCGCGATGATTTACGAAATGGCCTATCCATTACAATGGCAAAGAAGACTCTGATGCGTTTGGCATGGGAACAAACCGGACGACCGATGGAAGATCTAGAATCACTGCTTGAAGGTGCAATACAACCTGCTATTGTTCACACTACTTCGATGAATGCTTTCCAACTATACTCCGAATTGGAGAAGACCAAACAAGGTCGTGCAGCCAAAGAAGGCGAAGTTGCTCCAATGGATATTGTTGTCGAGGCAGGACCAACCGAATTCGGCCCNGGTCCGATTGTTGGTGAATTCAACGCGGTTGGTATTCCAGCAAAAATTGACAAGGGCAAGGTTGCAATTCAGAAGACTACCACTGTTGTCAACAAAGGTGACCCGATTTCGGCAGATCTGGGTATCATGCTTTCCAAACTAAATATCAACCCAATTGAGATTGGAATTATTCTAACAGGAGCGATTGAAGACGGATTCCTATTCGAAGCCGATTCACTAGACCTGGACACAGATGGATTGCGAACCGACATTATCACAGCGACCTCAGGCGCGTTCAACCTCGCTTGCAACATTCGCTGGTTCTCTTCACAGACAATGCCAACCCTACTCGCGAANGCGAGCGGNGAGGCNACATCTGTCGCNGTGGAAGCTGGCATCACAAACGATGTCACCATTCCACTATTCATTTCACGTGCGAACGCACGTGCGCTGGCCCTAGCCGGTCAGCTAGATTCCTCTGCGCTTGATGACGAGTTGGCAGCGGCACTAGGTGCTGCTGCTAGCGTCGCTGAAAGTGCTCCTGCNGCAACCTCCGATGCGGCAGAATCTGCCGAGGAAGTCTCGGCTGAAGAGGAAGAGGAGGAAGAAGAAGACGCTGGGTTCGGTGGACTTGGCGACCTCTTCGGCTGAAAAAAATAGGTGAGAAAAAATGGAATACGTATATGCTGCAATGCTACTGCACTCCGCAGAGAAGGATATCGATGAAGACGGCGTTAGCTCAGTTTTGAGCGCTGCTGGTGTTGAGGTCGACGGTGCCNGAGTAAAGGCACTTGTCACATCCCTCGGCGATGTTGACATCGGGGAAGCGATGGCTACTGCTGTCGCTGCGCCTGTTGCTGCTGCTCCAGCTGCTGCTGGTGGCGGTGGTGGAGACGCTGCTCCTGCTGCTGAGGAAGCACCAGCTGAGGAAGAAGAAGAGGAAGAAGCCGGTGGCTTCGAAGGCCTCGGATCCCTCTTCGGTTGAAGCGAATAGCAAGTTAACACACNCCCTGCGATCACCGCTTAGCGGTGGCTATCAGGTAGTCGTGCGGATGCTGGCCGCTTACACAGGGCGGATGCCGAGAGACAGCTCACCCTTCTCTTGTCCAGACTGCGCGAAAACATCATGACTTGGCGTGAATTCGTATCACGTCGGCGTTTTGGACCTCATGATCTGCACCGATTATACGTCCACTCCGAGCGTCTGTAGCTCGAATGAAACCGTCTCCAAGGTCGCTGTGAACTGCGTAGGCTAATCCCTTCGCGGTTGTTCCTTCGGGAATTAGAATTGCATCTGGGAGAACATTGCCGTCACCATCCACCCAATGAGTTTCATCTTGTACAGGATAGGCAACCCTTCTGTTGAGTCTATCGAATACAATATCACCAACTAGTCCAACCAATCCTCCACCTGACCACTTTGCGAGGGACTCACCAATTGAGGAAAGAGCATTCCTTTGCGCTTCAGATAAATTCGATTCTCCTTCTTCGGTGACGGTGAACCCTTCTCCTCCTGGTCTGTGTTGAATTAATCCTGCAGCACTTGCTCTGCTTAGTGCAAGTTCTGCTTCTGCGCTCGTAGGAATCAGTATTCCTCCAGATTTGGTAACGATTTCCTCAAGTTGATTCCACGAACCTTCTTCTGCTCTATCGGCTTTATTTGCTGCAATACAAATTGGGAATAATCCTGTTCTGATTGTTTTCGCTAATGTTGTCAATTCTTCTTCACCCCAAGACCAGGGTACTCCTGCATCAGGGTGCTGAGAAGAAACCTCCATTATTCCGGCTGAGACATGAGATTCATTGGCTCCAATTCCGCTTAACTGATCTAACAGATATGTTACTAGCGCCTTATCGCCTTCTGATTGAACACGACGTGCCCCTCTTTGCCAACTTGATTCAATTATTCCACGAATCCAAGCATCTAATTCACGTAAAAGGAACTCATGTTCTTCTACAGGGCTAGAACCACCTTCTCCTACTGGGTTGCCCTCCAAATCCGTTGAACCTGATACGTCAACAACTTGGATTAACGCGTCACAACGGGCTAAATCAGACAAGAATTGGTTTCCTCGGCCTCGTCCCTCATGAGCACCAGGTACCAATCCTGCAACATCTACTAATGTGACTGGAACTAGTCGATTGTGCCCAACGCAAGAACCAGTATTTGGAGAACATATGCTACCCTTTCGTGGGTCATCTGCTGATATTGATTCAAGTCTTCCATCAGCCTCACGTTTCGCTCTAAGTGCCGAACAAGCACATGGTTCTCGTAGTGGAATCCATGCCACCCCTACATTTGGATCAATTGTTGTAAATGGGTAATTTGCAATATCAACAGGGGTTTGAGTTAGAGCGGAAAAAGTCGTCGATTTCCCAACGTTCGGCTTACCAACTAGGCCTATCCTCATGTCTTTCCCTTCCACTCAACAGGGGTGTTTAGCCCTCAACTTGACGGTGGTGGCTTATTCTGATTTTCTTACAAATCAGTTGCTGAGCCCTTCTCATCTGATTCGCCTACAGGCACTACCATTGTCTCCATTCCTGCACCAGAGGCAAGAATTCGAGAGACACTAGTTGCAGATGCTAGGTTGTATGTATCTACTTCAATAGATGAGGACACCTCATTCTCTTCTCCAACAATTCCACCTCGGAATAGACCACTTACCATGTTTAGGCTATGTAGGATCATCGCAACTACTGCGAAGTAGAAGATTACGGAGGCTGCTACTGAAAGTTCGTGAGAGAGGCTAGACGGATCTTCAACGCCAGCATCTAGCAGAGCCATATCAATAGCGCTGGAAGTTAGACTGAGCATTAATCCAAGCAATACTGCGGCACCCATTAGCCAAAATGCAGCTCTTGCACGATCTGTCGATGCCAATTGGCGTCCGGTAATGGAAGGATAGAGAACAATTACTGAGCCAAGTGATAGTGGAACCATTACTGCCCATCGGCTCATCTCTTCAATTGTCCATGATAGTCCTGAGATTGCATTGGTTCCCGAAACTGCATCGGTTTGAACGAAAAGTGAACCTACGAATACCGGAATCATGGCTAGCAATCCAAGATTAATCTCTGCCAACCCCGGTGCTCCAGGAGAGGAACTATCGCGAAGGGTTAGCATAGCATTTGCAACGAATGCGATTACTGGAACTGATGCCATTGCCATGAGGAAAGTGACAATAACCGTGTCATTAGTAGACATTGCTAACTCTCCAGCATCAAGTCCGAATAAATCAGCGACCAGAGTGCCGTGGTTTGCCCCAAATGGGTTCAGTGTGAATAAGCCGCCTAGAAGCGTTGCACCAACAAGAGTTCTGGACCAAAGCGGATTTCCAGAACCAACACTGGATGCGTACAAAACAATCCCAGATAATGAAAGGAAGAAGAAGCCACTTCCCTGTAGCCTGTACATCAACCACTGGCCATTTCCATCTTCTATCATACCGGTTGACATTACCGCGATTAGATTGAATGATTCAGCCATTAATCCTAGTAAAATCAACCATGCAGGCATAGGAATTGAGCCGGCGCGGTTTGCTACTGTGAGTAATTGGTTGATGACGATGGCTGTAATTGCCAAAACATGTATTGCTGTTCCAATTACCAGAACTTTTTGCCCAAGGATTACTGGATCGTGAGAGCCAATCAATGTGACAAACACTCCTACCGAGTAAAGGAAGGAAACCAAAGTCCCATTCCTTTCACTTGCAAGTCCTGTGCCCAATAATTTGGGAAGGATGTATAGGCCACAGCCGATTAGTGCCATGCTTATTCCGCCAAATGCGGTAACTGCCTTACCTGTGGCCGCTAGAGTCTCAGCGGTCGGGTCGTATCCCCATGCACTTAGTGAATGAAGTGCGGTTGGATCATGTGCAAGCCACATACCTTCGAAAGTGAACAAGGCACCAATCATCATCCAAAGGACCGATTGCAGAATCCATGCTCTTGCTGCTGAACTTGAACGGCCTTCGACCAATTCGATTCCTGGGCCTAGTGCTTTCTCGAGCATGAACATCCCCATAGTTCGTGCTACGTCAGAGAATATCCACAATCCTCTGTGGACTAGAATGTAGAAAATTAATGCGGATAACCAAAAGATGGCAAGGGTGGAAAGAATATCAGACATGACAATCACCTCACTCGCGAGTGGCCTCCGTAATCATCGTAGCAAGTATAGTGAAGATTCCGAATATTGCTCCAAGAAGGAAGAACCAGATTCCCCCGTTCAAAGAACCGAATGTCTCAAAATCGGATAAAACCGGATAATCTTGTCCAGGATACAAGATGCTGTATATCACCATGAAGATGAGAGCGGAGACCAATGCTCCAACAATTACCACCTTCGAAGCTGCAGGTTCGTTATCGCCTTGTAAGAATCCGTCATCATTCGTCATTGAGACACCACTAGTCCACAACACTTCGTGGACAGGTACACCACCGAAGATTCGCCCTTAAGCATTGGGCGAGGGACGTAGTCCCTCAGTTCAAGGAGCCCGCATTAAGTCGACGCGGTTCCCACGCCTATCTCGACCAGTGCCTAGGGGGGTTGGGAGATTCAAGTCGGAGGTGACTTCTGCATTCCAAATCGCCTTACATTGGCATTCCAATCCTTTGAATTCAGCAAGATTACGAGATACTGAGTATCGCTCTATAGCAGCCACTACATGCTTGTCACACGAACCGCAGTTGTGAGCCCCTCTGATCTTTCCCCCAGCGGTTGGATGGACTATAATTCGAGAGTCATGTTCTGCTGTCTCTTCATGAGTACGTTGAATCATTTCCACTAGCGACCACAACCATGGGGGGCGATATTCTCGATTTCTGAACAAGCGATCGACGATTGTACGATTCTGTATATTCATTGGATTTATCGAAACTTCATCGGAAAGTGGTGCAACATCGACAAGCCATTTCGATGTGTGATTCAACGCATCGCCTTCACTCATGAATGGAGGCTTGAAAATTAGGTATGTTTTGACTCGAAGGCCATTGCTCCGAAGATCTTCTACAGCCTTCCTCCAAGTCTTTGTTGAGAAACCTTTGTTGACATGAAAACGAAGCACTGCGTCATCATAAGCCTCTAACCCGATAGCTACTGTACACCCCGGATGATGCTGGGCAAGGAATTCTAATTTCTCTGGCTTACACATGTGAGCTTGAGCTTCGACAACAAGATGTAATCCCATTTCATACGTCTCTTTCAAAACATGCTCTTGCCATTCTACTGGGTTCTCTTGATCCTCAAAAAATGTACCCGATGTATACACCTTAATCATAGAGCATCCCTCGAAATTATTGGTCTGATTTTTTGCTTCATCCCACTGAGCAAATAGATCATCTGCGGTTACATCATCACGAACATCGTTGAAGTAGCCGCAGAAAGTACAACCAGATTTCCACCACCAAGCGCAGCCACGGGTTCGTAAGATTACAGTAGCAGCTTGACAAGGTGTCCCATCTGGCATTCGCTCAGGCGTTACATAGACCGTTGCCGGCTTCTTTGAGTCCCATGACTCGCGACGTGCGATTGACTCGGCTGTATTTTCTGGTGCTTTGACTAAATGGTGAATTTTTACCGAAGGTGAACCATCGCCCAGCATACCACAAGCCTGAGCCATATTACGCCGGAAGTCCGAACTGTCTTGATTCTGCCGACAGGCCAAAATTGATGACTGAAACACCCTAAGCAAAGGCGGGGTGCACACATGAAGTCGTTTGAGGTCGTTCAGAATGTGTTGACTTCTTTGATTATTCCATTCCTAGGAATTATTGTAGGGATTGCAGCAATTCCTGGTGTTTGGTTATTCCTTGAGGCTAGGGCTTACCTACTCGAACAAGAGTATTGGATTGAATTAGTTGGTACTGGTATTTCGCTAGGTTTAGCCTGTGTAGTTTGGGGAGTCACCTTAGTACTGCTTTCGGGTCTACTTGGTGGATTATTCCGCCCCCGTCTAGAGCCCGGCAGATACCCTCTTCGTTCATTTGTTACAATTCAATGGGCTTGGTCAATGGTATTCCACAGAGTAGCGATACTATTCTTGCCCATGCTGGTTCCTTCTTTTGTTGGTACAATTTACTACCGCATGGCAGGGGCAAAAATTGGAGCAGGTTGTCAGATTAATTCTCCTCATCTGAATGACGCAGGTTCTGTTGTTCTAGGAGACGGTGTAGTAATTGGAGGAAATGCGATCATTAACGCCCATTTGGTTGAGAAAGGTGAACTAGTTATGGCTCCTGTGAAAATCGGAAATGGTGCCCTAATCGGGGGAAATTCAACTGTTCAGCCTGGTTGTACTATTGGTGAAGGAGCAGTCGTAGCTAATCGTGCAGTGTTACCGAAATGGACTGATATTCCGGCTGGTGAAGTATGGGGAGGAGTTCCGGCAAAATGCATACGTCTGGCTGACGGAACTAAGCCTGAATGAGTAATATCATTCATCGTCGACTTCTTCTTCGGTTTCTTCTGCTGCTTCTTCAGCTGCATCTGCAGCAGCATCGAGAACCTCATCCATTCTCTCGCGGAAAGTTGCCTGTTTGAGTTCCTGCTCGCGAATTGCTTCAATCGCTGCATCAATCATGTCGTAGCGGGTTTGAATCGCTTGACTTAGATCTTCGAAGAGTCTCATGTGCTGAGCGTACCAATCATCCCTTGCGGTCAGTTGTCCCTTGGCTACGCGTAGTGCTTCATCGAGGTCTTCAGCAACCTCAAACACCCTTCCGAGTCGAGCCGATTCACGGCTGTACATCTCTTCCATTTTATGCAACTCTGGCTCAAGATGCTTTACTCTTTGTGAATTCTTTGCGCCATCTAATTCGAGGTCCCTAATACGATTATCCTTCTCTGATAGGAGTTCTTGAAGGCCCTCCATTTCTATCTCTTTATCGATCATCTGACGCTCTAGAACATCGATTGTTGCATCCTTTTCATCGGAGGCATCTTTGAGGGCTGTGTATCCAGCGTAGAGCTTCTCAAGTCGGTCTTTCTCCTTTGTCAAATCTTCCTCTAATTGGCGGATTCGAAGTTCCGGAGTGTCATTGATTTCTTCATCGCTCATCAGCACACCTCAACTCCCTCGAAACTCCGCCCTGCTTTAACTTCGGCGGACCGAATATCATCCTAGAAAGCAGTTAGAATATCGAATTTTACTTTGATTTAGTACAAAATTATTGACAAATTGCGGCAATAGCGGCTGCGAGTGCAACGTTTAGCCGCTTGGAATGAGGGATGTGCAACTTCTCGTCTGGACCATGCGCATTATTTCCTGGACCTGAAGACCCAGTACAAAGGAAGCAGGCCTCTGGAAATTTACCTTGAATCATCGCCATGAATGGAATTGTTCCACCGATCCAAGTAGCCATTGGCGGATGCCCTGTAAGATGTACACTAGCAGATTCTAGAGCCGAGGCCACCCCCTCATGTAGAGGAGGTGCATGGAATCCATCGGCAGGTTCGGTTGGTTCGTAACTCACTTCGGCCCCATATGGTGGATTAGCCTCTAGAACCTGCTTCAAAATCTCTTGAACATCATCTGCATTCACTCCTGGTGGGATTCGGAAACTGAGTTTCAAATCTGTATTTGTCCGCAGAACATTTCCTGCGGTTTGTACTGGGGGTATGCCATCTGCTCCAATCACTGATAGAGCAGGTCTCCAATTGATGTCAAGTAACATCTCGCTGGACTCCTTTGATTGGGCTTCGAGAGTCTCAACAACGGGCAGAGATGTCCACAATTCATCTCCAAGAATTTCCCCTAATGCTATAGCCTCTCTTTTTATTTTTTCAGAAATCTCAACGTGCATTTCTGGAATCAAAACTTCGCCTGTCTGTGAATTCTCAACTCGGTCCAGAAGCATACGTTGTATCCTAAATGAGGATGGTATTGCCCCACCTGACATTCCTGAATGAACTCCTTCGTGAGATACTCTAACACTCAGTTTTCCTGCAACAAGGCCCCGCAGTGCCTCGGTTATCCAAATGTGATCATAACTTGGCCCTCCACTATCGAGAACCACAATTAGATCTGGATTACCCAGTTCATCGGTCAGGGCATCTAGGTATGGAGGTAAGTCAAATGAGCCGGACTCTTCACAGGTCTCAATTAGAAAAGTGGCCTTTGGATGAGGGATGCCAGCTTCTTGTAGAAGGCGAATCGCTGTTACGCATAGGTAGCCACCGTAACCATCGTCAACAGACCCTCTTCCAAATAGGAATGGATCCCGTCTAACAGCCTTGAGTGGGTGTAAGCCTTCTGACCAAAGGTTGGGTCGACTGGGTTGCTTATCTAAATGAGAATAGAACAGTACCTCTCCGCTTCCAGTCCCTTCTACGGTAACTATGAGCACTGGAGTCCGATCTTCTATTCGATGAACCTTGTAATTCATTCCTCGAATTCCCTGATTGTCTAACCATGAACAGAATAGGTCGATCGTCGCCTGTAATTCGCCGACTTCATCCCAATTTGGCTCAAACATTGGCGATAATGCATGAATCTCGATCAATTCTCCAAGACTGGGGAGAATTGAATCTTCCCAAATCCTCTCAGCATTCTCCGCCATACTATCCAGGTCCACTGCCATGGACTCGGGTTCTCGCTTAGGCAAATGGATTATTCCCCATAGATGACTGACTTTTTGGTCTGAAATAACGATTAGAGGGTTAGTTCTTCGAGAGGGCCACAGATTGGTAAATCTCCTCTACTGAACGGACACAAGTTGCAGATATGCGACTCCGATGCAGGTCTTCTTTGGAAATCAGTTAACGGCAATTCTGTGACTAACTCCATACGTGCTGCAGTTACGAGAATTTTATCCAAGTCCGATTTTGCAGCGGCAAACATATCTTCTGGATAAACTACTAGGCGGCCAGAAACACCAACGAGTATCGCTGGTCTCTCTACACGACGTCGCTGTCCCTCTGGTCGTGAGGCCTCCATCTTCTCCAGCGCACGGTGATAGAGTGCCAATTGTAGACGATGATGCTCCAACATATCCAATTCGGCTTCATTAGCAGGCGATGTAGAGGTGTTTCCATAGGCATCGAGTAATTTTCCTGAGCCTGTTAAAATTGAGTCTGCTTGCTCTGTTTTTAGGTCAACAGGGCGAATCGAAGAAGAGCCATCTTGGTGAGTTGAGCATAATACGAGGTCGATTGAACCGTCCATATCGACAAAAGCGTTGGAGATATTTGCGAGATTCTGCTCCCCATCTGGAGTCCATCTAGTTCTAGATAATGGCTCAAATGAGATTTGATTTGAGATAGAGAATGGATATTCAGTACGTAACCCCTCAACTCTTTCGCCATTGATGATTTCTGCATTTGATAATCTTCCCACATGGCCCTCTTCTATTCTTCTCATCATCAGTGAAACAATCTCTGAGGTTTTCTCAACATCAACACCTTTTGGAAGCAATTCAGCGAACACTTCTGTCATCAATCCACTGTCCAATAAGCGACTATTTACCTCATTTGACCATGTTGTAGGAATTGGTATTGAAGGCTTATCTCCTGAAGGCCCAGGATTGCCAATACCAACCTCAAACATCCTGTGTACGATTAATCCTAATTCGGTTGGACTTGGAAGATTCGAATCTTCATATTCTATGTTCGGTTCATCCATCTGACGAGGTGAGCGTGAATCATCATCCTCGTCCAACAATTGGTTGGAAGAGGATATGGAATCTGGTTTCAATCCCCCTCTTGTCTCGAACCAATTCCGGCGAGGACATGAGTCGATTTTGGACAATCTGTGAGGCGCTAATCGTATTCTTGCTCCTGTTTCCAACCGTGATGATATTTCGGAATCCGCTACTCTTTCATCGGTTGCTGCTTCATGTAACATAGTCTGTCGAACAAGTGGCGAGTGCAATATATTCTCATCAGTATTTTCACTGATTAGACATTCTGGGTTATGGTAGATATTGATGCCCATTTTCGGATGGCCCTCTTGTTCGGCCCTCAACCAACCATCAAAACGTAGCGAACTGGGATTGAGTATTCTATCTGGTCCCTTCTCTGAGTTCAGAGGATGTGGTTGGTTATCGTCATCGATAGAAAGCCAAGGCGAGTCGTCAGAACTCTCGCCTCTACGATGGGATGCCTGCCTGAGAGATTCAACCCACATCTGTCCGAGGGTGGTTTGAGTAGCCGAATACCGCCAAGGAAGGTGTAAACCAGAATCTTCCTGCCAGTTTGTCTTATCTGGAGAACCAACGATTACTAAATGCTCCTCTGCCCTAGTCGCTGCGACATAAAGTAAGCGTCTAGCCTCCGCATTCTTCCTTTTTTGAGCGATTTTTTTTGCATGTTCCCACATTGCAGAGATTGGATACTTATCACCTGGCCATGGGGCCGGATGTCCGGCAAAGAATTCTGGACTTACGATTAATCTGGACTGAGTTTCGTTGGTCAATGTAATGATTCCCTTGGCGCTAAACAAATCAGTGACAAACACTACTTTTGACTCTAGACCCTTTGAATTATGAATAGTCATCAACTGAACAGCGTCTCTCTCTGGGGTATTTTTTGCCTCAAGTGCGCGTCCAGTTTGTTCTCTCAAATCCCTGAGACGATCTGCAATTACAATTGCATCACCACCAACGGAATCAGAAATCGAGCGGACCTCATCGATGAATCTCTCAACATCTTGAATTGAGCCTTCATCACAATGAGCTGTTAGCAAATCAGATTGATCGATTGTTTCCTGTAATAAGTCAACAATCCTTCCAGATGAGGAAAGGTCAATCCATCTCTGAACTAACGCTCTTTGTCTAGGGTTTGAACTGTATTCGATAAGTCGAGATAGGAGATTTTCATGTTGCCTTGTTGAGAGGAATGATTGTAATTCAGCATCGCTCATTCCAATCAATGAAGAACGTGCCACCCAAGCAGCCGCGAATCTACTATTTGGACGAGCAATAAATTGAATCAAGCCATCAAGATCTGCGACAACTGGCCTTTCCATCAAGCCACCTTCTCGATCGGCTTGCACAGGTATGTTGTGATCTCGTAGATGTCGAATTAGTGCATCGCGAATTTTTGAGCGACTGGCCATCAAGACCATGATGTCGCTATATCGAACGGGAGATTCAGATGCAGGTATTGTAACCCAATTTCCATCTGGCCTCATAACCCTAGTTTCTCGACCTTGAGTCATAGCCTGTATCCGCTTTGCGATCATCATCGCTTGACGCTCGTTAGAATCTGCTTTACCCGACTCAAATGGATCAATGTAAGTTGTCAATTCAGTTGGAGGATTTTCTTCCCCGTCATCCATCACAGGACATATCCATTCCAGAGTTCCGCGATTTCTCTCCTTTTCAGGAGATGGAAGTAAACGCTGGGCTGTGGCGTAATAATCTGCATCGGGAAAGAAACGATGCCTGTCCGAAAAAATATCTTCCCACCATTCGTTCATCACGTGTAGGAGCTCTCCCTCTGTCCGATAATTCGTTGTAAGTGAAATCTCGCCTTCTGAACGAGCAACGACCTCTTCTGGGCTAAGTGGAGTAATACCTTCGGTAGTTTCAAAATTAATCCACTCTGTTATATTACGGGCATTTTCTTGTGATAATTGAGATGCGCGTACAATTTGCCTTGAATGGGAAAATCTTGGATCTCGACTGGCCACATCACTTCTTAGAACTGGTTCTCTAGTTAGTTCTGAGATGTTCTCATATTCATGCCGATTTATCGAACGAAGTCGGTGAGCAAATTGTCTGAACCCAGCGACTTCGGCTTGTCTGAATGCGTAGATTGACTGTTTCATGTCACCTACGTAGCAAACTGTTGGTTGCCAGTCTGTATCCGGTTCGTTGAGGTCATCACTTGCAAGAAAATCCCGAGGGCCCCAAAGTCTTGACAAAATACGCCATTGAAGTGGAGAGTTGTCTTGAGCCTCATCGATAATGAAAGCGCGATATCTTCGCCTAATCTGTCTGAGTCTTTGGTATCTAGCATCAAGATCGCGACGGATTTCGGCCAAATTAGAAGCAGAGTTACCCGCCAATTCTGGATTTGCATCCATTTCATCCAAGACAACATATGCACGATGTATGTGGTCATCTCGCCAAGTATTCTCTCCTATAGAATCTAAAGCCGAAATTAATGGCTCCGGGTAAAATGTTCGGCATATTCTTGGACAGGAATCTAACAATAAATCACCTGCTAGTAAGGCTACATCTCTATGCTCGTGAACCTCTTCCCTCTCCTTTAGAGCATCCACTATTCCAGCCAAACCTCGAAGAATAGTTCGTATATCATCGAGGTTCCTCGCTTCTGCTTCGATATTGAAAGAATACCTTTCAGGGCTAATTCCATTTGGAAGTCGTTCCGGTAAATCCTCTGGAAGATGGGACAAATTAAACCGAGCGTATTCAGGTACAATCGTACCCTCTCTTGAATCAAGAATTAGGGCGAGCAATGAGTGATGTTTCACCCTTTGTCCGGCATCTGAACCCAGCAGATTACTTGCTCGCAATTGGCAATTTTTCCAAATATCTTGGACTGTTGATTTGTCTTGACCCTTTAGTGCTGTGTAAGATTCTATTCCTGGTCGCCATGGATAATTGTGGTTATCTGGTAATTTGCCACTAGGGAATGGATTCCATCCATCTACCTCCAGTAAACTTCCTCCAACTATACACATGAATACTCTACTGAGCCAAATCAAACGCTGCCAATCATCCGTTGGAGGGCCCTCATCGGAAAGTGAGGATAGAACATCGATTCTGGTCCCCGCTTCCCAACCATCGGCCCAGAGTCTCGGATAGCTACGCACACAGTCAACGAATTCTTCGATTATCGATTGAATCGTAGTTGTCACTTCTTCAATATCCTCACTTCGAATCGAAGACATGAGGCGTTGTTGCAACCGTTCTGGGTCTACTCTACCATCTAGGCCCAAAAGACCTCGTTCTCCCTCTGAAATGAATATCGATTTGGAAATTATAGGGTTGAGTATACTAGTTGCTCGGTTTCGTCCAGAATAATGTTGGGTTATTCTGTCACGCGCCGCTAGAACTGCTTCAACATCATTTGAAGGGATGCCCGCATCAACTGCGTCACCGTACAAATTTGCTGAATTTGGTAATCTCCAGAGCGTGTTGATACTTTGTTCTGTAATTCGTATAATATCCGATTCAGTAACAACATCTTCTCCGAATTCATCACCTAGATAACTACGATATGGGGAGACTAATTGATTGAAGAAGGAGTCAATAGTACCAATAGGAGCATCTTCTAACAACATCAGTAATTGTTCAGGGAACCCTTCGTGAGTTATTCTAGGGTCTGCATCAACTTCGCCAGACGTGGTGAATGAACCGGATTGTAATCGAGAGATTTTTTTCCGTAATTTATCTCTCATTTGATCCGCGGCTGCTACTGTAAATGTGAGGAGTACCACCTCCGCAGGGAGTAAACCCTCCCAATCTTGTAGATTCATCCTTTGAGAAGAAGGCGAAATTAGAGTACCGCCCTCTAGTTCTCTCGGCCTTTCTGGCTTTGGTAAGAGACGGGTTGCACGTTGATCTTTCTCAAGATAATGCTGAACAACTCTCTCTACAATCGTCATTGTTTTGCCTGTTCCAGCACCGGCATCAATGACGATGTGTGAATCTAGATTTAGTGCTAAACGCTGACCGGTATTGAGAGTGAGAGGGGCTGAATCATCCTCAACATTACTCTTCGTCATTTGTTATCACCTCTTACCTTTACATCACAGACCGAGGTTACAGGACAGTATTTGCAGGCGTCTTTGCTCGGAGTTGGATGAACTCGACCATCAGCAGCTCCTGCTGCGGTAGCAAGGGCAGTAGTAAGGCGCTGGGCTAACCAAGCCCTGAATGAATCACTAGCTTGGTCTGGTTCTTCATCGGGGAAACGATGCATTTCAGTAGTCTGTTGCTGACTTCTATCTCCTAACTCAAGCGAAATAGATCGATCATTAATATGACCTGAAACTTCCAAGAAATGGTCTGTATTGTGACCGATTACACTGATACCAGCAGCGATTACCAAGTCGCCCGGATGTGCTATCTCCCAAGCCCTTGCATATAGTGCAAGTTGTAATTCCTCTAGTAGCCCCAAGCGATGTCTTTCAATCGGTTTACTTTCACTGGTTTTTATGTCACGAATAATAATTTGTCTGCGAGGGCGCCAATCTTCACCATCTAGACGGATTGGTGCAACAGTTTGTGAACCAGTTTCATCCTCAAAAATAGTCATCTCAGAATCGAATGGAACCAAATCCACTCGATCTATTTCCCCTCTCAATCTCAAGGAGGGTAATTCTCCATCACCATGGCTCGAAAGCCCTACTGGAAGAGAAATTTCAATCCCGTTTTCATCGAAAGAAAGGGCCTCCCATTCGATTGCAATTGGTATTGCCCCGGATAGTGTTCGTTCCTCTGCAATCATTCTACCAATTCGACCGGCTAAGGGTGTTGGGTTTTCTTCGCTGAGCCAATCAAACCACTCGTTTCTCGTAAATCCAGTTAGCATTCGTAAACGAGTGTTTGAGACTGCATCAGTCCTCTCTAACCATGGGGCTAAATCTGCAAGAATACTGAGAGCTATAGATTGTAATTCGGAATCACTGAAGTTAGACCTTGCAATATTCAAAGGAAAGTTATCGTTCTGAATTTCTTCCACAGTTCGTTCTTTATTCTCTTCAACCCCTAAGATTTGTTCAATCAACTGATGATGTACCTTGTGGAGTAAATTTCCTTGCACTCTGGCATCTAGATCTTCCTTTTGGCGTTCCTCTTCTTTAGCATACAAACCGCGGGTTAGCCAACCTTTTCTGGGACACGAAAGCCACTGTTTCAGGCGACTAGCGGACCAAATTGGAACAGTTTGTCCCGCACCGTTAGCGTGTCCGTGTCTCGAATCGAAGGGTATTGAACCCGTTGCTTCTGGACTTAGTGGCCTAGGGTCAATCGAGGCCATTCTAGGCCCTCCAACTACTGGCCATCGTGAGGCCCTCCTAGGGCTAACCTTGTTCTTAGGAGGGCTGATGATCAATCGTTTATCTTCGAGGCCCCATAGATGAGGAATGGCGGTTTGAGGCAGATATCCTTCAGCATCTAATCCTCTTTGTGTCCGCCGTTCTCGGTCGTGTTGAATCTCTATGTCTAGAGGTATTGAAACTGCTGAGGGATTGAGAGGAAGTCTAGAAGGAGCTTGCATATCCCTCAATGAGTTGCCGTCCTTCCATCTTTGATTGCTTGAGTCATTTTCTCGAATAGGAGTTTCTTCCGAGTTAATGGGTGTTGAATCAGGGGAGTGAATGCTAATCCATTCCCTGATGGGGGCGGCAATGGGTGTTGATTTATCCTCGCTGGGATCTAAAATTACAACCTCTGATCTTGCAGCACTTAGCAGGTGGTGGAAATGATGACGGGCCTGGCGAATTGGTGTATCAGGTCTAAGAATTCCTAATCTATGTCTTTCCTCTTCCCCAAGCAGAGGGACTTTGTGAACTCGTAAATCCCAAGAGGAGCTTGATACATTTGCTAGAATTATAACATCTGCCGTACAACCCAATGCATCTTCTGGAGTACAAAGGCGGACTCGGCTGTGAGAATTGCCACCTCCACTTCTCACAGGAGTTGAGGATAGAATAGTTTCTAATTCAACGACCCAATTTGAGCCAGATTGTGGAATTGATTGGCCTGTAGTTTGTTGCATCCTCCGAAGTCGAGAATGTGCATCGACTACGCTTTGAACTACTGCCGCTGGAAGCGAATTAGTCCCATCTGCTAATTCAATACCAGATTCTAAATCGACTCGAGATAGGGCTGCAGTAAGCCATTCATCCCCACTACTTGTGGCTTTAATCTGTGGCAGGTTTTGGCCACTATGACAACCTCGCCATAACTCAACATTTGCAAGAGCCCGTTGGTCATAATCTGCAAGAAGTGGCCTGTTACTCTGAGCTAATGATAGTAGCCACCACTGAGTAGCTTCCTTTGTCCGACCCTTGTTTACGTCGGATTCTTCTCTTGCGAGAGTTATCAACCACCTCTCTAGTGTTCCAGCCCCACCAAGTATGTGGTCACTTCTAGCCAGCTCTGAAAGTAAATCTGCATCCGCAATTGGAAGAATTTCATTATCCGATGGGTGAGTATTTACCTCGGGGAAAATCTTCAACGATTCCTGTAGAGCAAGTGAACGCAATGAATCTAGAGACCATGCATTAGGGCCGTGGCAAATACCTGCGAGACTAGCAAGCCAGTGTCCGAGGGGCTTACTAGAAGCCATTGATTGTGAACTTGGAAGGGTGATCCCCAGATCTTTTAGGGCTCGAATCCATTGATGNTTTTCTTCATTNGATGTAGGGTCAATAAGCAAAATACTAGCATTAGGATTCGCTTTCAATTGCTCTGAAATCAGACTAGTAGCTAGTGGAATCGAGTGTNCTTCTCTTTGGATNGTAAACCTACGGTGGTTGGATTTNNCTACCNCTTCCGAAGGATTCATCGGTTCNTGCTTAGGCAACCAATTAGGCANATTTTCTGAATCACTAATTGGGTATTGATCTTCCAANAGGAATCCATGTAATCCTTGTCTAAAGTTTCCAGGATAGACCAATTGGTGAATTGCCCGATGTTGTGAAATTGCTCGTANTAAGTCTGTTTTCCTTGANGGTAAAACAGGGGAATGGTCGAGCATTACAATCCCATCTATCTCTGAAAGACTGAATGGAGGGGTATCAGAATTAACCGCCTCTTGGAGTCTATGGATGACTCGTTCTGTAACAAAATCAGGATGAGTTCCGCCTAATTTTTCCTCTAATTTTCTTAGCACTCGAGAGAAACCTGCAATTCCTGCCCCTTCCCACTCTTCCAGTCCTCCTTCGCGGGCCAAAACCGAGTGTAAAGCAGCTAGAGAACGTGTCTTGTTACGATTCCACTGAAGATCGGGTATCGGGTGGATTACTGGGAATTGTAAATTGGCNGNTGCTTCTGAACAGGCGGCGTTTAGAATCAAATTCCAGCCGCNTGACATCGANAGGATTCTTGGCATTCGTAAGTCTGCGAGAAGCGATTTCTCAAGGGAATCAATAGTGTGGTGAAGTGTTCTATCAATCACCAGTCCTTCATCTGCTAAGCGTTCTAGATTCTCGCGCCTAGCCTGNTCTCCAGGATAGAGTATGAGAATACGAGATGGGCCTCCTTCGGAGGGAGGTAATGGGTCAGTACTCTGCCGTCTGATATGATTCAATAACCAATCTGGAAGAGGTCCTGGCTGTACCTCTTCNTTGGTAATTGAGTGCGCCAGTTCCTGAACCATCACATCACCGAGCATCTANAATGCTCTGAGGGGGTTCTTGAACCCGCCGATGAGTAAGGCTCAGAATTGCCNTCATTGGTGTCGANTTCTNACNAGGGGAACTGCNGCNAGTAGTGACAAAAGTGTGGCAATTCCAATTCCAGGGAGNCTGTCATGGAAACCATTCCCACCTTCTTTTTCGATTTCCCAATCGATTANTAATACGGCTTTCATATCTTCACCGTCCCAAGTTTCTGGNANCTCAAGAATTNCTGTTCCATTAGTTCCTGAAACTTGATTCGCTTGATGATTTACATGCAGATAATTTTCCTGATTATTACTGCCTTCATCGAAGTTTGCTGAATCCTCTACAAAAAGAATCCACGGAGTTGTGGTCTGTGTTGGGCAATCGTCAGCACAAGAAAATTCTAGATTATCAAAGTTCCAAGAAAAACTGGCTCCATTTTCGGTAAACGACACTGAGAAGTCGATTGTTCCCCCTGTGAACCAAGCNCGATTTCCAACTTGTAATGATTGTGAGTAATCATCTACTAAGGACACACCTTTTGCCCTTGAGCCAGTATGTAAACGCTGACCATCTACTACCAAACTTGGGGCTATTCGCTCTTCGCCNGCGGCTGATTTCGAGGATTCACCATAGTATTCCACCCACCTTTCNTCGGTACTATTGGAACCGAATGGATCTTCAGGTTCTATCCAAACTCGGTGATANTGGATCNGTANTGCATCTAAATTCTCGACTGCCTCATTCATTGCTTCTTCNGANGTNACACAGTTTACACACCAGGTCGCGGTNTATACCTCAATTATGTTCGGCAGATNNNCANAATCTGCGCTNGTNNTNGAATCGACTGTNCCATTNCCCATTGGTAAGGTGAGNCCNCCAAANGTTCCNGCNTCNTGNTGNCCTCTNGCNTCNAGCCANATGGTNCCNGTCTCTGCNAGNGNNNCCATNGGNGCTAGNAANANNGCGGAGAGNAAGACCGCCAGAATGNTTCTCATCGAATCNGCGAAATCATTCTGNTGATGAAGGGTTCGCTATTATTGCGTCGAAGAAAAGGCNGCAATNGTCCTTTCAATATCCTCATCNGTGATNTGTAAATGAGTAACTGCTCTNACNTGTGAATCATGNATATCGATGATNTCAACNCCTTGNTCAGCGAGTGATGATACAACTGATTTAGCGGTACCTTCAGGTGTTGAAATTAGNACTATNTTTGANTGNACTGCATCTAATTCTACGGAGTAATTTGNCATTTCNTTAATCGCNACTGCTAGCCTCTTTGCTCGAANGTGATCTTCAGNNAGNCGNTCCANATTATTCTCNANGGCATACAGTCCNCCTGCGGCGATGATTCCTGCTTGNCNCATNCCNCCNCCNAGCATCTTNCGGAANCTNTGNGCTCNGTCNATGAATTCCTTACTACCAACAAGAACCGAACCNACNGGAGCNCCNAGGCCCTTCGATAGACAAATAGTCACTGTATCGAAATCTCTGACCATCCTGGCGGGGTCGGTTCCTGAGACTGCTATGGCATTGAATAGTCGGGCTCCGTCCATGTGAGCCTTGCAACCATTGTCATGGGCTACCTGACAAATCTCATCAAGAATTTCTTGTGGATAAACTGAACCTCCACCTAGGTTTGATGTATTCTCTACGCAAACCAGACTACAATCTGGATAATGCGATTCGCTACCCTCAGCTTTGCGAATCGCTGCCTTAACGTCCTCTGGTTTCATTATCCCATCTGCAGCGGGAACTAACGACATTGAACAACCTGCAAGTGAGGCATAACCTCCTCCTTCGTATCTGAAAATGTGTGATTTGGTGTACGCGACTATCTCGTCACCTGGACGGGTGTGAGCGAGTATTGCAACTGCGTTCCCCATCGTTCCTGATGAAACAAAGAGTCCTGCTTCCTTTCCCAGCAGTTCAGCCACCTTGTCCTGAAGTGCATTTACCGTTGGGTCGTCGCCCATGACATCATCTCCAACTTTCGCTGAAGCCATCAATTCACGCATGGATTGTGTTGGCTGGGTGACAGTATCAGATCGTAGGTCGACTCTATCAGAGGCATACTCACGCATAGTTATCGCGAATCGAGGTCACATTTCAAGAAAACCGAGAGTTTAGTTCGAAAACTAGAGGCTATAGTTTAATGAATTACTCTTCCTTGTTTTTCTTTTTTGAAGCCTGCTTCGGCTTCTTTTTCTGTTCGCCCTTTGGTCGCTTCTTTTGTCTCCTCACATCCTCTGGTGGCCTTCGTACTCTCTTACCCTTAGGGGCGGGTTTACTGTTGCCCTGTGCCATCAGTATACCTCCAATTGCAAGCACTGCGATAGCTGCACCTGCAATTGCAATTATTGGGAGCCCACCATCATCATCGACGATACAGGAAGATTGGCCTTCTTCGGGTTGAGATTCTCCCGATGGACAGGCTGTTTGTTGGAAGGAACCTGCAGATTCAACGAAATGATCTGCACTAGCAAGTATACAACTATCCTTTCCGAATAATGGTTGGTAGGTTCCGGGTAAGCATTGAGTTTCGGCAAATGACCCAGCCGAGGATACTTTGTGTCCAGGGTTAGATAACAGACAACTAGATTGGCCCGTTTGGCTCTGGAAACTACCAACTTCACATTGTACNTGTTCGGTTGCACCATACTCATCTACGAAATGTCCCATATCTGCTTCAAGACATGATGATTGACCANTGTAAGGCTGGTANGTNCCTGGATTACAATTCTCAACTGTAGAAGCCCCNGCCTGNGCGGAATACTTTCCTGCTGGNGAATCTACACATCCTGTTTGACCAGATTCCCATTGGTATGTTCCTGGCATGCATTCTGTTTGGNCTANAGCGGCATTAGTGGATACATAATTACCTGGTGATGCTTCAATACAATCAGTGCTTCCAGTGGCTGGTTGATAGCTGCCAGGGGTACATTCCTCCTGTTGAGAGGCCCCCTCAGAATTGACAATGTAGCCGGGGTCGGCTAATTCACATGAAGCGGCTCCGGCGGAAGAGTAACTTCCGGGAAGGCAAATTTCCTGAGTCGTGGAGCCTTCATTTTCTGAATAGTAGCCGGGACTGGCTTCGGTACATAGTGAACTTGCAGCGTTTTCACTGTAAGTCCCTGGAGTACACATTTCTTGAGTTGTTGAACCCTCTGACTCAACAAAGTATCCCGGCTCTGCCGCGATACAAGCATCACTTCCTGGGGATGGTTGGTAGTATCCAATTTCACAAAGAACCATTGAATCTGAGCCTGCATNAGAGTAATGTCCTGCATCCACCACTAGGCAGGAAGTTTGTCCAGAATTTGGTTGATATTCTCCAGGAGGACACGGCTCTTNACTGGTCGCTGCAATACTGTTGACATAATGTCCAGGGGAGGCTAATTTGCATTCACTGAGCCCAAATACATCTGCATAAGTACCAACTTGACATTCCTCTTCTCCAATGGAGCCTTCTAGGCTTACATGATTTCCTGGGCTGGCTTCATAGCAAGACGCTAGGCCNTATCCTGGCTGATAGGTTCCTGGTGGACAAATTGTTTGATGTGCCTGCCCTTCGATNGGCACATGATAACCTGGATCACTCGGTAAGCATGAACTTTGATTTGGTTGAGGTTGGAATGTTCCAGGAATACATGGAATTTGGCTAGGTGTTCCTGGTGGTGAATAGTGCCCCGAATCAATACCCAAACATTCAGTTTGCGCTGAAAGTGGCTGTTGGCTTCCAGGAGGGCAGGGCGTCGCAGAAACTGAGGCGTTGGTATCGACATAATATCCAGGGGGAGCATCGATACAGGTAGCCGAGCCGGAATTAGGTTGGAAGGTGCCGATTGGACAAGGAATTTGGAAATCATTGTGCGGCATGTCTTGATAATAACCTGGGTCTGTATCCACACAACCGATTCCTAGAATGAAATAAGTCCCCGCTAAGCAATCAGGAGCAAGAGGAGTATCATCAAATATTGAGAGTATTCCATCATTATCGGGATCTCTATCGTGAATTAAGGGATATTGCTGNGGACCATTTTGAGTGGAGGGACCCAAATTTACCAGTGCTGGAGTTGTTACATCAGACGTTGACCCTGTACCAATGCCCACTTGATAGTTCCAATTTTCACCCCAACAGTATACCTGTTGTGTATTTGAAATTCCACATGTATTGTATTGACCTGCGCTGATACTGGTGAAATAATAACCTGAAGTCTGAACCTGTGTAGGGTAGCTGCCGCCAATACCTCCATCTCCTCTTTGACCACGATTGTGCTCACCCCAACACCAAGTAGAATTGTCATCAAGAATTGCACAATTATGGTTATCACCAACCTCGAGAGTTATTGCAGTTCTATTTTGAGGAAATGATACATATCTAGCATTGTAGTATTCAAGACCAGAAGAACCATCTCCAAATTCATAATCATCNCCGTTCCCCCAACAACTGACACTGCCATTGTCAAGTAGGGCACATGAGTGATAAAATCCGGACCCAACCGCGACTGCTTGACGTTGGGTGTGTTGTAATGTTGTAACATTAACAGCGTGTGGAGAATAGTTGTTAACTCCTACAAGTGATTCATTCCCGAGATTTCCATAGACATTGTACCCCCAACACATTGCATTGCCGTCAACAATCGCACAGTTGTGAATTCTTCCGACTGAAATAGCGGTAACGTTCTGAATTTCATTACCGTTTTCGTCAACTACGTAGACTGGTTGATCCCGATCGATTGTTGTATCATCTCCAATTTGACCAAAGTGATTTCNCCCCCAACAGGCAACTCGACCGCCGTCATTCNGACTTCCTCCAGATGAGGATACATTCCCTACGATTGCACATGTGTGGGAAAGTCCGGCATCTATTGCAAGAACTTCTAACTGATTAGAATTATCTAGACTCACAACTGGACCNGGGAATTGGATTGTGTCACTACTGGACATTGTNCCTGTTTGTCCGTAATAATTNGCACCCCAACATTTCAATGTTCCATCGGTTTCAATTGCACAGTTGTGNTGCCCACCNGCACCNATTGATACAGCTAAGTCAGTTCCTTGTGAGTGACCGCCATTGTAGTCTACAACNACAGGTACTGCAGCGTCCACATCAAAAGAGGTTGATTGATTACCAATTTGGTAATCGTCATTTGCACCCCAACATCTTACNGTATTNTCGGTAGCAACGGCACATACATGATNCATACCAATATCAACCGAATCGTATGTGTAAANTGACCCTGATTGCGANCCCGGCCAGTACGGAGTTGAAGTCGTACTAGTTTCGAAAGANGATTTTTCCTCTGAAAGANTGGATGTATCCTCAGGGCTGAAACCCATTGATGCTGACATTCCTAAAAATAGGAGAATTATAGAAAAAACAGTTAGTCGATTGTAGCCAGATACTCCTACCATAATTTGCTATTGTAGTTTGATTTACTTAATCATTGGCACGGCAGATGTAGAAAGGTAAAATCAGAAGGAACATTATGATGTATCTCGTTGGTTTCGCTTGACCATGACGGATGGCGATATTGCCGTGAACCAAGTAGAGTCTTTTCTTTCAGACAACTGTCCACCTATGGGAATTTACGAAACTCTCTATGCCTTCAGAGACACCTTTGGTAGCTTCATGGGGACAGAAGGAACTCATCCTTGGTCGCAAGGATTCCCACTTACNACNCCGNTGGAAAAATTCGGTGGCCCCGCGCTTCCTGATAGTGTAGAAGTCACTTGGGAAGATCGATTCTATCCCAAAGCTTGGGGGCATCCAGAATTACGAGAAGCGATAGTTGACTATTACAACTCACAATATGGCTCATCAATTACTCCAGAGAACGTCATGGTCTTCGCAGGAGGAAGGCCTGGAATCTACACTGTAATGGCCTTCCTAAAAGAACACATTAAGGTTAGAATTGGTAACATAGAATGGCCAGCATATCTCGACATTCTAACTCAAACGGATACCGAATACGATATTGTTCCTTTCACCAAAGAGAATAATTTTCATCCTAGTAATTCAGAATACTTTGACCGAGAAGGAATTAGTGAAGGAACNGGACTATTGCCAGTAATCTCCAACCCTCAGAATCCNTCAGGCCAAACCCGTTCTGGAGAAGAGTTGCGAGAACTAATCGAAATGGCAGAAAAACCTGGCAATGGTATTCTTCTNGATGAAGCCTACGAGATGTTCCACACACCATCTGTTAGCGGTATCGAATTTGTGAAAGATCTCGATAACAGCAACGTCTTCCTTGCCGGCGCGTGCACNAAAGGTTTGCAATCACCAGGAATCAGAATCGGNTGGATTATCGCCAGCAAGACAAATATTGAGACTATGGCAAACTACTCGAGTTTTGGAATGGGTGGTGTAAGTCACCCCTCACAACACTATGCGGTGAAGTTACTAGAACCAAGTCGAGTTGAGAAAGCAAGAGCTGCTGTTGAGCAACATTACAATTGGCAACGTGATAGGTACGGCAAGGCATTCGAAGGGATGGGACTTGGTGTTTACACCGGTAATGGAGGATTCTACCATTGGCTGGAATTACCAGAGGGAATGAATAGTGAGGAATTGAACAAACGCTTATTCAAACACGGAGCNGCNATTCTNTGTGCTAAGGATTGNGANATGGCAAGACCTCATTCAAAGGACNCAANTTACCAAACGCCGTATTCTAGATTCTTCAGATTCTCATTCGGTCCCCTTTTGCCAGAGACTTTTGAATCGGACATCAAACTGTTCCGTCAAGTGTATGAAGAATACAAGAGAGACTCCGGAGTCGAGTAGATTCTCTCTAACTAATTCAATCGCTAAAAGGTCTATTCTGAGGCTGGTTCGTACAGGCTGTAAGCGTGTAAGGGTGGAGTGTAAACGTGGACATTTATGAGTTCTGAATCTGAGTCATTTGATACGCGATGGATATCAGGCTCATCAGCCGCACAAACCTCTCCTGGTTGGTAGGTTCGGACTTCGACGGGGTACGCAAGACCTTCGTCGTTCAATTGGTAAATCGTCTCTGTAGAGACGCCGTCGGCGATTAAGAAAGCGCAATCCGAGCCGACGTGATCGTGAATTGGAGTATTTTGACCTGGAGTCCAGCAGATAGCGACGAGTTCGTAGAACTCGGTTTTCTTGATGACATTGCGCTGATAGCCATCATCGGCGTAGCCGATGCAATCTCGAAGTGCACCAATGTTGAGGTCCATTCCCCTCAGATGGATATCGAGTTCTGGTAGCCCCGGTCGTCGGTCGATAGTATCCAACCAATCGACCAGGCCTGAAAGGCCTGAACATTCGGAAAGCAGGTTATCTCGCACCTCAGAGTCGAGTTCTACCTGCACCACCATAGGTGGTGAGGGATGGTTCGGATTATTGACGGTTCCCGAATCGGTGCGTAGCACCGACTAGTTTTCAGGCACACCTGATATCATCGATGTTATCAGGTGTAATTTAGAACACCGGCTATCAGAAAAATGTAGAAAAAACGGCATTTTTTTCCGGTTTCCATCAGTTCCGGTTATATACTCGCCGAATAGCGCGAGAACGCTCGCTAAGGCGAGGAGGAAAAAATATGGAAATGGATTGGAAAACGAACATGGCAGAACTTGGCGGCGCCTTCATGGTGTCACTTTTGGTTCTCGGTGAAATGGGCGACGATGGTGACATGATTATGGCAGGTTTACTGCTAGCTGTTACTATGGCCGCTATGGCAGGAGCACACGTTCTGCCTATGTTCACCTGGATCAATGCAATGACTGGTGACCTGCAGGACACAGATGCATGGATGAACAATGGAATGCGATTAGTGTTCCAATTAGTCGGTGCCTGTGTTGCAATGGTCCTGATGGCAGAAGCAGGAGAAATGTCTGCTGCCGATGAGATGAGTACATGGAGCTTTGATCTCTGGGGAGATGCGGAAAATAGCATGGATGGTGCTGCAATGATGCTGGTTGCTGGTGCACTAATCGGTGCAATCGCAAGCAGGTGCGATGGCTGGATGACTGCTTTCGCTGTTGTTGCCCTGGCAGGC
>NYXO01000033.1 GCA_002685415.1 Methanobacteriota archaeon
CCATCCTCGGCAGTAACCGACGGTTTGGTAGCTGGAGCTGTAAATGGAGACGATTTGACTTGCTNCGTTGGCGAAGGTGTAATGGTCAATGATGCAAATGTAGTGTTGGCNGACGTTCCAGCATCAAACGGTGTAATCCACGTCATTGACAAGGTGTTGATGCCTCCTGCAGAAGTAGATACTTCAGAATGTGATGTAATAATCGGAATCGATGACACAGGATTAGCGTATGATAAGCCATACGTGGAAGTCGAGGTAGGTGCTACTGTTTGCTGGATTTGGAACGACGAATCGATGGCTCACAACGTTGCTCAAATCGCAGTGGAAGGAGACACAACACGATACATGAGTGGTGTATACAGCGGTGAGTCGATGAAGAGTGTTGATTTCAGATACACATTCGATGTAGATCAGACATTCAACTACATCTGTGTGCCTCATGCAACCTCCGGAATGGCGGGACAGATTGTTGTTGGAGAAGGTTCGATTGTAGAGCCAGAAGAGGAGTCAAACAATACTCCAGGATTCTCTGCTGGAATCGCTGCGTTGGCGGTCATCGGTGCACTGATGATTGCAGGACGCAGACTACGCTGAGTTTTACTTTGAAAGAAGGACTACGTAACCATGGAATCGGGCAGTTCCGTATTCATCTCGATGCTTCGGGATGATACGGCTGCTCGTCCCAAAAGATGGTTGTGTCTACTTTATGACCAACTAAATCTTGAGCTCAATCCATGGAAAGATGAGCCTCCCGAATCAACCGGAATCATCCTGATAGAATCACTTTCCAAAGGGAAATCNCGCCCTTNTCACAAGCAAAAGTTAGGCCTAATCCTCGCCAATATGAGATCGTTTGCACTTGAATCTCAATCCAAAGGACACCCTGTGAAATACATAGGCACCAATTCCAATTACTCCGAGGCATTATTGGAACTGAAAATTTCTCTTATTCATTGCCTGAAGCCAGCAGAACTTTCAACACGGAAAGAATTGCAACCATTATTTGATTCAGGAAAATTACAGCAACACCCTCACACAGGATGGCTTACACCAAAGAATTGGTTTGTCGAGGAACTTGGATTAACCCCCCCTTTCAGAATGGATAAATTCTACAGAAGATTCAGGAAAGAAACTGGAATACTGATGGATGGTAAGGCTCCCGTAGGGGGCAAATATAGTTTTGATTCAGAGAATCGTATGACATGGAAAGGTCAACCTATAGCGCCGGAAGAACCTACATTTGAGGTTACAGACTTAGATCGAGAGGTTGAGGAATTAGTGAACACAGTGTTTTCTGACAATCCCGGAAAAATAGATTTGAGTAAAATTCCAACAAATCATTCACAAGCCCTAGAGGCGCTTGATTTTGCAATGCTACATTTGCCAAATTTTGGCCCGTATGAAGATGCAATGTCGACACAAAGTAAGGGTCTTTTCCATAGCAGATTGGCTTCATTGGTAAATATACACAGGATTATGCCCGCATATTTGCTTGAATCAGTCTTGAGAACACCAGCTCCAATGAACAGTACTGAAGGATTCGTACGCCAACTAATTTGGAGAGAATACGTGAAACATGTCCATGACATTACTGATGGATTCGAGAATATCACAGTCAATCGGACATTAACTGAGGTTAGAGATGCAATGTGGTATGGCGGAGGATTTTCCGCCCCCCCTCCNGGGAAAAATAGACATCCTAATCACTTAACTCAAGAAAATAATCTACCNATGGCTTACTGGAATGCAGATTCCGGGTTTAATTGTCTGGATACAGTTGTAGGGTCTGTAATTGAAGATGGTTGGACTCATCACATCCCTCGCTTGATGGTGCTGGGAAACATTGCCTCGCTACTAGACGTTAATCCTCGACAATTGACTGATTGGTTCCATGCTGCATTCATTGATGCCTATGACTGGGTAGTTGAGCCTAACGTCTTGGGTATGGGTACTTTCGCACTGGGAGAATCGATGATGACAAAACCGTACATTTCTGGCGCCGCATACATCAATAGAATGAGCGATTATTGCAAAGAATGTCAGTATGATCCGAAGAAAAACTGTCCAATTACGAATCTTTACTGGGACTTTATCTCAAGACACTCAGAATCTTTCAATGGTAATCATAGGATGGCTATTCCATTACGAAATTCACTACGTCGAGATGAGGAAAAGAAGAATTTCGACAGACATACATTTGAAGCATGGAGCCACCAGTTGTGCAAGTCAACCTAAAGTGATGAAATTAGTCGAAGGAATATTCCTAGACAGATGGCGTCCAGCCAAATGTGTCTGTAGTCCGGCCTTCTTGAATTGAAGTCAGAGCATCATAGAGTTGCTTAGTGATGGCACCAACCTCTCCGTCGCAGTAGGTTGCGATATTACCTCCATGTTCAATCGAACCAATAGGTGAGATCACCGCAGCGGTACCAGCGCAAAACGCTTCATCAGAATCCATCGCAAATTCGATATCTATCTTTGTTTCCAAAACTTGGTAACCCAAACTTCGAGCCAATTCAATGACAGATAAACGAGTGATACCCGGAAGTATAGTTCCAGTTAATTCTGGAGTGTAGAGTACCTTGTCTTTGATACAAAAGAAATTAGCCGCTCCAACTTCTTCGACATATCTATGGTTTACAGCATCGAGATAGATAATTTCAGCATAACCATCGGCTTTTGCTTTCTTTGAGGGCATCATTCCCGGTGCATAGTTTCCAATTGCCTTCACCCCTCCAGAGCCGCCTGGAGCAGCTCGGTGGTATTCGTCTGATACCTTGAGTGAGATAGGATTCAATCCTCCCTTGAAGTAGGGTCCAACCGGAACAACGTAGACCAAGAATGTGTATTCGGGTGCAGGTGCTACTCCCAGGATTGAACCGCTTCCAAAGATTAGGGGTCTGATGTATAATTCACCTCGACCAGTAGGTGGTAGCCATCTCATATTCTCTTGCACAACCAAGTGGACTGCATCGAGGAACATTTCTTCCGGNACTACAGGCATACCTAATCGCTTACAGCCATCTTGAGCGCGCCTTGCATTCAATTCCGGACGAAATAGTAAAACTCGACCATCTTCAGATCTTCTAGCCTTCATTCCTTCGAATAATCCCTGTCCATAATTGATTACTCCAGCAGCGGGCGATAACTTGAGATCTTGGAAATCCTGCATAATGCCAGGTTCCCATTCCTCTCCTTGCTTACAGGTTGCAATGTACATCCTGTCCGTTTCGGTGAAGCTGAAAGTAAGATTGTCCCAATCAACGGAAGACTCGCCGTTTGACTCGGTCTCCTCCATCATTGGCTCACAACCCAATGCAGAGGGGGGCGACTCGGCTTTCAACAATTTCTAACAAACCACCTCAAACTACAGTTCCAAGTACCCACACAAGGGTTGATTGCTGACTCTGTTTCCCTCTGTNCAAGGTGTTACGATGCGATGGGATGGAGAGGTATGCATNGTCTCTGGCTCTTACCAAGCGGTGGCTTCGACANCGCCGCGCACAGTTGTCGAGCTGTGGTGTCGTGCTCGAGAAGGCTATTCGGTGGTATTGCTAGTTGATGGTCTCACCCCATTCTTAGAGATCGCTCCCCAGGGTAAATTAGGTCTTGATCGAGATTTGAAAGACCATCTAGAAATCGTCGAGGAGATGGATGAAGTTGTATCAATCGGGGAACCGATTGACAAGTGGACTCCATATGGCGTCAAACCACACTACCGTGTCGAAGTTGAGCAGCCATATGTTGTTCCTCGGCTTAGGAAACGGCTCGAGGCTGATTGGGAAGTTTCGAGTGCTGATATTCTCTTTGTACAGCGGTTACTGTTAGACTTAGACCTAGGCCCTCATATCGCAAGTGAGGGAGAGGTTCTGTGGGCAGGACCTCGTACACCTTCTGAATTTGCCAGTGAGTTTGATGGAAAGAGAGTCGAAGCCGCAGAGAAGATTCGCGACTTCGGGGGTTCAGGATTATATCCGTGTGATATGGTGGTTNCCTGCNATATCGCAGATTTATCTCGGACCNNTCCCTTCCCAACTCCTTTCGTGACTCTTTCACTAGATCTTGAGACCTCTATTCGTCACAATACCATACTCTGTGCGGCGGTGGTAGTAGCTAGAGGGCAGCAACGTACAGAGCATGAATTCCGAGGTTCAGAAAAGGAGATTTTGGAGGGTATGACCAGACTTGTTAGAGACGAAGATCCTGACTTCATAACTGGATACAATATAGATAATTTCGACTTACCAAGGATCATTGAGCGGGCTGAGGAAAATTCAGGAAAATCAAAATTCGAACAAGCCGCTCTTTGCGGTTGGGGAAGAGTTCCAGCGATTGAGAGTGAATCAAAGCGCCTCAGCCCAGACAGGGCTACAAATCGAGTTTGGCGACTAACTGGTCGAATACCAATGGACGCTTGGTGGCAGGTTCGCCAAACCCTCCGCCCCGAGAGAGAATCTCTTCGCTTTGTTGCAAACATGCTTTGGCCGGAGGCTGAAGACAAACAGAAGCTCGATATTGATGCAAGCAAAATGGATGAGGAATGGGCAGCTAGACCCGATGAAGTCATGGAATATTGTGTCAGAGACACACATCTTCCACTCGACATACTTGGTCATTTACAATCAGTAGAGCGTAAAGAAGCCCTAGCGGCGGTTGCAAAAACTACTGTCGAGACCGCCGCTGCCGGAACTACCAGTCAATGGATCGACTCGCTCGTAATTCGCTTAGCAGACAGGGAGAATATCGCTGTTCCCATGACTCAATCAGGTCCACGCCGTCGCGATCAAATCGCGGGAGGATATGTTCACGAAGTCGAGCCAGGAATACATCCATGGGTGGCTGTGCTCGACTTCAAGTCGATGTACCCATCAATTATGATTTCACAGAATATATGTTCCACAACTCTAGTTAGGGATGGAACCGAAGAAGATTCTCATAACATATCTCCTACAACCTCGACAAGATACGTTTCTTCAGATGAACGTCGAGGCCTCGTGCCTCGTTTGTTGAGCGAATTAATGCAGCAAAGAGATTATCACAAATCTGAGTTGAAAAAAGCTAGAGAGGCCAATCAAGAAGAAGCTGCTTTCCTCCACGATCAATTACAATATGCGGTTAAAATTCTGATGAATTCCTTCTATGGTGTATTCGCCTCCTCTTTCTATCGTTTCACCCATCCCGATTTGGGGGCTAGCATTACTGAATGGGCTCGACACAATATTCGTACAATAATCGACAATGTCGAGACAGATGGTTACGATGTTGTGTATTCAGATACAGACTCAATTTTTGTCAAAGCACCTGTTGAGTCAGATTCACCGATTAATCGTCCACCAAAGGACTCCTTGGTCTTTGAAGATTGGAAAAATGCTAGGAAAGATACTCTCGATTTTGGTAATTCACTTGCTGATAGATTTACCAAAGAAGGCGCTGAATTAGAGTTTGAGACCGCCCTTTCGGCCTTCTTTTCTCATGGCGCAAAAAAGCGCTATGTCGGGCGAGTAGTTTGGCCTCGCGAAGAGATGTTGATTCGAGGCTATGAGGTCCGGCGAACAGATTCATTCCGTCTCCTAACTAGTACCATGACAGAGATGTTTGAGTTGATTCTATCAAACGAGGAATGGTCTGCTGTAGAGATGTCAAAATCAGTTATTGANGATATCAGGGCGAAAAATGTAGAAGCAGCGGACCTTGTAATTTCTAGATCTTGTAAAGGAAGTCTGAGGAAAGATGGAACTGTTGATTTCCATAAAACCTACAAGAATCCAGATTCTTTACCTTACGTACGCGCTGCTAGACAAAGAATAGAGGCAGGACTTGGATTCACGCCTGGCATGAAAGTGGGTTGGATAGTAACCAACGCGAAAACATCACCTATGACAGTTCAAGCTTGGATGGTGGATGAGTTAGGGGTGGATCCTCCTGAGTATGATCCAGAGTTTTATGCTAAGCGACTGGCAACTGCACTGGGAAGAATTACCGAAGCCTTTGGCTGGAATGAGAAGGAATTACTGCAAGGCACTAGACAACAAACTCTCTTCGATTTCTAGGGATTACGGGAATCCGTAGGGTTGATGACGACTACCATCACACCCGTGACCATGAGAAGAGCGGGTGGATTAGCCCCGATGGTCGTATTGCTATTACTTAGTGCAGCATTTGCAGGATGCTTGGAGACCTTCAGTTTGAATGGTGCTCCGAGTGCAAAAATGAGTATTGATCCCGATGGATCAGTGCGTGCTGGAGATTCGATCACCTTCAGCGCAGTAGGCTCTTCTGACCCTGANGCAGACGCTCTAACGTTCACATGGGATTTCGGCGATGGAAACCTCGGGGATGGATTGACAACTAGCCATTCTTATTCACAACCTGGAGAATACATGGTTACACTAACCGTAAGTGATGGAAATTACGAGACCTCAGTTAGTGACACAATTTCTGTAATCGACTCATCTGCTAGGGAGCCGAAAGCCGAGATAACTACTGCAAAGGATGACGATTGTGATGGTGAGGATGCACCTGCTGGCTCCTTCGTACTAGTATGGGTGTGCGAGGATAAGGAAGAAAATGACCGAAGCATCACGGTTGAAACCTCAGTCACACTGGATGGGTCTGATTCTTGGGCAGGATGTAATCCAGATAATTCGGATTGTTACGCAGAGGAATATCTTGTGTCTTGGGAATGGGATTTGGACTTAGACACCGATTCCGATGAAGATGGTGATCCAGAGAACGATGTAGATGCAACTGGAGAATCGGTCACTCTGGAGGATATGCCAGCTGGTTCATGGGATATCAAATTGACAGTTACAGACAATAATGGCCTGACAGACTCTGATGAATCAACTCTCTACATTAACTACAGAGGGACTTGGACTGACTTTGTCATCGACCGAAGATATCAGGACCCGGTAATCATGACTTGGGATTACCCTGTAACCTACGATAAGGATGGACAGAATAAGATTCGATACCTAAGGNCCAAACTAACCTACCCCGCAGAGGATGGGGATCAACCATTTGGTGGGGTTGATACTGAGAACAAACTGGACCTATTCATCTTCAATGAGACCGATAAAGAGGTCGCAAACACTACTGGGGTTGGTGACGATAACAGAAACGCAGGTGATTGTGAATCTGACAACCGCTGTGTATGGTTGGTAATTGGCGGCTCAACCGTTAGAGGATTTGAGCCCGGCACTTGGACCGTTGACTTACAGAATGAGAAAACGCACAACACAGAGGTCAAGAGTTTGATGATTGAATTGCAATATCGATGAACTGCGCCAAAGTACTAACCCTCTAATTCAGTCAAATTGCCGCCTCCCCTTTGGGGAGAGATTCAAATAGGCATCATCGGTCGGCGGGCCACACTTAGAGGTCGATATTATGGGTTCACAGTGGGAAGATAAAAGCAAGCCGCACCTAAACATCGTGTTCATTGGGCACGTAGATCATGGAAAGTCAACAACCGTCGGACGTCTACTCCTTGACACAGGTCATATCGAGCAGCACATCATTGACAAGAACGAACAACTAGCATCTGAAGCTGGTAAGGCGGGATTCGGTCTCGCATACGTTATGGATGGCTTGAAGGAAGAGCGTGAGCGTGGTATCACTATCGATGTCGCGCACAAGGAGCTTTTCACTCCAAACTATTACTTCACAATCATCGATGCTCCAGGGCACCGTGACTTCGTGAAGAACATGATTACAGGAACCAGTCAGGCTGACGCGGCTGTTCTACTGTGTGCAGCAAACGACGGAGTTAACGCACAGACTCGTGAACACGCTTTCCTAGCAAAGGTNCTAGGAGTCAAGCAACTGATCGTAAACGTCAACAAGATGGATATCAGTGGTGTAGACTACTCCGAGGACAAGTACAATCAGACTGTTGCAGAGGTAGATAACCTACTGAAACTATCTGGATTCAATCCTGCTGATGTTCCAAAGATTCCTTGTTCCTCCTTCAATGGAGAGAATCTGTACGTCAAGTCAGATAACATGCCTTGGTACAAGGGTCCAACCCTATTCGAAGCAATTGATGGAATTCAAATGCCTCCAAAGCCAGTCGACAGGCCACTAAGACTACCAGTTCAAGATGTCTACAAGATTAGCGGAATTGGAACAGTACCAGTCGGAAAGGTAGAAACTGGTGTTCTAGAAAGAGGAAAGACAGTTGTTTTCAACCCAAGCCAGAAGTCTGCTGAAGTAAAGGACATTGAGATGCACCACACAAGCCACGCAAAGGCTGAACCTGGTGACAACGTTGGATTCAACGTTCGTGGACTTGCAGCTAACGACATCCGAAGNGGAGACGTGGCTGGATACTCGGACAGCGAGCCTATGTTCGTACGTCACGACGAAACATTCGTTGGGCAAATTCAACTTATGGAAATTCCAAAGGCTATCGGAGCTGGATACACACCTGTATTCCACGCGCACACTGCACAGGTAGCAGTTAGATTCGTAGAACTTCTAGAGAATTCCAAGACTAAGGAAGCAAACCCACCGTTCCTAAAGACNGGTGACGCTGCTCTNGTTCGATTCGCTCCAACAAAGCCAATGGCAATTGAGCAAATGGATACATTCCCTGAATTGTCAAGATTCGCTATCCGTGACATGGGTAAGACCGTGGCTGCTGGCGTTTGCTTGAAGATCGAAAAGAAGTGAATTGGTTACAAAGGCTGAGGGCTCGGAGAGGGTACTATGGCCGTAATTACCAAAATCAAGCTGACTGGTGAAAACCACGAAGATGTCGACATGGTATGTGGACAGATTAAGGCAATTTGCGATGAGACAGGTGTTGACCTAAGAGGCCCAATTCCACTCCCAACTCGCAAATTGGTAGTTCCATGTCGTAAGAGTCCAGATGGCGAAGGTGCCGAAACCTGGGATCATTGGGAAATGCGAATTCACAAGCGACTTCTGGAACTTGTGACATCAGCAGCCAAGGACGAAAAGGCCCTGCGCCGAGTTCTTCGCCTAGACTACCCTGACTCAGTAACAATCGAGTTGTCTCTAAGGCACCTAGGTTGATTCCATCACTGGAATGCTTCGTCTTTTGCTAGACTTCCCATTGGATCCCAAGCCGGAAGTACGACCGGTTCAGTCTTCATTCCTTCTTTCATTTCGTCAGAGAGATATTTGCTTGGGCATGCGATTTCGAACATATGTTCGTCATACCAAGAATCGTTCATTGTGTAGAATCCTTTTCTGCCAGACTGTTCTGCTCCCCAGGAATTTTCGACACGCCATCTTCGAGGTTTTCCATCTACTACATCCACGCCTGTAAACAGCATTGCGTGGGTCATCATTGTCTGACTATACCTAAGACGNTCTGCTTTATTCATACCAAATTCAGCACCGTATAAAGCTCCAAAATCGAATAATTTGGCATCCCACAGNCCCCTCTTTCGGTGCATTTGCTTACCTACGTCACAACCCATCCAAACNGGCAATCCATCCTCCAACAAGCTCTGAGTGATNNCTTTCATCTCCTGGCTTGGAACATTCAGATAGACCACAGGTGGCCCNCCAGCAACATTTTGCAAATAATCAACAGTGTAGGTTTGGTAGTATTCGTTCCTTGGGTCGTTTACGATACAAACATAATCCTCCCAATCGATTTCAACAAATTCATCGGCGAATTCAAGAGGAGTCATCATTCCTCTACGATGCAACTTTCCATCTTTATCCTCCCATTGCCAATCGAATTTTTCTGGCGGCGTTCCTAGGTGGATGCAAAGAATTCGCCAGATATCAGCAAGTCGCGATTGCTTGTGAGCACGAGCCTGGTCAACACTTCCTCCGGAATCGAGAATCTCCCGAATTTCTGAGGCTCCTGTTCTCAATATATCCTTGAGATTTGCATTCATGTAGCGAGTACTAGATGATGATTGAGATTCTGGATAAGCCGANTTTGGAACTAGGCCGTGTTTTCTNATCAGATTCATTGCCATATTCCACTGACCGCCATCTCCTATTGGGTCACCGAGTAGGAAGCCGATTGTACGATCATCGACAGGGCGATCAGCAGTCTCAATAATTGCCTCATAGAAGTGGTTTGCTCGCTCGAATTTATCCCAGAAGTGAATGTGAGCTTGACTGAATTCGAAATTTTTCACATTCATTTTCTCCATAGTGCTTGGTCGGAATAAGTTCAGAGTGGCGAATAACCAACATCGGCCACTTCTCTTTTGATGAGTGACTTTCCATTTGTCTAATTTAGTTGAGAATGAAAAATCGATTTCTTGAACTAAATCTCTATCCAAAGCAACTTCCAATAAGTCATTGTTTGAAACAGCATTTTGAGCTAATTTTGCTGAGGGGTCAGCATCGAATAATTTGCGTAATTCTTTGACTCTATTTTCGCTAATTGTCTCACCCATGGCATCTACCGCAGACATAGTCTCGTCAACAGACGCTGGATAATCATTGGCGCTGGCTCAGAGTGGCGCTGCGACAGCTAATCCAGCGGCAATTAATGTCTCTGCAATCAGACTTGGGCAAGACTCTACATCACCTTCAACAAGTGTAATTTCAGAACCATCTTCGGCGATTATTGGATCTGATAAATCCTGTAAGATTCTAATTCTCATCAAATCTCCACCAATGGTTTCTGAAACACTGATTTCTTCAGGTGGGTGAGGGTCAGCACCTGTTGCTCTATCAGGAAAACCATCCATCGCTCGAATCCGATCTTCCTCATCGAACTCTGGATCATCCCAGGTTTCGTTCGGATTGGCCACAGTCACTTGAGGAGGAGTTTGTACCTCTGGTTCAGGAGCGCTTTCGGTGAACTCGCTTAGAGAGGCATCGGGGCTAGGCTCAGGATGCGTAGTGGGTGGTGCTCTTCCATTACTTCCGTTGACTAATTCTTTCCAAGCGACATCATGCTTGTACTTGTCAACCAAGTGACCGAGACTCTGATAGTATGCCCTTTCGGTGGGGTCATGCCTCTCCCAATCTATGACGCTGAGGTGTTGTACGGCCGCTGCGGCCTCAGCGCCTCCACCTTTCATCAGATTGACCAAAATAGCGTGCTGAGTGAAGGCATTCATTCGAATACGAGTCAGATCTGTAACCAATGTTCTCACATTGCCAAGCCTACGGGTTTGCAATTGCGCCTTCGCGGTCATCCCTTCAGATCGAACAGTTTCTGATAGTTCGGCTTCCAAACTAGATGTCAACTGTCCAACAGATGCCCAGAAGTCCGGTAATGGAAGTTCTACTGGTCCGGCAGAAGACTTCTGCTTACGAGCAACCTCAAAGAGGGCCTTTTCGACCGCTTGTAGTTGGTTTTTGCTTAACCTCATAGCATCAGCCTCCATACACGCGAAGCGGTTCGTATGGTAGCGTGCCGAGTCGCTAAATCAACCATTCCGTCAGACTCGCTGCTTAGGCTCCTTAGAGTGGGGTTCGAGCCGCTGGAATCAAGAGGGCATTGCTCCTCGGAAGTTGTGCAGGTGTACCCGAGTGGTCAAAGGGGGAGGGCTCAAGATCCTCTGCGTAGTGCTTCGCAGGTTCAAATCCTGCCGCCTGCACCAACTTATTCCCACTTCTCTGTGAACTCCCAGTTGTAGGTAAACTCGTTCAGAGAGTAAGCCTCATTTTCTGCACGCCATTTCTTTTCTTCCTTTTCCGCTGCTAAGTTATTGTTGTCTTCTTCTAGCCAAGTTAGCCAAGCTTCAAGGCACCTAACTAACAGGTCTACTATGTCCTCGTATTTTCGTTCCATGATCAAATCGGAATTAACGGAGCACGAACCTTCGGTTCACTCAGGGTATTTCAACCGCTTGGATAAATTGTTTGAGGAATTCTATTGTTCCAGAAGTCCCTCTTTGTTCAGTAATGATATCGGCAGCATCTGCTACCCCGTCATGTTCGTCATTGACCGCTACAGCAAATCCACATAACTCAAACATTGGTATGTCGTTAGCGGCATCCCCAACCGCAATAACTCGCGATGGGTCAATACCTCTCTGCTTTAGAGCGAAATCAACACCAGTACTTTTGTCAAGTCCTGGTATGCAAAGATGAATCGCAAATCCGGTTGGTACAACCGATAAATCGTTATACTGCGAGGCAGCAATCGCATCTCTAATAACCTCATAATTCCCAATCTCTTTCAGACACCATTCGGTTTCTCGCCANCGGTTAGACTCGATTCCAGCAGGGTCTAATCCGTCTATTTCGCCGGCCAACCAATTCGCTGCTTCTCGTGCGCGCCTTCCATCTGCAAGTGCCTGAATAGGGAATCCGGCATGTGTGTCCCACACCATGCCTCCATTNTCTCCGACCACAAATCCAGATACTGCCAAACTTTGTTGAATCGGCGTCACGTTGGGTAAAGTCCTTCCACTTGCAAGTGAAATAGTNTATCCTAATTGTTCGATTTTTCGAATTAGAGGAATTAATTCTTCTNGGAAGCCTTCGATATCTAGTAAAGTACCGTCGATATCGAAGATAATCATCTCAAAGTTGCTTAACTCTGGTAATTCCACGTCTTTTCGGTTGGGTCAACGTTGATGATTCCACCGTCGAAGCGTTGTCTTCTTCCCCCTCAGGTTGATGTGTATCTATCTCTTGCACAGGGTGTGTCTGAGGACGAGTTTCTCATCTTAGATGATGAGGAAGATGATTCGACTCAGGAAAAGTCTGAGTCGACCAAGCCATCTGAAGTTCGGTCAGTGAGTGATAATTCAGCGAAAATTGGTTCACTGAGTGGTGCAATTTCTGGGATACAAGGGATGCTCGGTGAAGGAGTTAGCAAAATTCGTTCGAGCATTTCTGACGCTCGTGAGAAAAAAGTTGTAAATGTAGAATCGGGAGAAGAATTGGTTCTTGATGATGGATCTCTTGAGAAAGTTAAGCCAATTTCAGGAGAGGGTGTAGATTCAACTAACTTGATGGAAGCCGAATTAGTAGTCGATGGAGTCGAGCAATTCGAGTGGCAAATACGAGGTATGGATTGTCCGGATTGTGCAATGAAGGCCACCCGTGCAGTCAATCGATTACCAGGAACAACTGAAGTCGTGGTTTCGGCAACAGAGGGTAACGTCAGAGTCAATCTTGATTTAGCCAGAGGAAGGGTATCACGAGTTTCATCAGTATTAGACAGCCTTGGTCACTCACCAGATGTTGAATGGCGCTTAGTTCAGGGAAAGACAGCAGGTGAAGTGTCTAATCGATTGGGGGTCGATCGCAAAGGTCTACGCAATGCCTTGCTTGAGGTTCCAGGAATTCTGAACGCTAGTCTTGATGATGGCCGAATCGAATTACAAAGAGTTCCCACCGATTCGCTAAAAGTTGCTGAAATGACCGAAGAAAGTCTTCGCAGATTACTAGGAGAATATACTCTCGTGGAGTCGAAAAACAAGAGATTGCGCCCCGATCAGNTGCAATTGATTGGTGCCGTAATGACGATTCCACTATTGTTCGCTGTATTCGCCATTGAAATGGTAGAAATGCATTGGTGGGTTCCTGGTGCAATCACTGTTTTGGGGGTTTTATTTGCTGGTTTACCGATGTTTCAAGCCGCAATCGCAAGCATCCAAAACCGAGTTTTAGGATTCCAAGTTCTAACTTCTTTAGCGGTTCTTGGCGCACTATACCTCAAGGAATGGCCGGAGGCTTTGATTGTAACAGGATTAGTTGCTCTTGCAGGGCATCTTGAAGAGAGTGCATTGGTACGTGCTCGAGAAGCGATGCAGGGCGGCTTGGATAGGCTCCCAAGGCGTGCTAGATTAGTTGGAGAAGGTCAGAATATCGACAATCCATGCGATGATGAGTGGACCCCAGTCGCCGCTTTAGAACCCGGAGATATAGTAGAGGTTCGGTCCGGAGAAGTTGTGCCAGTTGATGGGGTAGTAGTAGATGGTACAGGAGCAATCGACAAAGCTCCACTCACCGGAGAACCAATGCCAGTTTCAGTGAGTTCCGGCTCATTTGTTGAAGCCGGTCTGACAATTACACGCGGCCCTCTGCATGTAAAGGCGGAGGCGACCGGCCAAGAAACTCGATTGGCCGACCTAATTGAATTAGTCAGAAAATACCGAGAACAACCCACAAGGACTCAAACAATAATCGAGAGATTCACAGCCATTTGGGTACCGCTTGTTTTGGTGGGCTCAGCAATTTACGGAGCAATTACTGGCGATATAGTAGGTATGCTAGTTCTGTGGGTTGTATCATGCCCATGTTCACTTCTTCTAGCGGCTCCTGTTCCTCACGCTACGGCTCTATCAAGTGCCTCAGCAATAGGATTAGTCGCTCGCGGAGGAGATGTAATCGAGTCCGCCGCTGGAATTGAGTTAGCACTTCTTGACAAGACTGGAACACTTACCAGCGGGCGCCCTAGATTGGTTTCAATCGTGGTGGCTGGGGATGAGACAGAAGAGAGTGCACTACGAATTGCTGCGGGACTTGAACAGAGAAGCAATCACCCTTACGCCACCACAATAATCGAGGCGGCATCTGAGCGTAGTAAGGCGATTACAAAAATAACTGATATCGAAGATGGTGATGCAGGAGTTAGGGGTTCTATGCGTGGATTATCAGTTATTCTTGGTCGGGCTGACTGGCTAATGTCTGAGGGAATCAAGATACCATATGAAATCGATTCTGCTCTTGCAGATAGCCGTCATGCTGGCTATGGAGCCAGTGTATTGGCTATTGACGGTGAGGCCGTTGCAGCATTCACATTCGCCCATGATGATGCTCGAGAGGGCGTTCACGAAATGGTAGAGAAATTACAGCAACAGGGTATCACTGTTGAGATACTTAGTGGGGACGAGCAAGCATCGGTGGAGGCCTTTGCGGAGCGACTGGGAATTAATCCTGAAATTTGTCGCGGGAATGTTGATCCTGAGGGTAAGGCCTCATGGGTTGCAGAGCGAGCAAAACTAAGTCGCACCCTCATGGCTGGAGATGGATTCAACGATTCTGGAGCTCTTGCTGCAGCAGATATTGGAGTTGCGGTGGGAAGTGGAGAACAGGTGAATTTGGACGCCGCAGATGTTCTAATTCCAGGAGAAGACCCTAGAGCCCTAGCAAATCTCATTCAACTTTCAAAGAGAACTAGACGTGTAGTCAATGCCAATATTGCGGTATCAGTTCTGGTTACTTTGGTGCTAATCATTACCACTTTAGCCGGAATCAACACTAGTATTGCAGCAGGAATAGCAATCCACGAAGCTAGTGTNTTCCTANTCATACTCAATGGNATGTTTGTNGCTGGCGNGGGAGGAAGAAGANTCGGTGTTTTACTCGACCTAGCGAAAGATTTGCTGCTTGATATTCGCGANGCCTTTGGGGTGCTATTTTCCGGNGGTGAAGGAAGCCCACCATCGACCGCTTGATTAACCGAAACTTGGGGGGATGGAATAATGGACAAGGTCGAGATAGAGTCGAAACACGCTCCTCCACTTGCCGAATGCGCTCACTGCGAGCACATGTTGCCGCCTGGACTAGGCGAGATTGAGTGCGAGGTTTGCGGTGCTGTATGCAAGGTAAGCCATCAGCCAACAATTGACGCACTGAAAGAGGAGAAGGTACCTTGTCCTCACTGTCACACAATCTTAGTCGCTGGCACTGATGAGCGACCAATCGAACTAACCTGCGGCGCCTGTTCTGGTGGCTTCACATTGACTGAGAAAGTGGTCAAGGTAGAGATAGAATGTCCGGGCTGTGATCGAACACTTCGAATACGCCCTAAACCAGGAAAGAGACAACTCACTTGCCCGGCTTGTGAGACCGGATTCAACGTCACTTTCTGATTGAAACTGGCAATTTCCTCAAGCCTATCGAAAATGCAGCCTACGGCTGTTTCTGACCCTGCGCTCTCAAATAGGGGTCAGATACCGTCCAAATGGGGATGGGAAGTTGAGCGAGAGCAAGTCTCCAGCCGATAATGACGCCGAAGGCGTCGATGAATTAGCGGCTCTCAGAGAGGCTCACGTCCGTTCCGCGGCCTCTGCAATCGATACACTGGGCCGCGCTCGTGACCGTTTGGACGATGAGAGTAAGCTGCGCTCAGCAATGCGAAGAGAGCGCAGAAGGCGAGTCGCAGAAATGGGAGAAAGAGTCGAGGGAATGCGAGGAGCCCTTCGCAAGGCCAATGATATCCTGTTTGAGGAGGAATTACATCGAATCGAAGCCGATATGAGGGCAGAACTGGAAGTCGAGATGGAACGTCTCGAAACCGAGGCTCTTGAGCGAGAAGAGCGACTTCTGAGAGAAGAAATGCTACACAGACTACGTCGAGAGGAAAATCGGCTTCGTGAACAATTAGATCTAGAGCGTGATCGAAGGATAGAGGAACACACTGGAAAACTTCGAGAACGCTTGAAGGGAGAGATGGAAACTGAATTTGAGCGACGCAAAGCCTTCCTCAACGACCGACTCGAATTAGAGGCGGCTCAAGATATGGAAAGGATGGAGCGTCGGGTTGAGATGGACCTTAGGGAAGCATCTGAATCCAAGGTACATCGTCAAGTTGAATCATATCGCTTGGAGCAAGAGATTGCTATGCGAGACAGATTAGCAAAGACTCGAAAGGAGAGAGAGAAAGAACTCGAAAAGCAACTCGCTAGCGAAACTAAGTCTCTCGAAAAGGGTATGATTGCTGATGTTGATGTCCGACTTAAATCACTAGAAGAAGAAGCCGAAGCAGGTCTTCTAGCCGAGTTAGACCGCTGGTTTGCGGCAGAGCGAGAGACAATGGAAGCAGCATTGTTACTCAAGCGTCAAGAGATGGCCTTAGAGAAAGAAGTCGAGATGGAACAAAAGTTGGCCGAGACGCGTAAAGAGCGAGAGAAGCAGTTGTTTGAGAAATTGGAGAATCAATTCGCCAAGCGTGAGGATCTCTCAGAGAAGGAAATCAAGGAGATGCTGAAAGCGCTTGAATCTGAATTGAAGGTAAAGTGGGAATCAATACTCGTCGAAGCACGTCAAAGTGCTTTGGAAAGGTCCAATGGTAACTGATAGATTGGCTATCTTTCCGTACTATTGAAGCGTTTATTGTATCAAGAAAACCCCCCAATCTGTTTATGTCTAACATTTCAATCGCAAATATATGCAGACCAGAGTCGCAGCACTAGCCTTGCTACTGATCGCATCCAGCCTAGCAGGATGTACAACCTCGAATGATGCCCAAACCGTCGATCACGATTCAAGAATCGCCGAGTTAGAAGCTTCACAACAGGAATTGACAATTGCCCTAGCGGAACAGGAACAAACAAACTCAGATTTGTTAGCCTCCATTTCGCAGATAGAATCCGCAAATATGCAGGCGATTCAGACCCTTGACGCAGATTACCAAGAATCCTTGATTGCGTACCAGGAATCAATAGATGAATTGGAATCTAGTTACATAGCCGCATTAGAAGCAGCGGCGATTGCAAATAGCCAGTCTTTGGATGAAATTAATGCAACAAATGCGGCATCTTTCGATAATCTACTAGCCTCATTGAATACTCTACAGAATAACCTGCAGACTAGCCAAGACTCGATAAATCAGATTTCACTAATTGTTGATGATTTGGAGAACGAGAACACAACTGATGGAGACTACAGTTCTCAAATCGCCTCTTTGCAACAATCTCTACAATCACTTCAGTCAAATCTGCAAGCATCGATTTTAGATCTTGAGAACAGGTTGGATGAAACTAGAGCGATTAATGACTTCTCTTACCTAGATTTCCGAGGTGCACAATTGTTCAATTTCAATAATGGTTTGGGGGTACAAATGGACCCACCAATTTTTGATTTCGCAATGATGGATAATGCTAGTTTATCTTATTCCAACTTTTCCGACGCTAGCTTCGTTAACGCTCAACTAGCTGGTGCAAACGGTCTCTTTTCTACATTCCATCGTACTGATTTTTCCGGTGCCCAAATGTACCAAGGTATATGGAGACAAAGTGATTTCAGCGATGCATTATTCGTTGGTAGTCAATTAGCCTACACAGAATTCAGATGGAGTGATTTGTCCGGTGCTAACCTATCGGGCGCTGTCATGTATGGTGGCAGTAATTGGATGGGTGTCAACCTTTCAGGTGCTGATCTAACAAATGCATGGATGTATGATGTAGATCTAAGGGGTGCTGATCTAACAGGTGCTGACCTAACTGGTGCAAGACTTGCCTACCTAAACCCATCATACGGACCTGCAGATATTACAGGTGTAACATGGACCAATGTAATCTGCCCAGATGGAATACATGCATCT
>NYXO01000034.1 GCA_002685415.1 Methanobacteriota archaeon
TGAACAAAATTTTGGCAGTTGAATTAAACAGTATATCATCAGGAATTTTGAAACCTGCAGCAGCAAATGATTGGATTATTTTTCCTTCTTTTATCTTGTATTCTTCCGATGAACGAAACTGCTCCAAAACCATCTCGTCCGACCATCTTGTGTAGACAATGATGCGTACGTCGTCTTCGGCAAATGTTGAACCAATGCAACCATTCTGAATTGCAATTGAAAGAAAGTCCTCCATGGATTCAATCATTTCAGAGGTGATTTCCTTGTTATTTTTGTTGGTAATCCACATTCGAATAACCGACGGTTTTCCCATACAAGGACCATGACGTGGAAGTCTATACTCTTTCGTACGGATATGTGAGTAGAGATGACTCATGTCTCAGGAATCTGAGCTAATTATCGCGCTTGCCTCGATTTCCACTAGTAACCTGTCATCTACCAGAGCGCTAATCTCTACGCCAGTAGAGACTGGTAATATTTCACCGAAGAATTTCCCGTGCACCTTTGCAACCTCCATCATGTCCTCTTTGTCGGTAACATAAATCCGAGTGCGGACAACATCCGACATGGCACCTCCTGCCTGTTCTATAGCATGCTGGATTTTCTCAAGGACATACTGGGTTTGAGCACCTGCATCCCCTTCTCCAAAGAAATTTCCCTCCGCATCCACAGCAGTAGTTCCGGCTACCTCTATGAATTGGCCGACTCTGACTGCACGGCAGTATCCAGCAATAGGTTCCCATGGCGCACCTGAAGAAATGTTGATTCTCTCGCTCATTGATTAACCGCCTGACAACTTATAGCAAGTCTAAATTACGCCTGAACGATTCAATTCTAACAATACAATCGCTACACAAATTATGCTGATAATTATTCCAATAGGTCCTCTCTTAATCTTTGAAGAGGGTCTGAATCCGAGTATAGGTTCAGTCTTGTCTGCAAGGTCCTCTTCGATTTCACCAATTGGCTTCATAAGTCNGGTCAATGCACNGTTCCTAATNGATTTTCCNCTANGCNAACAGTCTCTTCGACTTNGGNGCTAAGGCAATCGACATCATTGAGAANCTCATCAGAAANACTACCGAGAAGGACANTGTTATTGTNGCCATATCGGATTGGGGNAAGCCCCCTGTTGCCATNATTGAGACTCCGAATGATACATATCCGGAGACTAACATCGCAAATAGTGTTTTGAAAACCATCTTTGTTACCACCTTGAAATCTTTGGCTTAGCTAAGTAGTGGCGTGATTGTCATTGCGGTAACCGCAAAGGATGCGTAGCTAGCAATCAACACCACAAGTACAGTTCTTGTTGTCATGACCTTACTATCGAGGTGTGGGTTATCAAGAAATGTATATTCCTTCATTCACTGCATATATACTCGTGTCTTCAAGCCGTGAATTACACAGGTTTGAAACCGATTAATTCAGAAAATAATGAATGGTTTCCTGCAGGTCACAAAGCGCCAAACAAAGGGTTTCGTAAGCGGATTAAAAGCAAGATTTAGAATCCAATCTGGAAGTCTCATAATCCAACTACCAACTTTGAATGATAATTTCGAATTTCGCATCACTGAACCCATTTGTCTCTTCCATTCTTTCTCGTATTCATCTAGTGGAGTTCCATTTTCTAGGTGAGAAACGATCTGTTGACCAGCAATTCTGCCACCAACCATTGCGATGGTAATGCCTGCACCATTTGATGGAAGAACCATACCGGCGGCATCTCCGACAAGAAGATGGTTTTCTTTGACGAAGCAATCAATCGTTCCCGACATGGGTAGAGAACCCGCTCCTGCGAAAGTTACCGTGTCACCATATCTTTGGATGAAATCCTCTGCAAACAGATTCAATGAGCGCCCTTTGGCAAATTTATTTTGAATACCAACGCCAATATTTGCACCACCTTGTTTGGGGAACATCCAGGCATAACCTCCGGGAGCCATTGAACCAAAGTGGAGTTCTACAGCATCGCCAAAGTCGCCATCCATCAGAACGAATTTAATGGGGATTTTAAGGCTCGATTCGTCCCAATGACTGCGGCGCAGTGGGTCATTATGGCCTCCTGCACCGACAATAATTCTGGCAGTAAATTCTCGTCCATCTCTTAGGCAAACGGTTTCTTCATTTACAGAATCAACTCTTGCGCCAGTCAGATAATTTGCACCTTTGGATTTAGCCAAGTCTACCAACCACTCATCGTGTGCTACTCTATCGAGCATTAGGCCCTCGAATGGATAGCGAAGTGGTCGTCCTGATGGTGGTACCAAATGCATTTGTGAAGTTCTCATCGAGATTGCGTGTTCGGGTGTTTGTAGTAGATCATCAACCTCTGGAACGTCTGGACAAAGTCGCTTCATCTCCTCGTTGCTGGGAACTAATTCCCCACATTGAAGAGGGCTACCTATGGACTCTCTACCATCGATGACTAAGACGTCCTTTCCACCTTCTGCAACATAACGAGCTACGGTAGAGCCTGCAGGACCTCCTCCGATTACGATAACATCCCAATCAGTTCTTTCGACCATGAAAATCACCGCTCAGTGCGTTGTTTGGCCACCTCAGGTGCGTCGCCCGCGTGAAAGTTTTGCGATCTCGATCATCAATGCTTTCGCATCCGTATCTGGTAAAGATTCGAGACTTTCTTGTGCTCGGTCGATATGATTCTGAATCAATTGCTTGGCGTATTCAAATGAGCCAGCACTCTCAAGCAATTCGGTGAGTTCACCCCACCTGTCATCGCTGAAGTTTTGCAGGACATCTGCAAGTTGTTCTCTCTCAACACCATGAAGCATAGTTAGAGCATGAATGATTGGTAAGGTCATCTTACCCTCATGAACATCGGTACCTCTTGGCTTACCCATCGATGGATCTCCGGTCAAATCAAGTAAATCATCGACCAATTGGAAGGCTCGACCGACTTCCCATCCAAAATCATCGAGAGTGTCTACAATTGTCTGCTCAGCGTCGGCCTGCATCGCTGCACAAGAGCAGGCGCTGGCGAATGGTCCAGCGGTTTTTCCATCGATGATTGCATAGTAGTCTTCGGGAGTTGTAGCTAAGTCNGCTATGTGCTTGATTTGCAATAATTCGCCGGCGGCGATATTGGCGGAAGTCTCGGCCATTCGGTCTACAATTCGAGCATCGAATTTGCCACCGAGTCCGAATCCAAGCACAAACAGATAATCTCCAGCAATTATTCCATGAGATTGGCTATGTGCTGAATGTAGAGTTGGAAGCCCACGACGGGTCTTTGCTTGGTCGTTGATATCGTCGTGAATTAGGGTCGCTGTGTGGATTAACTCGCTGGCTAGAGCCAAATCCATAACTGAATCTAAGTCCTTGCCACCTGCCGCTTGGTAGGCTAGTAAGGCAACGATTGGTCGGTATCTTTTACCTCCGGATAATAGCAAGTCACGAGCCAGGCTCATGGCGGGAGCATCGTTCTTGGTCAGCCTATCTTGTACGAAATTTTCCAATGCCTCTTCAACCTGGTCTCTGAGTCCTTCTAGACTCATCTGACGGTTGCTGAGGGATACCATCTATCCCGATGGTGAGGGGGTGCCTATATCAACGGGTGTGTGACCCCACAAACGGGCACGTTGCGTGCTCCCCCCTCGAGGTGGACGCTGTGGAAGAACGAGTAAAAGTCGCATCACTCGACCATCCTCATTGCCTATCTTCAAAAAATTTAGAGGATTTTTTGTCCTCAGAAGAAGCTGGNGATTTAGAACTNGAAATCACTCCGGTTGATACCCTGGAAGAGGCTATTGAAAGCCTGAAAGAAGGAGAATTAGATCTNCTTGCTATGCCTGCTCGTTTACTACATGGTAAACAAATCAAATTATTGGAAGCAGGCTGTCAAGTTTTAGGCGCAAGAGCTCCAAGGAGACCTGCTAGGTTTTTGGTTAGTGAAAATCGGATTTGGTATCAGCCCAAAGGCGCTATAATTCTCTGCGATGATAAAATCATTCGACGGCAGCTTAAGCGGGCTCGTCGTGGATTGCGCTTACTCTCTAGCAAGGCCTACGCATCAATTCATGAGATCGAAGATAGACCTGATTCTGAAGATCAAATCGCTCGCTGGATGGAAAAACTTCGACGTAACGGGGATATCGACGGATTTGTNACCTCACGTGAAGTATTCAATTCAATTCATTGCTCAAGCAGGAGAACTGTNCTCGGCATAGACCCTGAAGAGAGAGAAGGAGATAGGTATCTCCCTGTGCCTTATGCTGACCTTGTGGTTCTGATTGGGCGTAGTGGTTTTCCGAGAAAATTGATNCAACAAATATCAGAATTAGAAGGAGAAACTGTATGGTGGACTCAGGACAATCTCATTGGCGGATTATCTGAGAGCGAACTTGATAGAATCGCGATTCTAGTTCGACACAGGCAAGTCGGAGCGATTATGCGACAGGCAGAGGAATTCTTCGACCTAACAATGGAAACCGTTTTCCACGACCCTGAAGGAGAAACTGAGACCACTGAAGTTCATGTCGAAATACGCATGGAATTCCTCTCAGACGATGGTATGCAAACCGTTTCTATAGAGAGATTAGTTCCTCTTTCCAATCTCGAGAATTCGGTAATTGCATTGGCAAAAGACTGGGAGCGAATGTTGACTACCGCTAGCAGCCCAATACCTGAACAAAGAAGTCGTCAGGGACTACTTCCCGCAAAGGACCCTTGGATTGATTTAGAGAAGTGACGGCAATTTCTCTCAACCCTCAAAACCCTACTATGATTACTCAAATATTGAGTAAGCGATAAGACGGCGAAGAGTTCGCTCGAACCTTATCGGTGGTCATGATGTCGGTTGATCGAGTATTGCTCGACCAGTTGTATCGAGCTCGATTAATGGAATTAAGAGAGCGAGCAGAATCTGCTGGATTCCGAAAAAATGGCTCTGTTGAAGTCCTTAGGGCTCGCCTAATTAGAAATCAAGTGATGGGAGATTATGATTTTAGTTGGGACGGAATACAGGCGATGTCACACCTAGAGTTAGGAGATATTTTGAAGATCTTTGGAATCAAATCCTCCGGCTCACACAAAGAGAGGAGACAAAGGCTCTGGCTCCACTTGAATTATGATTCGAGACGGCTCACCGTGGAGAATCTCGCTGAAATGGAACGGGACAAGTTACACTCCCTGTGTCAAAAGTTAGAATTGCAATTAACCGGAACTAGGACCGTTCTGATGGGGAGAGTTGCTGGAGTTCTTGCAAGCCAAGGTCGCGGATGGGGGCAAATCAAACGCTCACTGAGAAGAAATGGCCTACCGGATGTTCAAACCTCTAGCGTGCAAACAAATGAAGAGACTGAACCCAAAGAAGAGGTGATTATGATTGAGGTCCCTGAAAATCCTATTGATTTCTTACAACCTCTTCCCCAACATCAAATGGAAGATGCTGCAGATTTACTATCAAAAAGCGATGGAAAAGGAAAAAATTCAACCTTGCAAAGTCTTGCTGGAATGATTAGAGACATCGAGCGTATGATAGGGACAATTCTCAACAGTCATGGTGGCCGATGGTCTCAGCAGGAAGAGGAATTATTCCTGCGAATAGCTGTCAGAAGAGGATGGCCTGTTGAAGATGAGATGACCAGTACTCGTCTACTTTTGGTCGCGAGTAGAATTGCTGAAGCAAAGGGCTCTCGTGATGTCGCTTTCCAAGAACTTGGAGCAACTCCTGTTAGTGCTCCAAAAGCAGGAGCTGAAGATTCAGATGCAATCGCTAGGATTAGGGCGAAAATGACAGAGGCTGAGCGAATAATCGCAGGACTTCGATAAAATCACTCAGGAGTCAATCGGAAGAAACTGAATCTTGGCTCGATAATCGAACCTTCGATGTCTCGAAGATTGTCGATAGCATCTTCTGCCTCTTCACGGCTATGTCCCGCCACTACCGCTGCGTGGACTAAGGTATCGTAATCTACTCCATCGCCATCGTCTTTCATTCGAATTGTTTNCAACAGGATNTCAGATACATCACCTGTCGGNACAGGAGNCTGAATTACTTCACCGGCGGATTCATTCGATTGTTCCAAGGTTGGTTGGGCAGGTGGCGCTTCAATAATCGCATCAGAACCAGTTGCCATTGAGAGCGACTGTAGAATTCCTACTCGGTAATTCTCAGTATCGAATTCTCCGTAATGGCCTCTCGCAAGGACCATCCCGTCAATCAGGTCGCTGGGAACTCCTGCCGATTCTAGCGCGGCGGGTGTAAGGTCAGATTCAATTGAGGCTTCGTAGGCATCCAATCTACGCAGAGTTGCTTCAGATGCTTCAACCAACCAATGAGTGTAGAGGTCTTTGTCTACAATACTGAATTCTTCTGCTCTAAATGATGTGAACATTCCACCATCTTCGGTTTCAAACCAACGAGCCCTACCTACCAACAACATGAGGAATCTATCCCCGCTTTCAAAACGATTCAGAATCTCTTCGATATCAGCATGGAGTTCTGGTTGGAATGACGCTACTTCGAATCGATGAGTTCCTGTTGGATCTCGAAGATGAGCGGTGTAAAATGAGCCACTTTCTGTCTCTCTTCGCTCGACCCTGTCAATTACTCCTCCAACTAAGGCTCGATTGACCTTAGCACCAAGTTTGGTGATTACGAATGAGGGGTCATACTCTCCTGCTCCTTCCTCAGGCAAATCAGCATCCATATACTCTTGAGCGAATAATCGGATAGCTGTTTGCCGGCTTCTTCTAGTTGCTTGATTCATCACAATACCACCCCCCAGCGAGCCATTACTTCATTTGCGGCTTCTTCGGGTGTTCGTGTATCTACTTCGACTGAATCTGCCATCAAAATGGCGCCCTGAGTATCTACCATAGCACGGCCATTGACGTGCAATTTTCTTGCCAGGAATCTCTCTCTTAGAGTGGCGATATATCCTGCCCTAGTATTGGCGTCTATGGCATCTCTGATTTGCGCTTGGTCCATACCAGTAAGTGCTTCTGTAGCTTCTTTTCCAATCAGAGTGGANGCGTTTGAAATCCCATCATCGAGAACGAATCGAAGTCGTACATCTTCATCTCCACGCTGAGGTCCATGCTCTGCACACTCTCCTTCACGCATGACTCTGCGACACTCTGGGCATCTCTCGATAATACCAGAATTATTTGCTATTGCAACAACGGTTCCGGCAGTTCTAATCCCACGGCGTGAACCACCGTTGACCAAGTCTGTGAGGTCAACCTCAACCCAATGATCGGCTGGATCTATCGCATCCCATGGTGGGTCGGATAAATCGATGACTTGTTCTGCAGAATCGATGACTAAGTCAGGAGAACCTTGCCAAAATTGTACCCTAGCACCTTTGAGATGAAGGAAGGCACCCGCTTCCGGGCTCATTTCGCCCCAAGAAGTCAAGCGGCAACGGCCAGTTGGATCCATTACATCACCGCTACGAACTGTCCTTTCCTCACCATCTGCGTTAGTGAAGGTTCGAGCCTGCCAATTTTCTACCTGCACAGTAATCTCGATGTCTCGGGCTCCGTCTCGCAGTTCCGAAATCGTTGAGCGATTTACGGATTGTAAATCGTCCATACTAGCAAAGGAACTGTCATGGAAGGGCTCGATTTTTGTTAAGTCCCCAATGTTGATTTCAGGGGTGTCTCTGAATCTACGGATTTGCGCTCGATCTATTTTGATTAAAGAGCCCACCTCATGCTCGAAATCTCTCCATGAAATGAATCCGATTGTGCCGGAGGGGTCCGCTAATCGGCCACGAACAATGTCCAGTGTACCGCTTCCATCTTTCTTGACGATTTGATCGTCTTTCTTTGAGAGAACTCTTGCAACTACGCTGACGATACCTTCTGCCTCTCCTGCCTCAGAGATTGGAACCGGTTCGTCTGAAATCTTGGTGACTGGCTGACCGCCTTCTTTGAGGACGGTAACTCGGCTTGGGCGATTGATGTTAATCGAGCGGCGGTCATTCCAGAAATTTACTGAAACTCCTTCCAATCGAACTACTGAGCCAGGAGTTAGATTCTGAGAGTGGTCACCCCAGTCGGTGAAATCCCAGCGCTCTCTCTCACCCTCCCACGGACTGTCCTCAACCCAACCATAGGCTATCTGTCGTTCTTCACCTCGAACGGTCTGTATCTTTGGGATGTAGGAAACCACAGCCACCTCAATAGTGACATTCTTGTCATCATCCTTTAGTTCAGAGAATTTTGTTACTTTTTTCTCTGCAATNGCCGGACGTGAGCGAGAAGAAATGGTAGATACTTCTTGACCCGCAGCAATTTGGAACTTTCGAATTACAGAGCGAAGAGCGTCTTCAGGAGGTATCAGAAATTCTTCCTCATATCTCCTGAATTCCTTGATTATCTCAGCTTCATCTGCGTCTTTGCATTCTTCTTTGACCACAGCAATCTGTGTCGCATACCTTCCATCGTCACTCATCGTTTCACCTACGTTCAGAGGCAAAGCATCGAGCCTATATGAACACGGGAACGATCGAATGCTGTGCATTCGGTATCATCATTCAGAGCGATGTTACTCAGTGTGTGTTGGGGTAGGCTCGACACCACATCATCTCCGGGATAAGTGGACGAGCCTTGACGGTCTTTGAAGATACTCATTGGAAATTGAGGATTAATGACCGACTGTGTTTTCATCTCAGCGCTGCTGTCAAACTCTGATGAGCGCTGATGAGACCTGCCNNTTCGGTATTCTAACNGCCTCTGACAGNGCNACTGCNGGAGAATACGAAGACCGAAGTGGNCCNGCAATCAANCAATTCCTAGAAGAGGCACTAACCTCGCCTTGGGAGGTTTCGAGAAGACTGGTCGAAGATGAGCAGGANGTTATCGANNAGGCTCTCATCGATTTGTGTGAAGANGNATGTTCAGTNATCATCACCACCGGTGGAACAGGGCCTGCGCCGAGAGATGTTACACCAGAGGCAACCGAAGCAGTTTGTGAGAGAATGCTTCCGGGCTTCGGTGAACAAATGCGGGCAATTTCACTCAAGCACGTGCCAACCGCTGTACTTTCTAGACAGACTGCTGGTATTCGTGGTTCGACTCTGATTCTCAACCTACCAGGGTCTCCACGTTCGATTAGAGAAATTCTAGATGAAATATTTGCTGCAGTTCCTTATTGTGTCGACTTGATTGGAGGGCCTTACATCACAACAGAATCTTCTGTTGTCGACTCATTTCGACCTCCTCACGCGCGAAAATAAACTTGGAATAATTCCGCGTTACATATTAACGGAGATTGATAGCCGCCGAATCATGGCGAAGATGAAGTCTGGAGACATTGGTACAGATAGGGCAGCTGACAAACTACGAGACATTGAGGTCACTCTAGACTTCACACCGAATGCAGATGCCTCGGTTTTGTACCGTCAAGGAGAGACAATGGTTCTCGCCTGTGCAACTGTTGCTCCTTCACTCCCTCGGTGGTTTCCTCGCGACGCCAACAGAGGATGGGTACACGCAGAATATTCCCTCCTACCCGGTTCTACAGATTCACGATTTCAGCGTGAGAGGCGCGGTGCAAAGGGCCGAACTCAAGAAATTGAGAGATTGGTTGCTAGAAGCCTTCGTGGAGCAATCGACTTAGAGGCCCTTGGCCCTATTGCAATTACAGTAGATTGTGATGTGTTAAACGCTGATGGAGGTACCCGCTGTGCTTCGATCACAGCCGCAAGCATTGCAATGCGATTGTGCGTTAGAAGACTGATTGCATCGGGACGCTGTTTACCTGCCGATAAGAGGCTGACTCACGAGCAAATCAAATCAGGAATGGAAGCGCCTACGCTAAGTGCAGAGGAAGCCGTAGCACACGAGAATGTGGTTATCCCTCATGATCTTGCAGCAATTAGCGTTGGACTAATCGATGGAGATGTTTACACTGATTTGGATTACATTTTGGATAGTAATGCAGATGTAGACATGAATGTTGTAATGACGGCTGATGGAAAGTTCGTCGAGGTTCAAGGAACTGGTGAAGAATTCACCTATACTAGAGAAGAACTCGATGCATTATTGAATGCAGCAACCGCTGGTGTGGCTTCTTTGAATGAAATGCAAATTCAAGTCCTTGATAATGTCCAGTAGTCGTGAAGGATTGGAAATGCATCTTGCCGGGGATAGATTATTCAAAGAAGAATTACAGGGATCTTCATGGTTAGAAGAAATTGCCTGGTTGGTGCAATCACAATTCTTCTATTCTGTCAATTCATACCAATTATGCAATCTCAACAATTAACCCCAGGTGTGGAATTAGAGTGCGATTCTAGCACCATTGATATCGAGGTTTATCCTAGCGCCGATCCTACTGGAGTGGTAGATTGTACTGTAACAAATCCTAGCATTCACTTCGAAGATATTGCGTTGCAATATCAAGGTGGACCATTGAGCATTTCTGGGCCTTCGAGTATTTCTCTAGCAGGGGGTGAATCGGAAGAATTTCAGGTGGCTGTTCGGGGTGAAAATTACATGCAGAAAGGGTCATTCCAAATCCAAATAGATGCTACAGTTACTCAAGTAAATGGAATGCCAAATCCAACTTATGATACTAATTCAGTAGACCTAATCGTTGACATCCTTCAGTTTCCGGGATTACAACTCGCATGTTTGGATAGTGTATTAGAAATTCAAGTTGGAGAAGAAGGAAATTACGGATTTAGTGTGATGAATATGGGCAATTTTGTCGATGATTTTACTCTATCAATCGAAAATGAAGATGCACTGAATAATTTAGACTGGACTGTTAATCAAGATACAAATTCAGTTTTGATTGACTCTTACTACCCCGAAATAGTTCGGATTGGATTATTCGCACCGAATTCAATTTCATACGGGGCAGACTATTCTAGGGGAGACGAAGCATTTGAAACTCAATCGCTAACCAGTAATGGTACGATTGAAAACATCTACAAAATATCCCTAAAGGCAACCAGTGAGTACTCAAAAAATTGGGATGGATATCTGGTTAGTGAGACAATTTCTTGTACAATCAAAGTAATTCAATATCCAGAAGATTCTACTTTTTCTAGTATCGGAGACATACTACCTTCAACGAGTTCATTCATGGCGATATTGGTAATTTTGTTGTCAGCGACCTATAGCAATTCAAAGCGAAGGCTATGATTCATCCTGCGACAATTAGAATTAGACACCTCAGAAGTATTGAAGGGGAATATGGAATCGCAAGGGTGCTACGGGGACTGTAGCTCAGCTGGGAGAGCGCCGCACTGAAGATGCGGAGGCCGCTGGTTCAAGTCCGGCCAGTCCCACCAAATTACTACTGATTAGAAGAGGTCATCGAACTCTTCGTCGTCATCATCGAAGGACATCATCTTACCATCGTCCTTCTTCTTAGTTGGCTTTTTCTCAGCCTTCTTGGCTTCCTCGGCCTTCTTGGCTTCCTCGGCCTTCTTGGCTTCGATTTTCTTTTGAGCAGGAGTCTTTGACATCTCAGCAACAATCTTCTCTTTATCAGATTCTAGTGATTGTTTGCGTGCTTCTGCTTGTTCCTTCTCACGTCGAGCTAATTCTTCGACATCGATTCCAGATTCTGCAGCGAGTTTCATTCTGCGCTCGTCGCGCGCTCTAACCTCAAGTAATCTCTGGCGAGCCTTGTCGTAATGTTGTACCATGTACATTGCATCGTGTTCTAGCAATGGTGAGTCAGAGATAATTGTGATATCCATCCAATCGCCTTCCTCAGCGAGGTATTCTGCGAATGGCTCGAACTTCAGGTCGGATTTCTTGATCTGAGTGTAGTGTTGAGCGTTACCCATTCTGTGTTCGACACCGGCGAAGTGACAGTAGAATGTCTTCCCGCCGAATGTTTCTCGAGCTTGGTCAAACAATTCCGCATAATCTTCGGAAGTCTTGAGACGACCATGCCCTCGAGCGTGAATGTGAGCCATGTTTAGCACTGGAACAGTTCCAGGAACGTGATTACAAACTTCCAGAACTTCTTCTACAGTTCCCCACAGTTCCTGCTGCCCTGAGGTTTCTACGGCTACCAAAGTAGGTTCTGCTTCATGCACCCAGGGGAAGGCTGCGTAGTCTTCCTCTTCACCTTCTTGACCCCAGATTGATTTGACTCTCTCTACAACTCCTGCGAGTATGTTGGCAACCTCCTCGTTGGCCTCGGTCCCAGGGTCGTATTCGCCATAAGGACCAACGTGACAAACCATATGTCGAGCATTGACTATCTTTCCAACCTGCATGGTCGACTCCATTTTCGAAAGAGTTCGGTTACGCTCACGTCGGCTACCCAATAGTTCACCATAGTACGGACCGTGTACATTCATCTCGAAATCAGTCTTGTGACTTAGAATACCTGCTTGCCAGTATTGATCGAAGTGATGTGGCTGAACTTGTCGTACGGTTTGAATCTCCATTGTCTCCAAACCCAGAACGGTGATATCATCCATTCCTTCTACAATTGTTCGGCCCTTACAGGACAATGGAACACCGGCTGGTCCTAGTTTGAGTGGCATAGGCTTCGCTCTCGCAGGGTAAGCCCAAGGGGTGTCCCTACTAAAGGCATATTCGCTGGTGGTTTGACTCTAAGTTTCAAAATCATACCTGAATACTTCTGATTAAAGTGCATTCAACAACGATTTGCGGCATTTTTGATTCCTTCAGAGCCAGGACCCCGCAGTGGGAGTTCGCACAGGTACTTTCCGAGCCATTGCGAGGCTGAATCCGACTTCGGATTGCAAGAATAATTACCCAATGAATGTTCAATGGAGACTGTATTTTCTGGATAACCATAAGCAATAACTTGAGGAGTCATTCCACGTAATCTGATTTCACTAAGCAATTCTGATTCAGTCATCTCTTCGATTTCTGCTATCGCCGATAAAGTCTCCTTTGTGAAAAATAACATGTGGATTTGGCGAATCCTCTCGATAACAAATCCCCATGCTTCAGCAAGTCGCCTTGGATCTGAGGGGATATCTGTCACCATAACAGTACGAGGTCCTTCGAATTCAGCAAAGGTCATGCTAGCACCTTGAGCACTCTTCGCATTATCTCCCTCTAAGATTGAAGATGTGGATAGGACGAGCCAATGAGCGCCTTCTAGCCGGCCTCTCCAATCGATTTTTCCGTGACTAAAATCGGAAAGATCTGGAATATCGATTCGGTCGATAGAGCCACCATCTGCAGAATCTAACACTTCAGAAACTACCGAGTCACCAAAGCCAACAATTCTAACGGTAGTTTCCATTCAATCTACCTTCCAGCGTAACAAAGCGATGGCCCCACCCATACCAAGGAGTTGTTGTCCTGCATCATGATCAACCGATGCTTGGATTACATCGCCTCGATTTGTTGTGACTGCAGTTGTAATTCCATCCCATCTAGACCTAATTTCCCTATCATCGGAGCGAAGCAAGGATGCGTCCACAACTAGAACCTCGACTGCACCTTGTTCGGCCGCATCTTCGATTGCATTCAATCCATAGGACACTGCTCCATTGGTTGAAATTCGAGTTAGACCTTCTTCGATTGCTCGTACTTGTCGAACCAATTCGTGTTCACCCAAAACCGCATCAGCAGCGCCGCCTGCTAACACCTCATTAGCGGCGGCACGACCTCCAATCGAAGTAGCAACATTGTGAATTTGATTCTCCGCTCCAATTGCTCTGAGCATCCCTTCGAATTGCTCTCGAGCCATTCCTGGCCCACAAATAACCAGCGGCATTTGGTCAGGGAATACCATCTTTGTCTCACGAGCTACCCTTTCGAAGAAGCCACGACGAACTCCGGTTGAGTCGTCTGCTCGCTTACCCCCGCCTCTCATCGAAAATGAAGATAGATCTCTGATTCCATGGCCTGATACTTCGAAAATTAATACTTCATCATTCTCTACTACCAACAGACCTGCCTTAGGTTGAGTTCCTGCTGCCAGAGCAGACTTGATCAATTCACGGTCCACATCTGGCAGACCACCCTCGAATGAAATTTCCACTTCATCACCTGGTGAGACTAGATGTGTATGGTGAGATCCAATATCGATCTTCGCCTCAGATATTACTCCGTGGACTCTGAGGTTTTCAGTGAATGGTTGAAAGGCACACTCTGATACTTCTATCTCAATCCACATCGGCTTTCTTTCTGCTGATTTCGAACGGCCTCCTTCCTGAGTTCCAGTTGTGGAGTCCCGTCGATGTGAAAGCATACCAAGATTGGAACCGACTCGACAAATTTGAGCCAATGTCCAGAGGTCATCGGCGTCGTCAATTCGAAGCCTGACACCCTCATCTGAGGCTTTCAGTTGCCGCAAAACCTCACTTCCATCAACTGAATACGCCGGTTAGCCGCCCGTCTTCATCCATATCCATATCCATGGCAGCTGGGCGTATTGGGAGCCCGGGCATAGTCATCATCGAGCCACACACGGCAACGATGAATCCCGCTCCAGAATTGAGTCTTAACTCACGAATTGGTAAAGTGAATCCACTAGGCGCACCTAGAGCTGTGCCTTCGTGGCTAAACGAATACTGAGTCTTAGCCATACATACTGGTAGATTCTCAAGACCCCATTCCTGTAACAATTCTAGAGTATTTTGAGCCTCTGGGGAAAATTCGACTGTATCAGCACCGTATACATTAGTTGCAACACTCTGGATGGTTTGGTCAGCGGACATTCCCGGTTCAACCAATGGATCGTAAGGACGACCCGCTGAATCATGAGCAGCACAAGCCTCGACTACAGCGTCTGCGAGAGCAACTGCGCCTTGTCCGCCCTTTGCGTGCCCCTCGAAGACAACAACATCTCTGGCACCAGCGGCAATTGCTTCTTCACGGATAGCCGTGACTTCAGCGTCTGTATCGGTGGCAAATCGATTAATGGATACAACAACAGGAAGGTTAGTCGAAGATAGGTTGCGGACGTGTCTGCGTAAATTGGTCGCCGCACCAGATCTAGTAGCTTCGACATTCTCTGCCTCCAACTCTTCCTTCGGAGGCCTCTTTCCTCCGCCAGTAGAGAATCCATCTCCGTGTAATTTCATGGCACGAACTGTGACGTTGAGAACTATACAATCTGGTACTTTTCCAGCGGCTTGGGCTTTAATTTGCAGAGCCTTTTCAGCACCCATATCGGCACCAAAGCCTGCTTCTGTTACTACATAATCAGCGCAGGATAATGCCAGTGAATCTCCAATAATTGAGGAATTTCCATGAGCAATATTTGCAAATGGACCTCCATGAATGAAGGCTGGATCGCCCTCAAGTGTTTGGACGAGGTTAGGCAATAGTGCATTCCTCAGAAGAAGCGCCATTGCACCTGCACAACCCAAATCTTCTGCAGTCACTAGGTTGCCATCTGTTGAGACTCCAATTGCAATTCGACCAAGTCTTGCGCGAAGGTCAGCGTAGTCCTTTGAAAGTACTAGAATCGCCATGACTTCACTAGCCGCTGTAATGTCAAACCTCTCTGTTCGGACGATTCCATTGGCCTTGCCTCCGAGTCCGACTGTGACTTCACGTAGACTTCGATCGTTCATGTCAATTACACGCGGCCAAAGAATTCGGTCCAGATCTAAATTCAGATCATTTCCTCGATGAAGGTGATTGTCAAGCATTGCAGCACATAAATTGTGGGCCATTGTTACAGCGTGAAGGTCTCCAGTAAAGTGTAGGTTAATTTCCTCCATAGGCAATACCTGAGAGAATCCACCACCTGCTGCTCCTCCTTTGATACCAAAGACCGGACCCATCGAAGGTTCTCGAATTACACATGTTGCATTATGACCACGTCGATTGAGACCCTGGTTGAGTCCAATCGTGGTTACGGTCTTACCCTCTCCGAAAGGAGTCGGATTGACACTAGTAACCAAAATTAGGAATCCTTGCTTTCCTTCCCCTGCTTGTTTGAGTCTATCCCAAGAGATTTTGGCTATCGAAGAACCCTGTAAAATCAAGTCACTGCGCTCTAATCCTAGCTTGTCCGCTACTTCTTGAATTGGGCGAGTTGTTGCATTTCGGGCGATGTCAAGGTCGCTGTCCATCGCTAAGTCGGCCTATGAGCGCCACTTGAAACCTTCATTTTGGATAATTCAGAGGAGCCCATAATGAACGGTCCGGCATACTGGGGTATCGCGGGATATCCGATATCCCATTCATTGACTCCTAGACTGTTTGAGATTGTAGGAGAGGAACTTGGTCTGAGTGCCCAGTCCGTATATCTTGAAGCGAATTCTATGGATGAATTTGAGACTAATTTGGAAAACCTGCGAGGAGACATTTGGTTGAGTTGTACCGCTCCTTTGAAACATTCACCTCAGGCAAGACTTGCGGTGTCTGGGCCTGAAGGTGTAAATGCGATTAATCAATTGAAGAGAACCAACGGAGTTTGGTCCGGGACCAGCACCGATGGTGTAGGATTCGTCGCTGCTTGCCAGCACATTGGGATTGAGCCGAAAGGAAGCATATTGCGAATGCGCGGTGGTGGCTCTGCTGCTCGTGCAATCGCCGCTGCTTGGGCAGCTGAAGGCGGCTCGATTATTCCCGTCGAAGGTCGAAGATCACTAGTTAGCGGCCCTTGGGATTCAGCAATCGTTTCACAGGGCGAGGCTGACCTAGCGATTGACCTTGATGCGGCGGCTGGAGGAGGTGAATCAGCCGATTTATTTGCAAAGCAGCAAGTCTCAATTTCTTACGGAGAAGATGCGACTGCAGATGACTTCGCAGTAATCATGGTAGCAGCGCAGCATCTTGAAGCTTGGAAGCGACTATTCACACCTGAAAATAGCGACGATATTCCTAACCTCTATGAGATTCTTCACAAATTGTAATCACAAGGGAATATTTCCGTGCTTTTTCGGCGGAACCCATTCTCTCTTACTCTTCAATGGTCTGAGGGCTTGAATCAATTTGAGTCGTGTTTGCTCGGGCTCTACAACATCATCCAGCCAGCCGTTACGAGCTGCAACATAGGGGTCACCAAACTTTCTGCGATACTCATCAACAAGTTCGGAGTGTGTCGAATCTGGATCTTCTGCCTCGGCTAATTCGGCCCTGTGGATTATGTTCACTGCACCCTCTGCACCCATTACGGCGAGTTCACCTATTGGCCAGGCAATATTGTAGTCTGAGCGAAGGTGTTTGCAAGACATTGCAAGGTAGGCTCCACCGTAGGCCTTGCGGGTTACAACGGTTAGTTTGGGGACGGTTGCCTCAGCGTAGGCGTAGAGTAACTTAGCCCCATGACGAATAATCCCACCCCACTCCTGAACGGTTCCGGGAAGGAAACCTGGCACGTCGACAAAGGTCACTACGGGGATGTTGAAAATGTCACATGTACGAATGAATCGGGCTGCTTTTACTGAAGCATCGATATCTAGGCAGCCCGCCAAAACTTTCGGCTGATTGGCAACGATTCCAACCGATTGTCCGTCTAATCTAGCAAAGCCGATTACAATGTTTTCAGCATAAGTTGAGAATAGTTCTAGGAAGCGCCCCTCATCGACTACTTCGGTTACAACTTTGCGAATATCATAGGGTATATTCGAGTCAGCAGGAACAATTTCTGTAAGATTCTTGCAAGCTCTGTCCGCGGGATCGCCGCTGTTTAGAGTAATAGATTCGGCAAGAGTATGGTCTGGTAAGAAAGAGAGAATTTCAATCGCGGTTAGAATCGCATCTTCTTCATCTTCCGCAACCATGCAAGCCACACCTGAACGGGATGCATGAGCATCAGCTCCCCCGAGGCTATTCTGGTCTAATTCTCCGCTGGCGATTTCAGGAATGAAGTAGGGTGAACGCATGAACATCTGCCCATGGTCATCTGAGAGGATTACGAAATCGGAAAGCCCAGCGGCTAGTGCACTAACACCGGCGACTGTTCCAAGGATTATCGAAAAGGTAGGGATACGTCCTGAGCAGGCGACTAGAATATCCAGTAATTCTCCTGTCGCTCCCAAAGCCGGCACCCCATCTTGTACCCGCTGGCCATCACCGTCCCAGATTCCAACCAAGGGTAATTGCGACTTCTCTGCGAATTCCGCGACCTTGGCAATTTTGCGAGCATGCATCTCACCCATCGTACCGTCGAAGACGGCGTAATCTTGAGCGAAGCAAACAACTCTTCTCCCGTCTATTTTNCCNTGNCCTGCNACNACNCCATCTCCGTATGGTCGGTGAAGATGCATATTGAAGTCGCCAGAGCGATGTTGAACGAAACTATCTACCTCAACGAATGAATCCGGGTCAAGTAGCATAGCGATGCGTTCTCGGGCTGTTTGGCGGCCGGATTTTCGCAATTCTTCCATGCTAATACGGTCGGCTGCGTTGAGAGCATCTTGGCGCATCGCGTCGAGATTATCCGAGTGCGATGCGCCCGCCATAAGCAAGCCAAACCACTAGCGGTTATTCATCGAAGCGGCCAACTAAGGTCAATCAACGAAGCCTTTCCAAGCCCGCATGTAATCTACAAACTTCTCACTTAGACCCTCAGCCATTAGATGTTCAGCAGTGAATGGCGGGCGTTGCGGATCGTATTCTAAATCACCCAAATATTTCGCCCAATCTGCATGACCTATTGCTGAGCGAGCAACGGCTACCAAGTCGGCGCCTTGATCCATGACTTGCTGTGCTTCTGAAGACGACCAAACAGCCCCACAGGTGATCAGTGGNAATCGGTTTGCAAGACGCTCAGCGAAGATTTCAGTCACCATACGTGGGTCATCATGATGAGTTGGCGGGATGAAGCAATCCCAGCAAGAAATGTGTAGGAAATCTAGGGCTGAATCAGCCAGCATATCGACTAAGTCTAGCGAGTCTTCTAGTTCAACTCCTATATTCTTGTACTCTGGAGAAATCCTAACTCCGAGAAGGAAGTCATCACTTGTAACCTCCCTGATTCTCTCAATGATTTGGAGCAAGAAGCGGGCTCTATTCTCAAGCGACCCGCCCCATCGATCATCTCTGCGATTGGTTTCAGTTCCGAGGAATTGGCAGACGAGATACCCATGTGCACCATGTATCTCGACTCCATCGAATCCGGCTTTTTCACAGCGAGCTGCCGCCGTGGCNAAAGCCTCGACTAAATCCTCAATCTCTGAGTCTTCAAGCGCTCTTGTCTCACCATTATCAGAATCGCCTGTTTGATTGACACTCGCGGATACCGGCTGAACTCCTGTCAGTCTTTGGGGACAGCGCATTCCACCATGGAAAATCTGCGCCAAGGAAATCGCTCCATGTTGGTTTATTCCAGCCGCTAGACGGGTCAAACCGGGCAATTGATGGTCGCCCCAAACGCCCATCTCTCCATCCCAACCTTGACCCTCGGGGACGACGTGCGTAGCGGCTGTTGTTACTATTCCAAAGCCACCTTCGGCTCTACGAGTTAGCCAATTGATTTCCTCATCTGATAGGGTTCCATCCTCGTTGCTTTGTTTGTTTGTCATCGCCGCAACAACTGCACGATTAGGTGCCGTTTTGCCTGTGCGAGGAAATTCGAAGGTATCTGTTGGAGTGGCCATGTTAAGCCTCCAATTCAGTCCATCGAATCGTGAGGATTCTCTCCACACAAATCTTCAGTCCAATTATTTGCAATAGCCTCTCGACCACCACCTCGACTCAACAAATGATGTAACTTGACCAATGCTGAACTGGGTGGACAAAGTGAACCATGACCAATGATACCCATCTCTTGCTGCTCACGGCCCTTGGCGTAGACATTCATGTTCATCGGCCCGTGAATTGTTTGCGCTACTACAACAACTACACCATCATTGGCACAATGATCTTCTAACATCAATCGTAATTTGGTATTCTCTGGTGAATCGTTTTGAGGGTCAGATATTGGAAGGTGTCCTAATCCTGTTCCATGCAAAACGATAGCATCGAAATCATCCTTGATTGCTAACATCACTAGATTCGAATCTAAGTGAGGATCAGCGATAAATTGAGCAATACGGGTATCTTCATCGAACATCATCGGTGAAATTGCCTCGACCCTTGCATCCGCTGGCTCATGCTCCGCCATCTCGATGCTTGGACCGTTTCCATCGTTGTTTATCCAAGCCAAAGGACCCTGATTGATGGCCTTGAAAGCGTCTCTTCGCGATGAGTGATATTTGCGACAAGCGATACCCGGAAGAACCGCACATCTACCATCTGATGATTCAGAATGCATGACTACCACACTCGCATCGCGATAGCCTGTCGGTTCGGGTCCGTGAGCCGCCCAATGTACCGCCGCTACGATATTCTCAGCGGCGTCACTAGAACCTCGGTCTGGAGAGCGTTGAGAGCCAGTTAGGGCAATTCTGCCCGGTGGCCTTCCACCATTTCCAGCCCAGCCATAGCCCATTGCTGCGGCGCTGAGATGCAAGGTATCTGTACCGTGGGTAATCACCACTCCAACAGCGCCTTCAGCGAATGCTTCTTCAGTCGCTTTCAGCATTCTATTCCAATGCCTAGGCCTGATATCATCAGAGAACATATTACCAAGTTTTACAACCCTTAGACGAGCGACTGACCTTAGTTCGGGAACTGATTGTAATAATTCGTC
>NYXO01000058.1 GCA_002685415.1 Methanobacteriota archaeon
CATGAAGAAAAAAAGGCCAGAAAATAAAGCGTTTTTGTTTTGTCCTCTCATTGCAACCACAACTGAAATTTATACTAGATTGACCTAAATGCCAACTTATTGGTTAAGGAGTTTTATTTTTGCTGGTCTAGAGCCTTAAGTTTCATCTTGAGCTGCTCTGCTCTGGGCTGTCTGTAATCAAAACCAATGAGAGCGCCCTCCCAGTCTCCATAAGCAGGGTTAGCAAGCATAAACCAACTATGGCCCCACATATCATCATGCATTGAAGCTACGTTATTTCTATTGGTTGTGGGCGATCTATTTATGTCTAAATTAACAAAATCTCCAAAATTATCACCAATCATCATGACAATACGATAATCTTTTGCGATTAGTTCACGGCGCGAAGTTTTATCTGAAGTCCATGCTGGTTTTTCATCTTTCATCAAAAGCTGATCAAGTTTTTTTGAGAATGTAAAGCCAAGCTTTTCAAGATTATTTCTTGTTGCCTCCTCAAGATTTGCAGTACGATTTGTAACAAAGAAAATCTCAACTCCTAAGCTTGTTGCAAGATCTAAAAATTTATCCACTCCTGGAATGTAATAAGCTTTTTCTTCCATGCACCATGCATCCCAACCAGTGGGATAGTAATCTCCACTTTCTATTAAACGGGCTTGGTAAGCTATATTATCTAAAACTGTTTGATCAATATCTAAAATAACAGCAGGTGGTTTGCCAGAAAACCCTGAAGTTTGCTCAAGGGCAGCTGTATAGTTTTCATCCTCGACAAGCTCTGGAAGCTTATCCATAGCGGAGTTATAAATGCCAACAGAATTGCTGTAAAATTCTGCAGATTTCTGTACAAATAAGGTCGACATCAAACCTTGATGCTCTTTAGCTTCAGGCAATGCTAGCAACGAGACAAAAATAAGAACAAAAGCATTAGTTTTCATGATCTATATTATAAATTAATTTATTTTTATTNNCNGCTACTTTTCTGNAACAGAACTATGGCATGATGAGCACTCAAGCTTTCGNCAAATTTGGAAGTTTTGATAGTGAGCATAAATCACTAGCAATGAGGCTATTACAGTGACAACCTGCTCTCCTGTTTCACCAGCGTAAGCCTCGCCGAATAACACAGCCAAAACAAAGAGCACTAGCCCAGCAATGCCAAGGGCAAAAACTCCCTTTTTCTTATGGTTTTTTAAACCAAGGTGCAAGGCATATAAGCTCACAGGAAGAGTAACAATTAATAGCAAGTAATGAACGATCTCATTATCGATAGTTAAAGCAGAAGTGCTTGAAACAGCAATAAAGAAAGAAGGCACAAACAAGCAATGCAACACACAAATCAGCGACATTGAGGCTGCTATTTTGTCGGACTTATATTGATCGTTATACATATGAAAAGTTTAAGCTTGAATTTTGCTTTATCTTTATACGCTTGTAAACACCTAACTAGGGCCAGCGAGGTGCAAAGACCCTAGTTAGATCGACTAAGAATTAAAAAGTAATTCTAAATTTGAAACCAACATTTCTGCCAGCTAGNGGAACCTCATTTTTTACAAATGAAGTATGGTTTCTAGCTGTTTCATCAAGAAGGTTTTTAATAAATATAGATGATCTGAATGTTACACCATCGCCTAAGTCATAAGATTTAGAGGCATCAAGATCTAGCATTCTATACCCATCAGTTCCAGTTTCACCTTCTGCTAAATTATTTTGAGGTTGGACTTCTTTATAGGAAACTCCAGCAGAGTAATCACCTGAAACATAATCAAGACTCATAAATCTTCGTTTTGGCATCATGCGAGGTACAAACATTTGTGAATCTTTAAACTTACCTTCAACAGCATCTAAGCCAACAGTTGCAGTAAGTGTGCCATTCTCTAATTGGTAGCTATTACCTAATTCAAATTCATAACCTGTGAACTTCGCATCATTTTGCAGATACTCTGCTAATGTAAGCCCACCATGATCATGCTCTTCTTCGTGCTCTTCATGGTCTTCCTCTGTCTCATCCATCAAGTAGATATAATCATTCACGTTATTTACATAAACAGTGTATTTAGCAAAAATACCTCCATCGCTGTAATTCAATGACATATCAAGGTTATTAGACTTTTCAGGGTTAAGATTTACATTTCCAACTTCAAAACGTCTTGTAGCTAAATGTGGGCCATTCATGAATAATTCTTGTGCTCCAGGCGCTCTCTCTGCACTTGTGCCACTTAAAACTAAAGATAATTTATCAGTTAAACTTTGAGTCAGTTGTAGAGAGTAATTTGTGGTTGAATAGTTAAAGCTATAATCCTCCACCTCTTCTTCACCTTCATGATCTTCATCATGATCGCCTTCATGATCTTCATCTTCATGGTGCATTTCGGCAACTGAACCATCTCTTGTGATGTCATCAAACCTGATTCCAAAATCAAGATGAGCAGTACCAATGTCTTGGCTCATAAAATAACCAATAGTAAATTCTTCACTCATTGATGGTTGCATAAATGCTTCCTCGCCAACTATTGCCATTTCTTCTTCAGCAAAATTCATGGATATTTTTTGAGTACGCTTATCATTTGATAAATCAAAAATCATTCCAAATTCTGTTGCATCATTTGTGAATAATGTTGGCTCTTCGCTATGGCCTTCATGCTCATCATGATCNTCGCCTTCATGATCTTCACCTTCGTGCTCTTCATCATCATGATGCTCTTCACCATGCTCTTCGGCATGCTGTTCCATCAACGAATATTCTGAAGTTGTTAAGAAGTAATCAACTTTGTTTACTAAACCATTGCCTAAGTTCAATGAACCCTGCAAAGNGAAGATATCAGATTCAGTCATGGCAAATATTCTTTCGCCTTCATGCTCATCATGCTCTTCACCTTCATGTTCATCTTCATCCATAGTTTCATGATCATCATCGTGATGTTCATCATGCTCNCCATGCTCTTCNCCATGNAAAGGNATNCCATGNANNCNTTCANNNGATGATANTGACATNCCNATNTAGCCCCAATCACCAGTCTTAGAAACTCCAAATTTACCTGTCTCAGCGGCAGAATCTGAATTCATTACAATGCTTTCATCAGTTTTCATTCCATCTTCAATAACAGACCCTCTTGGAGTTACATAATTTTCAAAATCGGAATCCAACCCACTTAGAGAAAAGTTAAGACCGGCAACGTTGTGCTGAAAGTTATAAGTTGAAACACTGCCATCATTGACTTCCTGCATTTCATAACCAAGACTTCCAGAAAAACCATCAAAATCGGTTTTTGCAATTGAATTGTCGACAATATTTATAATTCCACCAATGGTTCCATTTGCATAAAGCAATGAAGATGGACCTCTAACTACTTCGACCTGTGTAGCATTGCTAAGATCTATGTCATTAGGGTGATCAGCACCAATGCCTGCAACATCTCTAACAACTAAACCGTTATTTAGTACTTTTATTCGTGCNCCAGATAGGCCTCTGATAATTGGTTGGCCAATAGCAGCACCATAGTCAGCAGAACCTACTCCTGCTAAATTATCTAATGCTTCGCCTAAACTAGTGGTTGGTTCTGNTTCCAAATCAACACTTTTAACCAAGTGGAGTGGATTTTCAATTTGCGATGNGTCTGCAAGAGCAGAAGTNACGACTTCTTCAACATCTTGAGCATGTGAAAAGCTCGAAATGCTTAGTATTAAAATTAAAATATGATGTTTTTTCATTTTACCTCCTTAAAAAAAACTTAATCTAAAATATTTGGGATTAAGATTNTNTTGGAGGTGCTCTTGAGTTAAAACTATAAACTTTAGAAGGGTATAAAAAAACTGATAGACCAGNCTCAATATCAAACGAAATGTAATTATTTACAGCTACTTCGAATGTTNGTGGCTCTGGGTTTTCTAGAACACATGCAACGTGNTCAATATTCTCACTTANACCATGATCTTCAAGAACATGAGATGATTGATCAANCGTGGTTANACCAATAAAAGAAAGACTTAATAAGAAAACAAGTCTATTGAGATTTTTCATATAAAAAGATATTACTCATTTAATGAGGATTTGTCTTTTTCTTTTTAATTTTTTCTCTTTTTAATTTTTGATAAAAGTTTAAAGTTCTTTCTTCAACGATGCGTTGGTTTTCATGCCTTCTATTGCGTGCTCTCTCAGACCTTTGCATCCTTTCATTTTTATCCATATTTCTGCCCCCTTATTATTTAGGAACAGAAAAATGGAAAAAGGTTCAAAAATTATCTTGGTTTTAGAATAGCTCGATATCTTTAAGCTCTAGATCAACATTGAAATCACGGCCGTAGCCTGCAATGCTTATTTCTCTGATGTTTTTAGGCTTCATGGATGCAGCCATCATGCCGTTTTTCTTGAGGTCAGAAAATAGAATTTGGTATTCATTCCACTGATCATTGACATCAAATGATGTGCTTAGATATGACCAAGGTGGCATTTTCATGCCCTTTAATGTGACGTGAACTTCATAAGCTTCGTTGTTGCCTTTGGCTTTGAATTTAATGCCCTTGGCATTTTTGTTTATTTCGTCAGGTCTGTGCGCTAACCTAACAAAGCCGCCATTATTTTTTGTTGTTACCTCACCATCAAGCTTTACAACACCTTCCTCAAAATTTGCACTTAATTCTGATTTGCCACCCATCACCTGGTCAGTGTAGACATACCAAGAGGTGTTATTGTCAGAATTTTGAGCGTATGTGAACATAGAAAATAAAAATACTAATAAAAATCTCATTTAGAGTATCTAAGTATTAGTATCTTTATTTCAAGAACTTAAGCAGCTAATGATTTAAGTGAAACGTTCTGGTTTAAATATGAAGCCACATCTAACATTCTGTTTGAAAAACCCCACTCATTGTCATACCAGGCTAGAATTTTTGTTGAATTCCCTACCTGACGGGTGTGAGATTTATCATAAATAGATGAATGTGGATCATTACCGAAATCTGTACTTACTAATGGAATGCTATTGATATCTAAAACACCACTTAGCCCATTGTTGGCTGCTGCCTCTAAAGCTTCATTTAGCTCATCAATGCTAAATGATTTTTCTGATGTGAAGGTGAAATCTAGAAGCGATACATTTGAAACTGGTACTCTGATAGCTAATCCATCCAATTTCCCATTTAATTCTGGGAGGACAAGGCCAACTGCACTTGCTGCACCTGTCTTTGTTGGAATCATAGAAACACCTGCAGCTCTTGCTCTCAGTAAATCTGAATGATAAACATCAAGTAAAGATTGATCATTGGTATAGGCATGTATTGTATTAGCTAAACCATTTGTAATGCCAAACTTTTCGTTAATGACTTTAGCAAGGGGAGCTAAACAGTTAGTTGTGCATGATGCATTTGAAATTACGAGATCATCTTTAGTTAAAGATGTGTGGTTGACACCGTAAACAATTGTTTTATCAACACCTGTTGCTGGAGCAGAGATTAATACTCTTTTTGCACCAGCATCAAGATGTTTCTGAGATCCGTCTTTGGATGCAAAGAAACCTGTGCATTCAAAAACTAAATCAACATCTAACTCTTTCCATGGAAGGTTGCTAGGATCTCTTTCGCTGAAACAAGCAATCTCATTACCATCAATGGATATTGATTTATCTGTTGATGATACTTGGTTTGCCAGCTTTCCATGAACTGAATCATATTTCAATAAATGTGCATTGTGTTCTGGAGAACCTAAATCATTTATTGCCACAATCTCAATTTGATTGAATTTTTTCCAAATCTGATCTTTTGATAAGTAAGAACGAACGATATTTCTACCGATTCTGCCGAAGCCATTTATTGCAATTTTCATAGTTTTTTATGTTAATTAGTACTATTTGTAAATTTTTTTGTAAAAATTTAGATAAATATAAATATTTTATATGTAAAAAGCAAGGGATATGTAAATATATAAAACCTATCGAAGAAGTGTGCTTAACTCATCAAAACGAGTGGCGTATTTGGGGTTTTCTTGGCTAGATGTTGCAACAATCCATAAGTATTCNACGTATAAAGACATTTTTTTATATTCTTTNAATAATTCGTGATCAAAATTATGTTCCTGATCGGCATAGATGCTTAAGAAGTTATATTCTTCATTGCTTGTCAAATTCATAGCATTGAATAGCAGAGCAAGATCAAAATATGGATGATTGAAACCAGCATAATCCCAATCAATGAAAAAAATATCATCCGAATACATTATGTTGGATAAGTTCAAATCATTATGACAAAACACCTGATGTTTATCCCTTGCTACTAACTCATAAATAAACTTGAAAGCACTTCGACATACTGAGTTTGGTAAGTTTTGAGCAATGGCATCCTCATATTTCTTAATTTTGCTCTCGAATGAACCACAATCGTCACAAACAATATTTGAGTNATGAAGTTTCTTAAGCTGCTTTGCGCATTTAGAGATAATGTTTGCTTTAGAAACTGTGCTCAGATCAGAACCAACCACTTTTTCGTATATCACTACTTTTTTTTCCGTATCAGCATGTAGAANCTGCGGTGCTAAATTAAGTTTATGAAGCTGATCAACAATTATTTCTTCAATACCAATCTCGTTTTCAAAGGTACAGTCCNTTTTAATTTTGAGAACTGCATCCTTACCATCTAACCTGCACTCATAAACCTCTGAAAATTTTGTTTTCTGAATAGTTTTTATTAAAGCAATATCTTTTTTAGCTGTGTTAAGAAAATTCTCAATANTACTCATGCGTATTCATTGATTNCAGCCAAGCCTTATAGCCAAATACAATAATTATTAAATATATAACAAATAAAATAGCAGTTGGATAAAGCTCTCTGCTCAAGAATAGGAACACAGATACAAAATCAACTACGAACCAATAGATCCAATTCTCAAGCACTTTTTTTGCAACCATATAGGTAGCCAAGATGGCTCCCCATGTTGTAAATGAGTCGATATATGGAGATACAGCATTTGTATTTGCTGTCAGCAGGTAACCAAAGCAAACAACAGCCACAAAAAGCAGACTTAGTGCAGAAAAATGTTGCCGCAAAGTCCATGTTTTAATATTTGAACTTTGAGATGATGCTTTACGCTTCCATTGACTCCATCCATATAGCCCCATAATTAAATAAAAGATTTGAAGGGCAGCCTCCATTACCAGTCCAGCTGTAAGCATGACAAAGAAATACATGACTGAACTTATGATCCATGCTATCCAACACCTAATATCTTGCTGCATTGCTAAAACCAAATATGTTATGGCCAAGAATGCTGCAAAGACTTCAAACCATATTGAATTTAATAGATCAGAAATCATATCTTACAGACAANCCAAAGTGTCTTGGATCCCCGTGTCTTCTATAAAGAGTATCAATAAAGTCAGGCGCTTCATTTCCAAAAAAGAACCCTCTTGTTGAGTAATATTCATCGAATAGATTTTGCACCCATAAATCAATTACCCAGTTATCAACGCTATGACGAAGAGCTGCATTAGTTAAAACGTATGAGTCAGACTTATTGTTATGTGAATCTGAATAGTAGAAACCACTTTTACCTAAGAAGTTAATTTCAAATGAAGTATTTTCTTGGAAATAATATTCTNCTCCANTAGANAAACTATACTTTGGTGCGTGTGCTTGTTCTCTCCCCTCAATATCAGGNCTTGAAGCCCANTTNTTGATNTCNGTCTCCAGATACCCNAGATTTANNAATANNGACAATGNGTCATTNAATTGCGTATCGATTGATCCTTCAAACCCATAATTCAGNCCCTCTGCNGCATTTTGAGTTAAATANACAAAAGTGTTGGGNTCATTTGGGTCAACTTGTGTTGAAATTAATACCTGNTGATCCTCTCTCTGNGANTAAAAAATATTAAAGCTCAAATCTGTNAAATCACTGATCTTTGAATTAATGCCTAGTTCATAATTTGTTAAATATTCAGGGTCATATTCAAGNTCATTTGNATCNACCTGNCCNAATAGTCCTAGNCCTACGTTAAATCCCCCTTGTTTATANCCCTTNGCGTANCTTAAATATGCATTTCCAATNNNCTCCATCAGATAACTNNCAGATACNTTGCCTCCNAACATATCATTGGANAGATTAAAGTTTTCNTTNTTAGTATCTGAATATTTGGCTTTCCATTCTTCTGCTCTTATCCCCANTGAAATAACTAAATCTTTAGCTAGCTCATAATCAATGTTTCCAAAAAAAGATAAATTATTAGAGCTGTAATCACTGCTCGATATGGTTAGGCTTTCATACGGCCCAAATGGATCAGAGGGATCTCCATATATTCCATCATCTTGCCTATCATTTGTTTCATCG
>NYXO01000035.1 GCA_002685415.1 Methanobacteriota archaeon
AACCAGGGTTCTCAATCCGGTCAGAACGGTCAGCAGGGCAGCGGTCAGCAAGGTGGAGACCAATCCAACCAGCAAGACAACGGCCAAGGCCAGCAGCAAGGTGGTGAACAAAGTGGACAACAGGGAGACCAAGAGTCCCAAGACCAGAATGGTAACAACCAGAACGGTCAGAACCAGCAGCAGCAAGGTCAGACCCAAGACAACAGTCAGGGTCAGCAGGGCCAGCAGTCCGACCAGCAGCAAAGTCAGCAGCTCGACAACCAAGACCAGAACGGCGAGAACGACAACGATGGCGATGGTATTCCAGACGATTTGGATTTTGATGACGACAATGACGGTATCCCCGATAACGTGGATGAATTCCCAGAGGATCACGACAACGACGGCATCAATGACGCTGAGGATGATGACGACGACGGCGACGGTATAGACGACCGCGAGGAAGTCAATGACGGCGACCCTAACTCGGATATCTACGATCACGACAATGATGGAGTACGCGATAACATCGATTTCGACATCGACAACGACGGCATCGACAACTGGAACGACGTTGGGCCAAACGGAGAAGATTACCGTAGGGACCACGACAACGACGGACTAGATGACGGAGTTGACCCAGACGACGATAACGACGACATCCTTGATGTCGACGAAATCGACGGTGCAATCGGTCTCTGGAGATACGACCACGATAACGATGGTCTAACCGACAGAGTAGATACAGATGACGACAACGACGGACTTTCCGACTGGTTCGAGCAGAACGATGGTAACTCATTGACAGGTCAATTCGACCACGACAATGACGGTATTGAAGACCATCTTGATGACGACGATGACGCCGATGGAATCCTCGACGAGGATGAAAGCGACGGCAGCCTACTGTGATACAGTAACGTTGGTCGATTACTGCTCAGGCCCGCGGTCCGTTGATTCGCGGTGACAGGTTCCTCGGGGGCGCTTCAGTCCCCGAGCGAACCGCCCCTTTTTCCACCATCAGAAGTCGAATAGAGTCGGCTGATTATCCGATTTGAGATGATTAGCGGAAGCAAGCCTGTCTAAGGCTCGTTGTAGTCTTCCATCCGAGAATCCACACTCTTCTTGAAGGAAGTCACGTAAATCCTTCTCAACCGCTCGTGTAGCGTTTGGAATTGGATCAGGATGTACAGGATGGTTTAGGAATAGGCCGCGTATTGTTTCGATATTTTCTGGCATCTCAAAACCCTTGACCTCAGAAATCGCTTCCATTGTGCCATGCTCTTTGATTAGTTTCAAACCGGTTTTTGGACCGATTCCCTTGATTCCAGGATGAAAGTCAGTTCCAATCATTATCGCTAGGTCCACCAATTGTTCTCTAGTAATTTCGTGAGTGTCCAGTAACTCTTGCAGGACTACTTTCTCAGCCGTCAACAATCGACCGAATTTCTTGCGTCCATGGCTGGTTAGATTTCGAATCATTACCGGCGAGCCGTAAAGAAGAGTGTCCCAATCTTGGCTTGCCACTGCTGCAACTTCTCCGTTCGCACAGCGAACAGCACCAGCACCTTCTGCTTCCATTGGTGCTTCTATCCAAACGAGACCTAGGCAATCGAATAGTCGCTTAGTTTCAGCAACCATATCTCGTGTGTATTCTGCAGTTTGTGGGCCGAGTTTCTTTGCAAGAGTCATATCTCCAGCCTCAACTGCTGCTTCCCACTTCTCAACAGCCTCAACTTTGCGCTCTTTTCTTCCAGCGAGAGTATCCATCTTCAGATCATGCGGGCGACCATCGAAGAAGAACACTGGTTCGATTCCGTTCTCAAGCATCCAAGTCGCCCGGTCGAGAAAACCCATCAAATGGGCAACAGGCCTTCCATCGAAAGATAGTGGCTTTCCATCTTGACCGACTAGACTAGTGATGAATTGGTAGGCGTTAAGGAAAACGTCGACGGCTACACGCTGCCCGGACATTTCGCTCAATTCGAGGGGATGTGCGGTGGCTAAGTCTCTCAAATTACAGCCCAGATTCACTCCCCCCTGTCGATGCTTAGCCTATCCTGTCCGTCGAGGCATTTAGGGTTGAAGTCGGGGGCGAGAAGGACGGAGGAAGCAAGTTGAGCGGGCTGACCCTTATTGGAAGCGGCTGGCATCCAGCATTATTCCGTTCAGAGGCTGAAGCATTAGTGGGTCCTGTTGGTTTTGTTCATCCAAGAGTTGTAGTAACTACTTCGACAGATGAGTTAGCCGTTAATCGACTAAGTAGGTCAGCATTAGTCGACGAAGTACTCTGCAATGCTGAGCGTAGTGAAGTCGTAGAACAAGAGAATATTATCGATCGAATCGTAGATTGGGCGAAAGAAAATCTTCCAGAAGGAAGTTTTGCAGTCCGAGTCAATGTAATCGGTTCATCCTTAGCAGGTTTTTCTCGTTCAGAAATTGCACAGAAAGTAGGAGCAGGAGTCTTTGGAGAATTATATCCGGTAGATTTGGAGACTCCTGAAAATGAAATCATAGTTTTCCTAGCGGGTCCAGAAGATCCACCCAATCANCCTGACCCACNATACCTCTCTCCGCCGATGATTATCTGGGGNTTGAAACAGAAAAATTGGCAACGTTCGGGTTGGGGGGGNCGTTCTCCTACGGATCGCCCATTCTTCCAACCTGTCTCTTTAGAACCTAGATTGGCTAGACTGATGATATCACTTGGTCATCGCACAGAGTCAGAGCCGACAACTGTGATCGATCCATTCTGTGGAACGGGTGGAATCGCAATAGAAGCAATGTTAGCTGGATTGAATGTACTTGCAAGCGATCTCGACCCAAAGATGGTGAAAGGTACAGAGGAGAATCTGCAATGGGTTTCAGAGGACCTTTGCAGTGGTNATCCAGCAACATGGGACGTGCAAGAATCCGGTGTAGGACTAACCCCTGATATATGGGGTAAAATAAGNGGAGCAATATTTGCTTTTGATCCCCCATATGGACGNAATGCTTGGAAATCGGANGATGGATACCAACTATTCCTGAANGCCTGTTCAGCTGCTAGAACNATTGACCATTCNGGCTCTCTATGCACTCTTCTTCCNACAGACCCTNCGATNTTGAAAGATAACTCNGATGAACCCATTGACTATTTGGTGATGGGTAAACCTTGGTCAAAGGTAGCCGACGAAATGCTTGACCGTGGTTGGAAAGTTGTACTNATGGCTCCGGTGAAAGTTCACAAATCATTAGCTCGATTATTGGTNGTCGCTCATCCGTCGCATTGAAGACAGGTNGNCNNTCGTCGNTNNATNTANGGGCGATTGGTGTAGTCTGGATATCATCTGGCGCTTCGGACGCTAGGACATGGGTTCGAATCCTGTATCGCCCACCACAGATACCTTACCCAGAGCTGAATTTGGATTTCTAATCAAACACTAATTCATAACTACAAGTACGAGTAACAAANCATGGAACAAAGGACTCTTTTGACATCTTTTGTATTTGTATTCTTATTCGGTGCGATGATAGGTAGTGCTTCGATAGGGGCCAAATTTGTACCATTTGCCTCCAACGAGGGTACTTATTTCTCAATATCGGTTGATTCTGCTGCTGGAACAAATTACTACACCTTGGTTGAAATAGACGAGGGTGATAATGACGAGGAGAAACAAATCACATACATCAACCACAATTTCACATTTTCAAGCCAAAATGGGNAATCTGTAACCTGGGATTTTGGAGATGGATACTTAGCAATAGGTGAAATGGTATCACATGAATACGAATTCGCTGGTGTGTATTCAGTTACCGCAACATCAATTCGTTCGGATAAGATCCAGTCACAAATAATCACAATCACTGTCCATTTGGCAGGAATTGCCGAAGTAGATAATATGGAGTGTGAATGTGCTCCAACTGCCAAAGATACAGTCATCGATTTAGTTCCACCAGATGGAACTTCGAACATAGAGGGATATCTTGTAGTGGAACATGATGGAAGCAGTGAATCATGTTCCCTGAGGAATCCACTCCAAGAATGTCATCTACGAGTAATTGTGCAAAAGACCGAAGATGGAAGCGTCATATCCGAGGACATAATTTTCGATGATACCTTCAGAACCAATGAAAAATTGGTGGATTTCAATATAAATCAATTGTCAATTGGGCCAGGAGAAGGAATCCAAATACGACTAGAAACAGACCAACTTAGAGATTGGCACAAACCAAGCGCTGAATGGGATATTTCGATCATCCGATAATTAACCCAAATAACCAACAATCTGAACTGTAATCATGATGGCTGCGACTACTAGGAACATTGGTCGAAGTAATGCGTAACCATACTTCAGAACATAACCGGGTGCAAGATACCCTCCAATCATGTTCGCTAGGGCAAAAGGAATGGCAACTTCGTAATTTACTGATGCTGCCACTGCGAAGATTGCGTACGAGCCAATGTTACCACCAAAATTGAGAATTCTAGCAGTTGCAGCAGCCCTGTCCATACCAAATCCAGCTCCTTTGATGTATCCAGCCATCAGCATGCTTCCAGTCCCTGGGCCAAGAAATCCTTCGTAGAATCCTATTCCAGTTCCCATGCCAACTGTTAACGGAATCACTTTTTCTTCCTGAATATCCTCTTCCTTACCAAATTTAGGATTGAATAAAACATAGAAGAATAATGCAATCAGTACAACGATCACAATCGGCAATAGTATATCTGGTTCAACCAATAAAACAGCATATGTTCCAACCATTGAAAAAATAATCATTACAATCCAGCCAATAAAGGCGGCTTTTCTCGGTACAATATCGCTTTGTAGATATTTTGCGCTCGCTACAGCAGCTGCAGCAGTTGACGCGAATTTGTTAGTTCCAAGCGCAATATGAGGAGGTAGGCCGGCCCACAAAATTGCTGGTAATCGAAGTAATCCTCCACCGCCAACTGCACTATCTACAAATCCAGCGAATACTCCAACTAACATCAATAGAAGGAATACTTCGTTGTCCACGTAGTTATCCGAAGCCAGCGGACTATGAGATTTACACTACTCAATACTCGGTTCTTTTGTAGCTCGTCGATTCTTAATCCAGCGAAATAAAACCCTTGAAAATACCATCGAGAACATAAGGAATACCAGTGAATACCACCATGGATTATTCTCACTGGTAGCGATGAAATAGGTCACAATCAGAATACCCATTCCGTAGAAAGCTCGAAAGATAGAGTAGGCAATGAATGACTTAACAAGTGGATTTGCAAGAAAGCGTTGCAACCCATTTTGCTCTGACGATCGGCTAATCCTCTCGCCTCCAGTGACTAATTCTATCTCCGCCCACATCAATTTGTCTAACTTTTTCCAAGCCAGCGGAACTCAAATCATTCTCGGAAAATACAGTCCCTTTTCCACTTAATTCGACAGGTGATTGGCAAAGGTGAGCCCTGTCGACAAGCCCCTCTGCTAGAAATCTCCTCCAAGTGTTTGGTCCCCCTTCTACCAACAATGATTGAATTCCTCTATCGCCAAGAAAATCTAGAATTCGAGCAATGGTAATTTCTCCTTCACTAGCCGAAAGAATCGCACGTTCAACGTGTTCTGCATCAGTATTCGGCAATTCGAAAGGCTCGGCATGAATTATCAGAGTTGGTGCCTCACCATCGTTCAGTAATTTACAGTCAGAGGGTAATCTGCCACTTGGGTCAATGACAACTCGTGTTGGTGGCTTTCGTGGACCCATGTCTGGACCCCGTACCGTCAAGGAAGGATCATCGCGTACAACGGTATCAACACCAACTAGAATCGCCATGGAATCTGCACGAAGTGCATGAACAATCTCCAATGATTCTGGAGAAGAAAATCGCTGCGCCGGCTCATTAGGATCACAATCAACTCTACCATTTACATCAATTGCAGCCTTCAATAGGACCTCTGGACGCATATTTTCACACCAATGCATGAATTCCCTCATCTGTTGACCACATTCTTCAACCAAGAGTCCAGATTCTACCTCTACATCCGATTTTTCCAGTGCTGAAGCACCATCTCCACGCACTGTTGGGTTCGGGTCATCCGCCCCTATCACGACCCTCTTCACTCCCGCCCAAAGTAGGGCTTCTGTACATGGAGGAGTTCTTCCGAAGTGATTACACGGCTCCAATGTAACATAGGCTGTAGAGCCTTGAGTGGCTACTCCTTTCGCTTCCGCATCTGCAATCGCCATCTGTTCAGCGTGTAGGCCACCTATGTGGTCATGCCAACCCTCAGCGATGATTTTTCCATCCTTAACTAGGACACACCCAACTAACGGGTTCGGCATTACTCTATGCCTTCCACGCTCAGCGATTTCAATCGCTCGCCGCATGAATTGTGCCTCATCGTCCATGCTACTCAGACCTCCCGAATACCCCATTACACTTGACTTCTATACTCGCGAGGATTCAAGTTGAGTTCTGGCCCTGAGGCAACTATGCCTAGGATAGCCTGTATCCTCAATCCAAAGGCCAGAGACGGAATATCATCGAAAAGTTGGCCCGAATTTGAAGCCGCGCTAACTTCTGCGGGTTTTGAAATCGACATACACGAAACTCAGCGAGTTGGTCATGCAATGGAGATAGCCTACGATCTGTTATCCGACGAACACGACATGATTGTAGCAGTAGGTGGCGATGGTACCGTTCACGAGGTAGCCTCTGGATTGCGAGGTAGTAAGAAGACGATGGGCATCTTACCGATAGGAAGTGGTAATGATTTCGCCCGCGCTCTTGGAATTCCACTATTTGATGTTCAAGGCGCGGTAGATTTGCTAACAAATGGTACTGACCATTCGGTTGGAGCGGTTCGTGCCGAGGGCCCTGCTGCAAGCGATTTGCCACAGTACAAGATTCCACCAGCCCATCCCTGCAATGGAGAAGCGAATCGAGAAGGGAATCTAGTTCGTTGGTCTTTCTTGGAGGTTGATGGAGGAGTTACTAGTTCCGTCAATCGAATGAAAATTGCTGGTAAGTTTAGTTGGATTCGTGGTCAAGCCAAGTATACTGCATTGGGTATTCGCGCGATTCTAGGTTGGAAAACACAACCGGCATGGATGCGGGTCAATGGCGGTGAAACCCAAACTGTTCCACTTCAGGGATTGTTTGTACTAAGCCAGTGTGAAACCTTTGGTGGCGGGTTCAAAGTAACACCAGGAGCTCATCCAAAGAGAGATCACGCCTCGTTAATTATCGGCTTAGGATTGTCCAAACTGCAAATGTTAGCAGTAATGGGGCCTCTTGAGAAGGGTGAGCACGTCGGTAAATGGGGGAAAATTACGATGGAAGATTGTACATCTTTCGAAATTGGTGCCGTAGATTCCGAAGGTAATCCTAGCGACACTGAGCCTCACAACCCTCCACTATTCATCAACGTCGATGGCGAGGCCTGTTTGACTACTCCTTGTAGCCTTCAGTTCCATAATGACCAGTTAATTGTACGTGGAGCATCAAGAATACCCAACGAATGATTGTGGCGCAGACGGAGAGATTTGAACTCCCGAGTCCAAGGGACACCGGATTTCAAATCCGGCGCAATACCAGGCTATGCGACGTCTGCAGTAGTCACCCGTAGCAGCATCTTTTGATGAATCTATGTGGTGGTCAAAGACCAATCAAAGACCATAATTTCCTGGTCTACACCAGTCTGGTAGGCCGGATGCGGCATCTGGGTGAGTAAGTCCAACGAATAATACCATGATGATGATGAAGAAGGCTGGGAACAATGCTGTCATTGTCAGAATTTTTGAGTCAGCATCTCCGTAAAGGTGCATGAAAATAGCTGCAATCATGATGAATTTTGGAATTGCAATTATTGTCAGAATCCAAAGGGTGACAACTTTCTCTGTAGTCCCACGATCCTCAGCAAATTGGGTCAAATCTAATCCAACAGCAGCAACTTCGATTAATGTAAGAATCATCAATCCGTAGAAATTCATCCAGTAAGGGTCTCGTCCAAATATTTTGTAATGTGCCATATCTAATCACCTCAATACAGATAGAAGAATGGGAATACTAGTACCCAAATCAAATCCACAAAGTGCCAGTAAAGACCGAAGTACTCAATCGATACTGCATTCTTTGGAGTGTAACCGCCGAGCCATGCCTTGTAGGTCATGTACGTCAAACCAATGATTCCGCCAGCGACGTGAGCGCCGTGAGTTCCTGTGGTGACGTAGAATAGAGATGCAGAGACCTGTATGTCTGCTACCATGTGTGCTCCTGTTGCTTCGTCAACGTAGGAGTGATGTTGGTAGTGGTCGGCATTGATTGTATAGCCTTCATCTACGAGTGAAATGATATCATGTTCATGTAGTCCAATCGCACTAATCTCTGGGACGTAGAATCCGACAAACCATTCAACCATTTTCAGAGTAAGGAAGAGAATAGCAAGGAACCATGTTGCTCCAAGATATCTGTAGACTTTCTTTCTTCGTGCTTCCTCATCTAGGTCAGGCATCTTTGCATAGCGAAGTGCCTGGACAATTGTGAACGATGATATGATCAGAGCAAAGGTGTTGATTGCACCAGGTGCGATATGCCACCAGCTAGATGCGATAAGATGGCTTGCTGGTTCGAAGCATGTAACTACAACACCTTCCTGCCATCCGGTTGGATTAGTTACAGGGTCAAACATTCCTCTTTCGAATACTGTACCACAATTTTCGATTCCTAGCCTGTACCTCATGTAGGTACTGAACAAAGATGTGAAAACCATCATTTCGGACATAAGGAATACCCAAACTCCTACCTTTCTAATCTGAATTCCACGGAATGGCACCCCAGTTGCTAGAGGTTCGTAGTGTCCGTCAAAGGACAAGTCCTGTCTCCACCAGATGAACAGTGATAATCCAATCACAAGTAGTCCAAGAAGAATCATTGGAATATTTCCAGGGTTGTATGTTCCATAGGACCAAGCTTCTGCCATTCCAAAGAGGAATATTGCAACACCCATACTCATGAATAACGGGGAGTACGAATTGTGTGGAGCGCCGTGTCCCCAGTCATGTGGACCCCATGGTTGAGGTGCATGATGGTCATCGTGGTAATCTCCGCTCAATGGCTCACCTCCTCATGATCTTCAGGAACCATCAACCGATTGAACCACTGTCCTAATCTTCCCGGCTCATGTGCGATGTGCTCGTTTGCATCCTTGAGAACTGGAGGATTGTGCCAATCGAAGGAAGGTGTCGGTGGTGGTGATGATGTCATCCACTCGAATGACCACCCACCCCATGGGTCGGCAGGAGCCTTTTCTCCCCTGACCAAACTAATCAGCATGTTTGCAACCATGATGAAGTTAGAGAAGAAGAATAGGAATGCACTGACCGATATGAATAGATTCCATTCAGCAGCCCATTCTGGTAGATTAGTAAAGTCATCTGTTGTGATGAAGTAGGTGTGGTGCATTCTTGCCATTCCAACAACACCAAGCTTGTGCATAGGCCAGAAAATTCCGTTGTAGGTTACGAATGCAGTCAAGAAGTGAAGAGTTCCCAATCTTTCGTCAAGCATTCGTCCAGTCATCTTTGGATACCAATAGTAAATCGCTGAGAAGAATCCGAAGACTGTACCTCCTACCAG
>NYXO01000036.1 GCA_002685415.1 Methanobacteriota archaeon
CATGACTCTACCTCCTGCAGTTAATTGGCACTTCTGGCCCTGGTGTAACTATGGTTGCACATTTTGTTTCGCGACGTTTGAGGATATAGATAGGAGTAACAGTTTGGAAAAGGAATTGGGATTCAAACTTCTTGAAGAAATGGCCGCTGAAGGTGTCGAGAAGGTGACCTTTGTGGGAGGTGAGCCCACTCTCTGCCCGTGGCTAGGAGAGTACTTAGTGAAAGCAAAGAGTCTTGGTCTAACTACGTGTATTGTATCTAATGGAACTGGGCTTTCTGAGGAATTCCTCGATTCATGGCACGAATACATAGACTGGGTGGGAATCTCGATAGATGCCTCCGATGACAGGCTTCATTACATTATGGGAAGAGGTACGAAAGCAGATCTTGCAGAGGGAAGAAGTCGTCACCTTGAGGCGGCATTGTCCGCCTGGGAAAGATGTCAAAAGCTAGGAATTAGAATGAAGTTGAACACAGTTGTCTGCAAGGCCAACTTGGACGATAACATGACTGAAATAGTTCTTCAACTGATGCCTGAGAGGTGGAAGGCATTCCAGGTTCTGCCTATAGATGGGCAGAATGATGGTAGAGTGGAGGATCTACTGATTTCAGAAGATGAGTTCTTGGAATGGGTGGAGAGACACAAGGGAGTATCGAACGAAGGAATCAACTTCATTTCGGAGACAAATGAATTGATGACTGGTTCCTATGTCATGATTGATTCGCTGGGCCGGTTTTACTCCAATATTGAGGGGGCGCACAAGTATACCCGCTCCATTCTCGAAATTGGTATCAAGGAAGCTTGGAGGGAGAATCAGTTCAACGAACACCACTTCATTGAAAGAGAGGGGATTTACGATTGGAGGACATTGCCTTCTACGAGTGATGATTGTAATGGTGGTTAATCATTCCAAGTGATAGGGAGATGTATCTCGTTCCTCCTCATGAATGGTAATGTCGACATTGGGTTGTCGTAAACGGCTAACTTCGCCTCTGAGGTAGGAGTTAGGCCTTCGGCCTCAACCAACTTACGCAGCTTCTTCTGTAGTCTCAGTGACTTGCTTGGGCGAGAGAGTCCTGAGAATTTCAGAACTGCAACCACTTCCCCATCCACATGGAGCAGTTCTACTCCTGAATCGGTTGGTTTCGGGAGATCTTCTATTTTGTGTTCTGATGGCATTGTGAAGGCCATGAGAGATTCGTTACCAGATTCCCACATGTGAACGGGGGTAGTCATTGCGATGCTTTGTTGCCGTTCGTTTCCTCCAAAGATATATCCAGCGATTCTTCTGAACGGTCTAGCGGATTCACCACAATTCATACCATCTGTAGACACTCTGGCCTGAATAGTATCGGCATATTTTCTGACTTCGAAGCCACGGTACTTCTGGATTAATTCGTAGGCGGGCTCTTCGTAATTCTCCGCCATCTTTGTCCCTATCCTAACATACTAGGCAAGATGTTCATGTTGAACCACACCAGGCCTGCAAAAACTGAAACCCATATCCAATAAATTGAGTTGGACCAAGTCTTCACCTTTCTTCCATCGAGTGGTCCGAATGGTATCATATTGAAGGCACCAAGGCCAACATTGACCCAGCACCAATAGTAGAGGAGGCCGTTGTTGCCATAGGTGAATTCTGTCGATTCAAGCCCGAGTGATATCAATCCAAGTCCGACTGCCCACAACATGATGTTGCTGAGGGGTCCTGCAAGTGCGATCTTGCCGAATTGTTGCTTAGTTGTGTTTCCCATCACCATTACTGCACCGGGGGCCATGAAAACTATCCCAAGTAAGGCGGCGAGAATTATTCCAAACCGAAGGCCTCCAGGTGATGCTCTAAATTCGGCCCAGCAACCATAGTGGCGGGCGGATACTTTGTGGGCTAATTCGTGAACTATGAAAGCTGGAGCAGCGGGAATCATCCAGAACAAACCCCCCATCAAAAATGCACTAGGAGAATTCAGTGCTCCGAATATACCACCCACAGACATGAAGGCGAGAGCCACCGAAAAAGCCAGTGTGGCTTGAAAGAGATGTTCGATTTCCGTTCTCGAAAAATGCCATATTGAACCTTTGTGGATGTAGACTCTTCTTGGTTGAGGCTCCTCGCCAAACACTCGGAAGAATGGTTGGCCTCCTTGACCATTGCTCGCGAATACGACTCTGACGTGTGGCTGTCTCCAGTTTCCGTCGTCCCTTGCCCGAGTATGGCTTCCAGGTGAGCGTGTGCGCTCGAATGGATCCTCTTCCAAGCGAGACGCGCGAGGGTCTCTCTCCGCTGCCATTGCCTATCTCACTCTACTCGTCTCGTTTGAAGGCTCGTTCTTCTCAATCCTCATCGAGTAATTCGCCGACCTCATCTAACAAATCATCCCAAGTTGGGGCTTCTGGCCTTTTTGCGGTTCCGAACATTTGCAGCATTTCTTCTCTTTCCTCAGCGTCCGGGGCGCGTTCTGCCCAAGGATTCTGATTAGCGACTTCTCGGATTAATGATTTGTCTTTCTTGGCTCTCTGTGCAGCGAATCTTGCCTCTACTTGCTCCATTGTGATGACTTCCTCAACCCCTTGGTGAGCATCGATAAGTCGAACATAATTTAGCATGAAATTACCATGTTCACTATCGTCGATATATTTGCTAGGGTCTGCTAACATGGTTACTTGCTCGCGCGCTAAGCGTTCCGCTTTAGTTGTCGCAGGACCTGAAGTCAACTTGTCTCGTGCCTTTGCGTGCGACTCGATGCACCCCCTACATCGCTCGGTCCCGGCTATATCTGGGGCATCGCAACTAAGGCAGCAAACTGCGAAGCCCATCTGTTCCATAGCTCGTCGGGGTAATGACATGGACATGGGGCGCTCTAGGCTCTGAAAGATGAATGCTCCCGCTCAATGATATCTCAAGCCTCATGTTGAGGCGTAATCAGGACATTTGAACCATTTCTATCAATAAGCGGTGCTTCAAACACAGATAGCGAAGGGAGGATGTGAACCGTACATACATTTCCACAGGCAGGGGCCAAGTAGTCTTGTCCTTGATCACTGAAGATGAAACGAAGACCGTGGCCGGCAGGAAGTAGTGCGTCTATCCCTTGAAACTCCATCAACATGGTTATTTGCTCGCCTGGAATAACTGTCTGTGGCTCATACCCTCCTTCGTAATATCTCACATCCATGGTAGCATGACCAATGCGCATTCCAGTTTCAGCATCCTGCATTTCGATGAATACTTGTCCGCCATTGAAAGTAGGCACTGCAGAAAGATGAAGTGTTGGTAGACCAGAAATATGGAGGTCTGTGTCTTCGTTTATTGATGGGCATTCCACCACGACTGTTTGACCACCTCCGACAACTGAGGGGCCGCCACCAACAAATGCACCGTCATTGACACATTCGCTAAGTGGAAGAGTGAACGGTTGACTGTCCTGTGGGGGCCAAGTCTCCTCTATCCTCCACTCTCCGTCGTTCCTTTGTATCTGAGCATCTAAGGTCGGTTTAGGACCTCTTTCTTGTAGATAATATTCGAACCATTCGAAGAGGTCCTGCGCCCAATCCCATCGTGTCATGTTTGCTAGGGCTTCGTAACCATATCCGGGGTCCACTCCTTCATGGCTGTTAATCTGGTCTGGATAATGGTGACCCCATTGACCAAGCATACCTCGGATTTCGAATCCTGCATCAATATACGACTGGTACCAATTAGTCCCTGGTGGGCCGCCGAAAACCTGGTGTGGGTCGACGTTCCAATCTTGCATTCCTTGAACCCAATATACACTCCCATTCCAATTTAGAAATGCTTTGTCGATATGGCTTCTTTCGTCGTAATAGTTTTCCATATATGGATCCATTTCGCCTGCGATATAAGTGACTGGTCCCGCAAATATACCCTCTACTATATCGGGACATATGTTGTCAAAATCATCCTCATTGTAGTCTACTGTGCTGGAAAAATAGTTCATGTGCATAATTTGACTTCTTGCCTCTGCACTTCCATTCTTGTAGAGAAGAGGGTGTAATGCTGTAGTTCCAGATACTGGTACTATTGTCTTCAGATACTCGCTTCCGATTGCAGCGGCTTCCCACTGCGTTGCTCCTTCATACGATTTGCCGTATAGTCCGACATTACCATTGCTCCAATTTTGACTACCCAACCACTCCACGGCAGAATGTATCCCCAAACCTTCACCGGCTCCTCTGTAGTCGAAACACCCGCTGGATTCCTCTGTGCCAAATACTGCCACTTGCGCCATAGCGTAGCCATGTGGTACGAAGTTTTGGAATATGAATTCACCACGACCAGAACTTACAACATTTGTTGGAGATGATTCGCTGCCTTGCGCGCCATAGTCAAAGTAGGGGCTGATGATTGCTATCACAGGTACCTTCTCTCCATCGAGCGTATTGTTTGGAAGCCAGTAAGAAAGGTGTACGGTTGACTGAGATGGGCCGGTCTCCCACACATCACTGGTGTCTACTTCGATGTAAGCTTCTGCAACTTCCAATGCTTGGTAAGGTCCGGGATTTAGAAGGAAGGACATTGAATCGTCCATTTGCCATTCCAAGGTGTGCCTTTCCCAAATTGGAGTATACGGAGATTCTTCAATTGGAGTTCGCGATTCTTCATCGGCCCAGAATACGCAGCCAGATAGGCTCGTAGTCAGCAGTAGCAAAACTGCCGCTCCCGCGTACGTACACCGCCTCATAGAGGCGGCCTGAAGGAGGTGATATCTCAAACCTGCGTATTCAAAGGCCCAGTGCAACCGGCTAAACTGTGGATGATGAAACGGTTCACAGACGCCGCTGGGCGATCCTAGGTGTAATGAGTATGAGTCTCATTATTGTCATGCTGAATAACGTGACATTGAATGTCGCACTTCCTGAACTCTCAAAGGACCTGAAAGCAGACAATACAGAGCTACAGTGGATCTTGGATGCTTACGCTTTGGTTTTTGGTGGTCTGCTCCTTGTTATGGGTGCATTGGGAGATAGATTTGGTCGGAAAGGGGCGTTACAAATCGGACTCTTATTGGTTGCAACTGCCTCAGCCCTTACTGCAACTTATGCAACCACTTCTGGAGAGGTCATCGCGGCTCGCGCAGTAATGGGAATTGGTGCTGCTCTTGTAATGCCGGCAACCCTCTCTGTTGTAGTAGTTGTATTCCCTCCTGAAGAGAGGGGGAAAGCTGTCGGAATTTGGGCCGCTATGGCCGGAATCGGTGCTCCGATTGGATTGCTTGTTGGGGGATGGGCTGTTGAGAATTATGACTGGCAAATGGTCTTCTGGATCAATGTCCCAATTATTGCTTTGGCGCTACTTCTTGGTCTGGTTTTGGTTCCTAAATCCAAAGATAATCAAGAGCGCCCTCTAGACCCAGTAGGGGCAATTCTATCGACAGGCGCCTTGGTATCGATTCTCTATGCCATAATCGAGGCCCCGAGTCATGGTTGGACCTCGCCAGAAACCATTGCGGTTGCTGCACTAGGATTGTTATTCACAGCCATATTCATTCGATGGGAAAGGCNAGTTGAACATCCAATGTTGCCGATTGAGTTCTTCTCTTCCCCTGGCTTTTCAATGGGTTTGATTGCAATNATGTTAGCATTNTTCGTNATGTTTTCATTCATGTTCACCCAAATGCTTCACTTCCAGTTNGTAAGGGGGCATGGCGCATTAGATGCGGCACTCAGATTCTTNCCTCTGCCTGTAGGNCTGATGCCNGCNGCGGCAAATTCGGATCGGCTTGTTGCTAANTTTGGNAGTTCTANNGTTGTCAGTACNGGGCTNACNCTAGTNGCTCTAGGAATGATTCTATTCACCACCGTTACGATTGANACNGANTATNTNCAAATCGCTGTAACTTTCTTCCTTCTTGGATTTGGGATGGGNCTTACNATGGCNCCATCNACTACACTTGTNATGGATTCTATTCCNCCNGATAAGGCAGGTGTNGGGAGTGCTACAAANGATGCTAGTCGAGAAATTGGGGGGGCNCTTGGAATTGCCATTGGCGGTTCGGTGTTAAACGAATATTACCAACGNAGTTTACAANTTCCAGNGGGTNTAGAGGTTTCAGATTCNATTCTCAGAGAATCCTTNCCTGCTGCTATNAGGATTGGAGGAGATATGNTGTCNCAAGGCAATATGTTGGGGGCTGAATTAATCCAATCGGCGCAACTTGCATTNGTAGACGGCATGATTGCTTCCGCNTGGGTNGGNGCAACTATTGCCCTAACAAATGCNATTCTAGTTTGGAGATATATGCCCTCACGNGCGATCTATGAGGAAGAGTGAGTTACTTCATCCAACTAGGTGCCCACCAATTCGCTTTACCTANNAACCTCATGGTCGAAGGTACAACGATTGCTCTGACGATTGTGGCGTCGACAATCACTGCAACCATCAATGCAAATCCAATTGATTTGATGATTAGAACATCTGCTAGAACAAATCCAAAGAATACTGCGACCATAATTGCAGCAGCCCCTGTGATCAGGCTTCCTGAGGCTTGAAGGCCCTCTGCGACAGCTTGTGTATTGTCGCCTGTCTCTTCCCATGCCTCGTGAATTCTAGAGAGCATTAGGACTTCGTAATCCATCGATAATCCAAATGCTATCCCAAACACCAATGGAGGGACTGTNAGATCAATTGGTTGGGCTGAATAATTCAAGAATCCTGTGAGTAAACCATCCTGGAATACCACCACGATTATNCCGAATGANGCAGATACAGAGAGAATATTCATCATGATGGCTTTGACNGGTACTAGNATCGATTTCACTTGNAAGAACACGAGGATNATGGTCAGGCCTAGGACAAATGCGAGAACGGCTGGTATACGCTCNACGAGATGGTCTTTGAGTTCGACCTCGAAGGCNCTCCANCCNCCGATTANTGCTTCGAAATCTTCATTTTCTGAGATTTCGAACATTTCACGTACCACTCTCTCTGACTCNTCAGAGCCGCTTCGGTACTGTACNGGCACTGACATCCGTAGAATGTTGTCAGATACTGAAGCNAGCCATTCCTCNTGGGCTTCNANTGGCCATTGGGAAAATTCTTGTTCGAACAATTCTGTGTTNCAGATTGGATGATTTACGCCTATNACGCCTTCTATTTCTGCGATATTTTGGCANTATGGNGANATNCGCTCTGAGTATTCGATACTCATTGGATNATCATCATCGGCGAATACGATAACGATGGGGATGCTGGATGCTGTGTAGGCTGGAAATTCATCTTCCAGTATCTCAAAACCTATCCTAGATTCCATGTCTGGAGGAAGTGCTTCTATTCCGCCAGCGCTCATTTCGACTCTGAGGAAGGGCGAAGCGGCTAGTAGCAGAATAANGAGGGCCGGAACTAACCACCTCAATGGTTTACTCATGACCTTGATTGAGAGCTTCTTCCAAAATTCGGTCTTACGATTGGCTCCTGGAATAGGTACTGGCAATGAGTTGATTCTCGGGCCTAGGTATGACAGCAATGCAGGTAAAACTGTGAATGAATAGAGCATTGCTGCGGCTACCGCAAGGAAGGCACCCATACCCATAGAAGGCATGTGTGTAGCATCGAAGTAGAATAAGCTGCAGAGCCCNACTGCAACTGTTGCTCCGGAATACATCACTGCTCTTCCAGCAGTGTCCATCATTGTTGCAATCGCGCTTTCCGTGGATTCTCCTTTTGCGATCTCTTCGCGGAATCGACTAATCATGAATAGGCTGTAGTCGATTGAAACTGCGATTCCGATTAAGGAAATCATACTGACTGAGTATTCAGTTAGGCCGAAGAACCACCAGTCTGACATCCAGTAACTTATGCCGGTTGCTAGGGCTATCATAAGCAGTGCAATGAGAAGTGGCAAAACCGCCGCGGTAAAGGTTCCGAATACGAAAAGCAAGATTATGAGGGAAAGTGGAAGGCCTACTACTTCTGCTCTAATTGTATCATTTTTCATCGCTGTATCGAAGTCGTTTCCGATGATCAGGCTGCCTGTTACGGTTACGTCAAGTGTTTCACTATCTAGCTTCTTGAGTGATGGAATATGATCAGTAAGGTCGGCCTCACTGCCAGCGAGAGAGACGTAAACTGCGGTCTTCTTGNCGTCTAANGAACTGTGTGTTGCGATTACTTGNTGATTTGTTGGNTCATCATAAATTGTCGATATGCTGACTATNTCAAGNTCCAATTCTCNAACCTCTAACACNAATGNTTCTACNGCGGTTTGGAATNCTTCATCTTGCCAAGTCATTTCNTGGTGNGACAAAATGTAGGTNACNGTNTTTGAGGNGGAGACTGTAAGTTGTTCATCAATTANGTTCAGNGCTNTTCCAGAGTCNGTTGTTGGCGGAGGTGCATTACCGTCTATGAACTCCTCCCCTTGACTCAGGAGGCCTACTGAAAACAGCAATGAAGCTACCGCAAAGGCCACAACTGCCTTGCGATTTTGATGTACATACAGACCGAAATTGTACAACTTAGACATGTTATGAATCACATGCGAATAAATTGTAGTTATAAGCGGATGTTTTTCAATCTCAAAAATCAGTTATAGCGCCTGTTTAATTCCGAGAATAATTGGCTTGGGATTTCCGAACCAATTGTCATTCGATCTCCGTCCGGATGATTGAATGAAAGAGATGTTGCATGGAGACATAATCTGTTTACGCTAGCCTTTCCGAATCCATGTCTAGTATCTCCTGCAACTGGGCAACCTAGATGTTGCATATGGAGGCGGATTTGTGCCCTCCTACCGGTGTCTATTTTGATGCGTATTAGACTATGTACAGGACCCACTTTTTCCTTCTGCCAATGTGTTATGGCTTCTCGCCCTCCTCGTCTACCCTTCTCTACCAGCCTGACTCTTTTGTCCTTGGTTTCTAGAATGCGGAGGTTGATTGTTCCACTTTCCTCGGAGGGTTCTCGATGTACAACTGCGTGATATATTCGCTCTACTGAGCGGTCTTTGAATTGTTTTTGAAGCATGTCTTTGGATTCTGCAGAACGCGCGAATATCATACATCCAGAAGTTTCTCTGTCGAGTCTGTGAACCAAATGAGTGCGAGTTTTACCATTTTCCCATGCCCATTTTGAGACTCTGTCGAACATCGTATCTAGTTCGCCTCTGTCGGTAGCAACTGAAAGAAGCCCGGCGGGTTTGTTGGCAAGAATTACTTCTTCATCGAAATACAATATCTCAGGTTCAGGAATTGTTTGTTTTGGTTTCGTCTGTGGTTTGTCTCCATCTGCTTTCGAAAGCACTTCGACCAACGAGCCTTTTCTCACTTTCATGTTCGCCCGAGTTGCCTTTTGTCCATCAACTCGGACTCGGCCATGATCTACCATTCTGCGTAGGGAGTTTCGCTTAGCTGTGGGGTGAAGAGAAGCTAGAGCCTCTAGGAGGATTGTTTCCTCTGTAGTTTCGACTGCGGGGTCGGGCATCTGTTCTCTTATCACGCTAGTTTATGGAGGATATCAAAGTTCTCAATACAAACAACTTCAATTGAATCGGGCAATACAGTATGGTGTGGGGAGTGTGTCTATGGACTCGTTGAACTGGCGAAATCGATTCGTCGAGGAAACCCCTGGAGATTCTATCACAGGAGGTGGGCCTAGACAAGTTCCTGGTGCTTGTTGGTCGAAAGTCGAACCTGCTCCTGTTCCGAATCCGACTCTCAGACTATGGTCAGATGAAATGGCAGGGGTTTTAGGAATAGAAAGAGGAGGAGAGGTGTTTCTTGGAGGTAACAGAATAGCCGATGGGATGTCTCCCTATGCACAACGATACGGAGGTCATCAATTCGGAAATTGGGCCGGACAATTAGGGGATGGGCGAGCGATTACATTAGGCGAAGTTGATACTGGTGAGATGATTCTAGAATTACAACTCAAAGGTTCTGGCGTTACTCCATATTCTCGCTTTGCAGATGGTAAGGCTGTACTACGTTCATCGATTCGGGAATTTCTCTGTAGTGAAGCAATGCATCATCTAGGAGTTCCTACGACCCGTGCCTTATCGCTAGTCACAACGGGTGAAGATGTAGTGCGAGATATTCTCTACAACGGGAATCCTGCACCTGAAGATGGAGCGATTGTTTGTAGGGTTGCCCCGAGTTTCATTCGATTTGGAAGTTTTCAGATTCATGCAATGGACGGTAATAAAAGTGCATTACGGGCTCTTGCTGAACACACAGTAAAACATCATTTTCCAGAACATTCGATAGAAGATGATGAGGGTGTAATCGAGTGGACTAAAGATATCGCAAGAGAGACTGCTCTGATGATTGCGCATTGGATGAGAGTCGGTTTCGTTCACGGTGTAATGAATACAGACAATATGTCTATTCATGGCCTAACTATCGATTATGGGCCCT
>NYXO01000037.1 GCA_002685415.1 Methanobacteriota archaeon
ATTCCCCCCTCCTTGGGTGAGGGGTCTCGTCCAACAATCTCCAGTAAGCGAGCAGCATTGTATAGTGAACAATCGAATCCAGGCCACCTGTCATGGAGGAAGAAGTGTCCTGACATTTCTCCAGCCATAACCGCTTCTGGATTACTTCGTAATTCTCTCTTCATGAATGAGTGTCCGGTACGCACCATCTTCGGTACTCCACCACTAGCTAGTATCGCTTCTTCTAGTGCCATACTGCACTTTACATCGAAGAAAACGGTACGCTCCGCCTCTGTTCCATCGCGGCGATTAACCAAAACATCAGCCGCAATTACCGCCATTAAACGGTCTGGGTGTATGAATCGACCTTGCTCATCAACGACGCCGATTCGGTCTCCATCTCCATCCATACCGATTCCAAATTCGCAATTATTCTCAACTACGGCTTTCGATAAATCGACCATATTCTTCTGCCGTGTTGGGTCAGGCGGGTGGTTAGGGAACGTATTGTCCCAGTCACAATGAATTGGTACTAAGTCAACTCCAAGTTTTTGCATTAGAGATACTGTCAATGGACCAGGCACAGCATTGCCACAATCGATTGCGACTCGGATTGAGCGTTGAGGCATACCTGCATTTTCTACGATGGTCTGCAACACTTGTTGTTCAAATTCTGGCATCTCAGTTATTGTTCCTGACCCGCTGTGGAAATCACCTGAATCGAAAGTAGCCTTGAGTTCCTGTAATTCCTCTCCAGCCATTGGTAAAGTCCCTCGACAAATCTTGAATCCGTTATACTCAGGGGGATTATGGCTTGCAGTAATTGCCACCGCTGCATCGACGGACAGGTCTACAGTGGCCCGATATAAGACTCCAGTAGTAGTGATTCCAAGGTCGATAACATCGGCTCCTGCTTCGGTTATTCCTTGCAAAAACGCCTGATGTAATTCAGGCCCTGATTCACGAATATCTCGAGCCACTGCGATTGATTCCGCATCAAGATGAGTAACTAGAGCAGACCCCAGCCTTCGTGCGAACTCTGCATCCAGTTGGCTACCAGCCAGCCCACGAATATCGTAGGCCTTGAACACACTCATGGATTAGACGGAGCACTTTTCCTTCATCATTCCATCGTGGCCATGGCTGCTGACTAATCGAATATTGGAGACTTAATCTGAGCCAGAACCTCGTACAGCTCGAGCCACGACCTCTACCTTTGCACCTGCAGGTAATTCCCTAACACCATAAGCGGCACGAGCAGGAAGAATAGTACCGTCCAACCAAGCTGCATAGACTTCGTTAAATTCGCCAAATTCAGCCATATCTTCTAACAGCACCATGACCATAACCAAATCTGCTTTATCTGCTCCGGCTTCGCCTAGCAGTGCATCGATTTTTGATAATGCGCTGGCGGCCTGTTCAGCCATAGAATCACCACCGTCAATTCCAATTTGTCCTGCGACCCAAATATCGTCTCCAACAACCATACAAGGATTGTACGGAAACATCGGTTTTACGCCTGCATAGATTGGTTCCTTCTTACTCATGCACAAACCAGTCAAACTCGGATGATAGGGTTATTGCCTCATCATTCCCTTAGCATATCTACGATATCTATGTGGTCAGCGGCAACGGTATCTTTGGTCAGCTCGTCGATTGGTACCCATGCAGCCGATACCGCGTCGTCCGCTCCTTTCGGTTCGGTAACGATATCTGCATCTACGAGATAGAAAAGACCCACACAGTGTTTTCGAGGATCTCTACCCGGTGCACCTAGTACATGCAAAACTCTGGGATTTTCGCCTTCTATGCCGGTTTCTTCCTGTAATTCTCGTAGAACCGCATCTTCGGGGTCTTCTCCATAATCAACAAAACCCCCTGGAAATGCCCACATCCCTTCCCACACTGCTGGGTCTGGGCCACGTTCAATCATCAGCAATTCGAGTCCATTTTCGGTCTCCCTGGCGGCTACGGCATCAACGGTAACCGATGGACTGTGATATCCGTCTCTACCACAAGTAGGACAACGCTTGGCTTTCTCTTCAGCTTCCATAGCGTCTCTTCCTCATTTGATAATCTTCAATCGCTTCGTATAGGTCTCTTCGACCGAATGATGGCCAATGTACATCCGAGAAGTATAGTTCTGAGTAAGCTATTTGCCACAAAAGGAAATTCGAAACCCTTTCTTCACCTGAGGTTCTGATTACTAAATCAGGGTCAGGTAAATCTGAAGTGTACAGTCGATTAGAGATTGTGGATGGGTCGATTGAATCAAGTTCAATCGTACCAGAAGCATGTGCCTCAGCGATTTCCTTGACGGCGTCAACAATTTCCTCTCTCCCTCCATATGCAAGACATACTGTGAATAGGAAATCGCTGTACTGCGAGGTTGCATCTTCTGCTTTTTTGATAGCATCTCTAACTCTAACTGGAAGTAGTTCCTTTCGCCCTACTACCTGAACTCGAACTTTGTTATCATGAATCAATGGGTCCTGTGAAATTTCTTCCAGTCCAGAAACATAGAGATCGAAAAGTGTCTCGAGTTCAGTATCATTTCGAGAGGAGAGGTTCTCCGTAGAGAGTGCATAAACCGTTAGGTATGGAATTTTTAGATCTAATACCCAGCGCATAACTTCCTTCAGTTTCTGCTTTCCAGCAGAGTGACCCGCTTCTGTTTGTAACGAACGATTCCATGCGAATCTTCGATTACCATCCATAATCATCGAGATATGCTTTGGCATCATTTCCGGACCTGAAGAAATCACTCTCTCTCGAAGTCGATTCCTTCTGATTCTATCTGTTCGGGATATGAAGCTCCATGCCATCCTCGAATTTGCAATCCATTTTGCGGGAGCAGCAATAACTCGCCATCGCAGCAGCCAGTGCGCAAGGGCATCAATTCTGCGCCCTAACGCACTGCGGGTTCTTCCCATGTCCAAACCAAATGACTACTGCGCTAAAGGTCGTCGGCGGCAAAGGTTCGCATCTAGTTTTGAAAAATCACTCAAAAACAAGGTCNGCAGAATCCCCTACCTTATCCAATAGGCCTCTCTCAGGATTAACCACGATTACTTGTCCTGCATGATTCCAAACAGGAATATCATGGACGCTATTCCCGGCATATCCAAATCCTTTCTCGCCATATCTTGCAANCAAAGCTTCAGCCTTCTTGTGATCTCTAAGGTTGATTTTCCCATCCGAACCCATTACATCGTCGAACAGACCGACATGCGCTGCGATTATCTCCGCTACCAATCGATCCGATGCAGTTGCAAGAATGAGTTTCCTACCTCTTGCACTTTCACCGGTTAACCANTCAACAAATGCTTCGTGATATTGTAATTCATCAGGNNTAAATTTGAGNTGTCGAGCAAGATTCTTCTTCCATTGTGCTCGCTTNCCAGTCAANTCNAGNAATATTGTAGAAAATATCGTCCATGGTTTACGAAGAAAAACACGTTTNGCACTCATCACACTCATGTCNGTCAGAATAAGNGTGCCGTCCATATCNACGGCNAACGGCATCTCAACCGGTGCTTCCATCATAGTCAACCGTCTAGCGAACCCCGAATCAAGCCTTTGGAATGTAGAAGTCTGCCAACCGATTCCATCAAGCCCTCATTCCACTTCGGCAGGTCGTGTCGCAGTCGGATTCAGCCTTCAACAGCGCATGGCGTCCCGCCGCAATGGTGGAGGTCGATTGCGACAAAGAGCCTCCTGTGGGCTTCACAGCACATCTGATGAGAGGTATGAGATTCAGGTTGAACCTGCTTGAGCCAGAAGAATCTCTAGCCACTGTTGAAGGTTGGAATGCTGCAACCGAGGATTTGGAATCCTGGGGAGAAGTTCCTGCTGAAGTGAGCAGTATTCGTGTAGAGGCCACCGATAGGGGGCCAGTATACTCTATAGAAGCGGCAGATGGAAGTTGGATGGCTGAAGTGCAACCATGGGGCGGCCCTAAACTCAGACCTCGCGCTCGCATTGCTCCTGAAGGTTCCAACATCCCTTGTGGAGGGTATCAGTATGATGAACAGGATTTAATCATCCTGCGAAGATATGATTCTCCATTTATCGATGCAAACTCAGTACTGATGGATCATCTTCAGCGCAATGACTTGGAGTCGGCAAAGGCACTCATCAATCGTTGCGGGGCTAACCTTGGAGATTACCACAAAGCAGCAAAAGAAGAATGGACAAATCCTCCCGACCAGAGACGCTGGAATGAGAGATTTGCAGAAATCGAACAGCGTCTGAAAACCTCAGCACTTTGGAGAGCGCCTTTCACTAGAGGTGCCCCAGCAACCCTCAGCCTTGGAGATGTTCGTTTCAGTATGTTTTCAGAGGATAATGAAGGTAAAATGACAATCAGGCTGGGGCCTTCTAGGCTTGCTCATGGTCTCATCGAAACTAACCTTGATCTTCCAGCAATCCGTGACCTTGCAAGCCTGTTACATGACCTTTCTCGTCTTCATTGGGAATCCAAAACCAAGTTAGAAATAAGCGATTTAAGGTCCGCTTTGATTCATGGTTGGTCATCAAAAGCACCCGATAAGTGGTGCAGTAAGCGTTCCTTTAGTGCTCACACTGGCGGAGTGGTAATCTGGGAATACGAGCAAGCATTGCTTGATGTGGTAGAGGCTGTATCTCACCAATCCGGGAGACCGGAACCTGCAGTTACCATTATCGAGAAAGTCCCACTATTGCAGAAGACTTTGTTCAATTCACGAATTCTTTCGGCCATTTCGACAATGTCTGGAATCCTCGGGGTAATGGGTATAGGGAATTGGATTAGATTCGCTAACGAAGGAGATCTGGTTTTCCCATCAACCCCCGTCATTTTGATTGGAATTGCGATATTCGTCCGTTATCGATATCACTCGGCAGCACCACCTGCTGAGGAACCAATTCATTGACTACTCTAGCCTGCGAATTTCCCCATTGTCAAATTCGTAGTACATTGGAACTCCAGTAGGAATCTCGAGCTTGGTGATTTCTTCCGGCGAGATTCCCTCAATGTGCATTACAATTGAACGCAATGAATTACCATGAGCGGCTACGAGGACATTCATTCCCGAGTTAAGGTCAGGAATAATTTCCTCGACAAAATAGGGGATTGTTCTCTCAGCAGTCATTTCCAATGATTCGCCGCCTGGCGGAGGAACGTCAAAAGAACGCCTCCAGATGTGGACTTGTTCGGCTCCATGAATTTCTGCTGTTTCGGCTTTATTGAGTCCTTGCAGATCACCGTAGTGCCTCTCGTTGAGTCGCTCGTCTTGTTTGGTTGGGATTTCCCCCGACACTCGATTCTTACTCATAACAATCTCAGCAGTCCTTTGAGCACGGATTAATGCACTAGTATGAACAACATCAAAACGCACATCGGCTAATTGTTCACCAGCGGTTGCAGCCTCGCCCTCTCCTTTTTCTGAGAGTTCAACATCGGTCCAGCCAGTGAATCGATTAGTTGCATTCCATACTGATTGGCCATGCCTAATTAGAACGAGTCTTGTCATAAAGAGTGCTCCTCTGACTCAGCGACGTAGGCGCGGTTCATGGAATGTTAGGCTGCATTCTTTTGCAATTTCCTTAGCAAGTAGTAGCAGATCCTCAGTCATTTCTCGTTGAGAAGAGGATGATTGAACGGAATAGAAGTTGCAAGATACTGTTACCTTTGAAGGGCCGAATGCGTTCACCTTCACCCAAGAATCATCATCCTTGACTGCCCTTGGGTCGTCCTTGACCTTAGCCAATAATTTGTCACAAAAATCCTTCAGAGAAGTCGGATCTGAATCTGCTTCAAACTCAAATTTTGGCTGAATCCTTCTGAATCTTCTTTGGCTAAAGTTCTCAACTGGTGAATTTACTAAATTTGAATTTGGAATTGTTATCAGAGTGTCTGCTGAAGATCTGATTAATGTCGTGCGAAGACCGATCTGTACCACTTCGCCCTCAATGTCATCAACGAGAATCCAATCTCCAACATTGAATGGTTGGTCGATAATTATCGAAATAGCTCCGAAGATGTTCGCGACACTGTCTCTAGCAGCCAATGCTAGTGCGAGACCAGTGATACCTAAACCAGCGATTAATCCATTCAGATTTAGACCGAAAAGACCGGCAACAACGAATGCTGCAAGAAGTGCAACAACCAGATGACCAACCGATTCAGCAACACTCGCAAGTGAACGTCTGCTAGCCGCATTTTCTTCTCCTTCGACTACAATAAATGCGTCCAAGTAGTCCACTAAACGATATGCTGCAAGTAACATTCCGAGAAGGAAGAATGTGAAGGACCACTCAATTGCATTGTCAGCGATCGAAGTATCCCAAACTGGTTGTGAGTTGTTCTGCAACCAAGACATCATTTCTGAAAAGATTAGGAATCCCATCATCCAACCGAGTGATTTTGGAGCAAGCAATGTTTTTCCGTCAATTCTTTCTGATTTTGAGATCAAATCCATAATCCTTGGAAACAGAAATCTTCTCGAGATTATTCCACCGATTACAGAGATTACGATTAGTCCGATTACTACGCCTAATGTTCCACCTGAAAATCCTAGAAAAATATCCTCTCCAGCCATGAAATCATTTAGCATGTCTGCCGTAAATCCGGTGCTCTCAGCGGTGTTCTCCTCGCCATCTTGCATGGTTTCGCCGTCGACCAACCCCACATAAATCCCCCGTCGGTCCTATGGACCGAGTTGCGAGACGTTGAATACCAACCTCGATGTCGACAGGCTGTTACCATGGCGACGAGCAATTCATCATCGGCCTCAGAAGAGGTTTATCGAGCCCGCAGAATACCTGCAATCGCCCTAATATTGCCGTTGTTACTGGCTTTAATCGCTCCTGGCTGTATCCAACCAGATGATGCAGATGATGGAGATACTCCTGATATGCTATGGTCCGAAGACTATGTCAATCAAATCTATCCATGGGCTCCTGCAGATAACGATCAGTTACAGTTCCGGGCATATCATGATTATTTCTCTATGAAAGAAAGAATGCAATACCTTGCAGATCGTAACCCCGAATTCCTCGAATTCCACGAGGGGCTATTGGGTGGAATCAACGCAAGAGGCGACGAAATGACTGCTAACGAGTATGAAGGTTGGTACTACAATCATCGAAGCCCATGGATGAAAATAACCGCCAATGTAGGTGATGGAGAATACAATGAATTCAATGGCGACAACGGGAATTACGAAGACAGACCAGACATAATGTTGGTCGGAAATCATCACGCCAGAGAATGGATGTCTTTTGAGGTTCCAATGTTTTTCTTGGAACAACTGACCTACTACTATGGCATGGCTGGAATTGATAATGACGGTGATGGACTAACCGATGAAGACGGATGGGATGGAGTGGACAATGATGGAGATTGTCTTCGCCTTGAAGCATCAGCTCAGGACTCAAATGGAGATGGAATCGCCTGTGGACCAGGTGATTTGGGAGTCGACGAAGATTTCTCAGAGCAGTTCATCACAGACATGGTAAATTCCCGTGAAATATACTTGATTCCAATGCTGAACACAGACGGTGTAAGGTATGATATGGAGGAATACTGTGGACCAACTGCTTGGGAGAATTGTTACCGCAGCGGTTGGAGAAAAAATCTACGTGACAATACTGTAACTGGAGTCACTCCTCTCCCAGATATTGATGAAGAAGAGGATCCATCTTGTGATGGTGTCGACCTGAATAGAAATTACCAGTATGAATGGGGGGCACCATTGGGTGCCACAGGCCCCTTGTTTCCAGGTGCATGTTACTCATCAGGTCCGAATAATGATGTTTACAATGGGCCTGTGAATTACGAAGATAACGACGGCGACGGTCTCATCAATGAAGATCATGTTGATGGCAACGATGACGATGCGGATGGCCAAATTGACGAGGATTGGCTCGGAGGAAATAGCGAACCTGAAACTAAATTCATCCAAGATATGACAGAAATGAACGATGATGATGGAGATGGCGCTTCCGATTTCAAGGCTACACTATCGTGGCATTCGTTTTCTGAGTTGGTGTTGTGGCCCTGGGGTCATTGCACGGATTGTGATAATCCTGACCAACCTTTCTTAGAATATCATGGAAATAAAATGGGGGACATGACTGAATATACGGCAGTACAATCTTCTGAACTTTACCCGACCACTGGGGACTTTTGTGACTGGCACTATGGGGTCCACAACTCCTATTGCTATACAATGGAAATAGGAAATGCATTCCATGAATATCCAGAAGATATCGCTCACATCGCTGTTCGGAACGTTGGAGTTCCTTGGTATATGGTGGAAATAGCAGATGACCCTCGCTATCGAGCGATTGTTGGAATTGAAAATACCACTGGAACTCAATGGATTGAAACTCCTTCAGATGTTGTTGTGCCACCGAGGGGCGAGATTCCTATCGGTTTGTGTATTGAACAGACATTCCCATTCACTTCTGACATCAACAGAACGCATCTGATGTGGAGGTTAGTAGAACCAACCCGCCAGCAAGATGACTTCGGCCCGACAGAATGGGTTTCTGTAGATTGGAGTCTGGCTGCTTTTGTTGAAGAAGATGAAATTTGTACTCTCCTGGATGGCTCCAACGGGACAAGTATTGTGGCGCATATTCCATTGCCTGATACCGCAGTTGGTAAAATCCACTACAAGGCAAAATTAGGAACTACAAATGGTGCATTCCCATTCACTTATCCAGCCGCAGAAACGGCGAATTATTACGAACTATCAATCCCTTATCGAGCACCATTTGGCTCAGGAATCATGGCATTGCTAATGTTCGCCTTCATCGCAACTATGGTATGGGGTGGACTTGGATTTACCCTGCGAGCAATGTTTGATGAAGAAGGCGGAGTGATTGGACTACCAGATGATCAGAGCCACCTTATCGAAGAGGAGGATGTCTGATGGCAGAAGGTGGCTCTGACGAGTTTAGTGGTCGCTTAGGTCTGATTTTCGCGACCATAGGTGCAGCAATTGGTACAGGGAATATCTGGCGTTTCCCAAGAATGGTCGGCGCTAATGGCGGAGGCTCTTTCCTAGTTCCTTGGTTGATTTTCCTATTCCTTTGGTCAGTTCCACTGATTATTGCTGAATTCGCTCTAGGAAAGAGGAGCCGAACAGGAACTGTTGGAACATTCCGAATTTTTGCTGGTAAGCGCTTCGCTTGGATGGGTCTATGGACAGCCTGGATTTCAACCGCTATTGGATTCTATTATGCAGTCGTAACAGGCTGGTGCATCAATTACTTCCAGACAGCAATCCGAGGAGGATTGGGGTCTGAGGTAGATACAGTTGAGGTGTGGAATTCATTCCTGCAGAATCCTATGGAAGTTGTATTCTTCCAATCAATCGCAGTAGCAATAACCATGCTAGCGATTTGGAAAGGTGCGAAGGCTATCGAAAAGGTCAACGTCAGTCTGATGATATCTCTCTTCGTCCTACTATTTGCTGCATTATTCCTGTCTTTTGTAATGGACCTAGAAGATGGCAGCTTGGATGGTTTTGTCTACATGTTTAGCATTCAGCCAGAATATCTAGCCCAGCCTGAAACTTGGATTAACGGACTTTCTCAGTCCGCTTGGTCATGTTCGGCTGGAATGGGTATGGCAATTACCTACTCTGTTTACATGAGAAAGGACGAGGATACAACTCTCAATGCTGCTACCATGTGTCTAGCCAACAATAGCATCTCAATCATCGCAGGTCTAACTGTGATGATGGCAGTATTCGCAGTAGTCGATGACCCACTGGCTGCGGTTAGTGGTGGAAGCAGTGCAATCACCTTCCTTGTACTTCCAGAAGTCTTTGCACAGGCTCCCGGTGGACCTNTGGTACAATTAGCAATGGTTACAATGTTCTTCCTAGCGTTGTCTTTCGCGGCTCTAACNTCGATGATCTCAACAGTCGAGCTTTGTGTCAGAAACTTCGTCGATCACGGCATCGAGAGACCTCAAGCGGTTGGATTCACTAGCCTTGCAATATTCTTCTTCGGATTACCAAGCGCTGCAACATGGATTTTAGTCGACGATTCAACTGGTGTTGCTTTCCCTCAGTTCCTAGAGGTACAAGACCACATCTGGGGATATGGCCTAATGTTCAGCGGTCTTTTCATCGCTTACTCAATATGGAAGTACGGATGGAATCGCTATCGTGTATGGCAAGAGGAGAATGATATCACTGGCTTCTCTCTCCAAGATTACCTAGACAATGGTGTATCTTCTTTCCGTGATGATTTCATCAATACAGGAGACAACGATTGGTGGATTGGAAAGTGGTGGGATTACATCATGTATCTTGGATTCCCAATAATGTTCAGCGTCTTGATTCTTTCATACTTTGCAGANATGTTAGCAAATGTAGACAATCCATGGGATCCAACAAACGCAAATGGAATATCCATAATCTTGCTATTTTGGGGAGTAACCGCTGGCTTATTCATCGGACTAAACCGATTTATCATAATCAATCGAATTGTTCCAACTACAGGTAATCCTTGGCCATTGGCTGTGCTATCAGGCAATTTCACACTNGAACCAAGACCACTTTACAGGAACGTTCCAGAGGGCGCAGAAGTTCCAATCGATACCTTACCTGGCGGTGATGACCCGTTCATTGTAGAGGTAGGAGAAGCCCTACCGGAATCATTCGTTGATGACTACGGTGAGACTAGACCACATACCGGTTCGAGCATTGAGGCCGAACTTGCGTGAGGGAATCGTTTGCTAGTTAGTGAGGACTACCCTTGGTCNAAGCTGATNGGTGAATATCTCTACTACTGTGCAGTTGGCTGCATNAACGTAGCAATTTTCTTCGCAATTTACTGGGTTTTGTATGACGTAAATNTACATCCAACATACAGAGCTGGTAGCGCTTGGGCTTTGGCATACTTACTCAGTACTATACAATCTCACTTCCTTCANCGATGGTTGACTTTCGAATCTGCTTCCGATTACAAGCGAAGTCTAATGATAATGGTACTAATCTACAGTGTCTTCCTTGCTATTTCGACCTTCAGTCAAGCCTACTTTGCTGATACTTTGGGATACAATCACTGGTTNGTTTGGGCGGCCAATACTACCGCATTCGGTTTCCTCTCTTTCCTAAGTTTGCGAATCTATGCATTTCCGTTATCGGATGGCCGCGTGAGCCGTACGGAACGGCTCGAAACCTTCCGTGAGAGCCGTAGGGCTTGAAGAATGGATGATGGCCCCTGAGGGATATGACTCAGGGGGTTCGAGGCACTCGGGATTTCTATCCCGATGATATGCGGCTTCGAAATTGGCTCTTTGANCGCTTCCACTCAGCCGCTCGCTCTCACGGATTTGAGGAGTATGATGCTCCGGTTCTAGAGAGCGAAGAGTTGTACACTCGGAAGGCCGGAGAAGAGATTGTTGGACAACTATACAATTTCGAAGATAAGGGTGGAAGAAGAGTTGCTCTCNGNCCGGANATGACTCCTTCCTTAGCCCGAATGGTAATGGCTAGAGCNGGNGGNNTNGCGCTACCAATCAAGTGGTATTCAATACCACAATGCTGGAGATATGAAAGAACNCAGAGAGGCAGNGGTCGCGAACATTACCAATGGAATGTCGACATATGGGGGATGAATGGAGTAGAGGCCGATGCAGAATTGCTTTCGGTTCTTGTCCAATTTTTCAATTCCGTCGGGCTCAAATCGGAAGATTTAGTCATCCGAATTAGTAGTCGCAAAGTGCTAGAAGAAGTTCTAGGATCTCTTGCCATAGAAGGAGAGATATTTGCACAAACATGTGTTGTCGTCGATAAAATGGATAAGTTACCAGAAGATGTAATACAGGCGCAATTAAGCGATTTAGGGCTATCTTCTGATTCAATTTCGACCATACTATCGGTACTTGGAATAACAGACTTGGACTCTCTTTCTTCCGCTCTTAAGTCTGATAGTGAGGCATTAATTGAGTTGCAATCGTTATTCTCTTTGTGCGAATCTTACGGAATTTCGGATTGGGTATCATTCGATGCTTCGGTAGTACGAGGTCTCGCTTACTACACTGGCCCTGTGTTTGAGGCGCACGATAGG
>NYXO01000038.1 GCA_002685415.1 Methanobacteriota archaeon
TCTAGGTCTCATTCCTGCCTTCTCTCGTAAACGCAGATATGTCTCAACATCAGGAACTGCGACTTCTATGGAAAACAGTCGATCACTTCCGGCCGAATTTCTTCTTTCTCTGGCCACCCTTTTGTTTGAACGATTTTCTCTGAGCTCTTTGTTGCCTATTGCCCTTGGCAGGTCCTTTCTTTGCGCCTTGAGATTCTGCTGACTTCGCCTCTTTCATTTGTTTCCTGAGACGAAGTCCAATCGATTGAAGGACTCCTTCTTTTGAATCGGCACCTGTAGAACTCAAAGCATCCTTTGTTGAAATCTCAAGCCTTCCTTCTTGTGTAAATGGACGTGAAGGGTGACTTTTCTCAGGCTTCCTCCGCATACGAGTAATCCCCGCAGCGCGGGCTGCCCAAGCTACGGTTTCCAAAGTAGGAGTTGGAATCGCTGCTTCCTTTGGCACTCGACGGCCTTGGGAACGGCTTAATCGGGAGTCGAAATATCCCGTCCAAACCCACATCTCATCCTTGCGCGAAGACACGACTACCAATCCACTCGGGGCAATGGTGCGACTTGAGGGCTTCGTGAGCCTCAGTCTTCCAGAAGTACACCTGAGACAGCGCCGTCCATACCTGGTCGAGAGGTGATTCTTACCTTGCCAGCCTCTGTCTGAGCGATAGCGCCCTTAGTGATGATATTTCGACGGACGAAGTTAGGGTCAGCGTCATTCTCTAGAACGCTGGTGATCTTAGAGCGAATGGTCTTGCCAGTCTTTGGATCGTTGACATTGACCGAAGTCGCTTGCATGACTCGAACGGTGGTAGAACCAGCGTGCTTTCTGTACACTTTGTTCTCGTCTTGATCACCGATGAAAGCATACTGCTTTTCACTGGAAATTTCCTTTCGGCGCTTGCCGCGATAGCGGTTAGGTCGCTTCAAGCGTCCGCCGGTTGGCTTGCGTCGAGAGATACCATGCCACTGTGCCATGCGCCTCGCCGACCGACCACCCTTATTTCAATGGAGCGGCGATAATAGGGATTCTTTCTGAGCCGACCCTACGGGTCGTGTTCGGTAATTCACTCGCCTAAATCTGCCGCTACTGACTCGATTTGAGCCATAAGTGCGGCATAATCCTCCACAACGGGGAATTGAGGGAATTCGTCAATTACATTCTGAGGTGGTCGGAATAATATGCCAGCATGGGCTTCAGTTAGCATATTTGTGTCATTGTAAGAATCACCAACTGCTAAGGTGTTGAAATTCATTTCACGTAGGCCTTCGACGGTTATTCTCTTCTGGTCTTCCAATCGGATTTTCCAACCTGTAAGCATTCGACTATCTTCGTCGATCTCTAGGTCGTGGCAGTAAAGGGTTGGGCGGCCAAGTTTGACCATCATTGGTTCACCGAATTGATAGAATGTATCTGAGAGAATCAAAACTTGCCATCTCGCACGAACTTCGTCGAGGAACTCCTTAGCCCCTGGCAATGGATCCATTGTTGCAATGACTTGCTGAATGTCGTCAATCGTAATTCCATGCTCGTCGAGGATACTGAGGCGGTATCTCATCAATTTGTCATAATCCGGCTCATCCCTGGTTGTTCTTCGAAGTTCTTCTATTCCAGTTTTCTCGGCGACGTTAATCCAAACCTCTGGCATCAGTACTCCTTCGAGGTCAAAACAGACTACCAGCATGACTTGTCGCCGTAGCCCATGCGCTTCAAGATATTCTCAGGTATTGCTCCGCGAGGTTCATTGAGCGAGTTTTACTCCAAGCAGGCGTGAGCGAGATGAGATTACGCCGCAGAACTCCAGTTCGATTTAAACAAATCAAAGATATTGCGGCAGAATTGTCAGCAAGAATTGCTGTAGATTTTGACATTAAATCATCTTTCTTGGAGAAAGCGAATTTCGATAATCGCGACCTGATTTTAGTTGACAAAACCGCGTTAGCAATGCAGGTTGAAACAGATGAAGGAAAGAAGTGGTTTCCAACACTAAGGGGGATACTCGCTTGGCAACCGGATGGTCGCTGGGCAGCAGTCGATCATGGCGCCATCCCATTTCTGATGAACGGGGCTGATTGTATGGGTGCAGGTGTACAGATGGCCGACCCAGCAGTTACAGCCGGAGACTTAGTTTGGGTGCGTGATGAAGAACACGGCAAACCTTTGGCCTTGGGAATCGCTATGGTAGATGGTGAAGAAATGGTTACAATGAACAAGGGCAAAGCAATCAATACGCTTCATTGGGTTGGAGATGATCTTTGGAATCTGGACCAATAATCACATCGTGATATTGAAATCAATGTACTGATTCGTAGTACCATGCGAGTAGGTCTTGGTATTGCTGTGTTACTACTCTCATTTCCTTTGATATCTCTGAGTTCAGATTTTGCCGAAGTACAAGTTGGTATTTTGACAAATTGCTGCTTTTCTGTTATGCTAGCAACAGGGGCGACATTATTGCCAAAGTCATCAAGAAACAAGTCAGTTTTTTTGAGACAAAATAACTGAATCAAATGGCACATGGGTTCATTTGCAAGTTGGTAAGTCGGTGTTCATGCGACAGTTCCTTGCCTTGCTGATGGTAGCGATGCTCGCCCTTTCAGTCAGTGGTGCTGGCCAAGGTGGCGTTAACGACTCCACATCAACTGAAGGAACCGGAATCGCATCGCTAAGTTATGCAGATGTGGTAAGGGAAAATACCGAGTTCGAAATCTCTGTTGTGCTGGATGAAGGGAACGACATTAGTAAAATCGAATGGATTACACAGGTCTGCATCAATACTGGAGTCTGCTGGCCTCCGCAAAAGACCGAGTTAATTGATTCTGGAGACGGACTTACTTTCACTGGATCTGTACTAATTGACGATTACGCAACATATGCTAATTGGCGCTTCGATATAACTCGAAGCGATGACAGTACGGAAACTATTCCAGAGTCGGGATTCGGTTGGAAAGTTTGGTCTGATTGCTGGTTTGACAACGGCACTTGGGGTGGACCTTCAACCGATTGTCAGGAGAAAAATGATGATTCATCACTTCCGGGATTTAACATAATTGCAACAATGGCAGCAATTGGAATAGCAGTTTTCTCCAGAAAAAACGATGATTGAATAATGAATAATTCTTCGTTACATTGTGAGTATCGTAGATTGCCTACCAAACCACCTCTTAGAGAGGTGTCTCCTACGGGAAGGGGCATTAGTTGAAGATCCAAAATTTGTCCTACACTGGATGAGAACTGCGATACGTCTGGATGAATGTCCAACATTCGATGTTGCAAGAGTTCTTTCTAACGAACTGGATTTGCCACTGATTATCTATCACGGAATAGACGAACGCTATCCCTATGCATCCTACAGACATCATAGATTTCTCTTGGAAGGGGCAGCAGATGTAGAAATGCGTAGTGAAAAATTCGCAATCAAACACCTAGTCCACGTAGCTAGAGAGAACAACCGTATTCCAGCACTTCTCGACCTTGCAAAAGATTCCGCCTATGTCGTTACAGATATGGTTGATTTAGAGCCCTGGAAAGAATGGACGAAGTCAGTGACTATGATTACATCTGTAGTTGAAGTTGACTCACATTGTGTGCTTCCCAGACCTGTTTTTGGAAGAAGTCGAGACCGGCCATTCCGATTTAGAAACTCAACTAAGAAGAAAATCTCCAATCGGTTAGAATTTGAATGGCCAAAATTACATCTCAAAGTCAGACCCTTACCCGAAAACTGGGAACCCCCATTTGAACCGGTTAGCCCATTAAAAGAANTGCAAAAAGATGGGGGNAAATCTATCCTTNAGGATTGTAATATAGATCCAACCGTTGTACCAGTTGTNGATATTAANGGAGGACATTCGGAGGCTATGAGTCGATGGGAGGAATGGTCTAAGAATAATCTTCGTAGTTACCATCGTAGAAGAAATAATGCGGCAGATAGAGAAGGTGTAAGCGGTCTTTCTCCATGGTTGCATTATGGAATGATTGCATCAACTAAGGTAGTCAGAGATGCCAAAAAAATAGGTGGCAAAGGTGCAGAAAAATTCCTTGATGAAATGCTTGTATTCCGAGAACATGCCCAACACCACGTACACGATACAACAGATGCAGAATCATGGAATAACATTCCTGTATGGGCCAGAGAATCTTGGCGTCAAAGATTCCCTAACTTTGCTAATCTTCCCAAACTGCAAATTGAAAGGGGAAACACTCGGGATCGAATCTGGGACGCAGCTCAAAAAGGGCTAGTTCGGCATGGAGTAATGCATAACAATGTTCGAATGACATGGGGTAAAGCAATCGCAGGCTATCGTGTTGATCCAGAAGAAGCGATGGCTCTAGCCTTAGAACTGAATAATCGATTTGCACTAGATGGCAGGGATGCTAACTCAATAGCAGGGATACACTGGTGTTTTGGCCTATTCGACAGACCATTCGATCCACCGGGTCCTACCATGGGTCGAATTCGAAAGAGGCCAACGTCTAGGCATCTAGATCGAATTGATATTGAGAAATACGAAGATTGGACTACTGCACCTACAAATTTCAAGAAGTTGAATGTGGGGGTAATCGGAGGGGGCCTTTCCGGTAGATTTGCAGCTAGATTACTGATGGACTTAGGGCATGATGTTACAATTTTCGACAAAGGTACGAGGGCCAGTGGCCGATTATCCAATAGACAAACAGAACAAGGTATATCATTTCAGATGGGCACTAGATACCTAGATTCTATTCCAAAATGGATGACGAGATATGTCAATGATTGGAAAAACAGNGGCTATGTGNATATCCAAAAGAATCGTTTGACANCTGCCAGACCATTTCCAGAATTACTCGAAAATATTGCTGAAGGAGTTAATGTAATTCAATCAGTAAAAATTGAAAAAATTAACCAAATACAAGATATTGTTGAATTATTTGGGACTAAAGAAGGTGAGAGCTTTGCTTCCAAACACGACCATGTTATTTTGGCAATACCAATTGAACAGGCCCAAATTCTCACTAAAGATTCGGAATTGGAATTATCTGGAGAAAGTGAATCATGTTGGGTCCTTTGGGGACCTTGTGAAGGGGAAGTGAACAAAACCCCTGAGGGATGGGAATTGAATTACGGGATATCTGATGGAGGAATATTAGAGATACGATTAACTCCTGAAATTAGTAAACTGCATCGAGAAAAAGACAAGCAAGAAATGATAGATTATGTTACCAGTTCCTTAGGATTAGATTCCACCGATTGGAAGTCACACCGATGGACATATAGCAGACCTGTAGAAGGCCCTANAAAGGTGNTTAGTTGTGCTAATATTTCAGTAATTGGTGATGCTTTTGGTAAAGATATAGGAACTGCTGGAGCGGCTTTAGATTCAGCTGCAAGATGTATTTCAAACCTACATCTACATCCTTTCATTCCACAGGAATTCGATGCAGGGACTAGACAATCCAATCTTTCATCTTGGACAAATTGATTGTGCGTAGGTTTGATTTTCTGATTGAACTTAGAGGCACCCATGGGTCGAGGAAGTAACGATACGGGATTCATCGATTTGGTCTTTGAAGAATTGTCTCCGCAAGAGATGAGTTCGAAAGCAGAGTCATTCTATCAAGAAATGAATAAACGACGCACTACGCGGCATTTTTCATCACGCGAGGTGTCACGCTCGCTCATTGAAGTGGCAATCAAAACCGCTGGAACTGCTCCGTCCGGAGCTCATTTACAACCTTGGACATTCGTGGCGATTTCAAATCAAGAATTGAAACAGCAGATTCGCCAAGCGGCCGAAGAAGAGGAGAGGAAAACATACTCTGAACGTATGCCAGAAGCATGGTCTGAAGTTCTCAGGCCGCTTGGTACCGATGCAGTCAAAGAACACATCACCNATGCTCCTTGGGTAATCGTCCTGTTTAGGCAAAATAAGCGACTACGAGATAATGGAGAATGGGGGCCAACTTACTATTCTCAGGAATCCTGTGGAATCGCTGCTGGATTATTTATTGCTGCAATTCAGAATATGGGATTGGTAACTCTGACCCACACTCCTTCTCCAATGGGGTTTTTGCGTGAAATTTTGCAACGACCTGAGCACGAGCATGCGATGTTGTTGATGCCGGTTGGATATCCGGCAGATGATGCACAGGTGCCTGATCTAGATCGTAAATCAGTGGAAGATATCTCAGAATTTTTTGAGTGATTCATAGGGNACCCTATGATTCATCGTTCCCTTTTTTATCAGATATGTTACCTAACAATATCAATCCACCAAAGCCACCAATTATCAGGCATATTGCNGGAAAAGTGGTCTTCGCTAATGCTCCGTACGGCTCGATTAGATAACTTCCGATNAGGAGNCCAATCAGTCCTGTTAGAANAGGAATAAGGTGATATGGCCAAGGAAGGTTATCAGCGAATCTCTCTTCCATGCGTTGGNNNACCGGNANAATAACAATGAAGAAATTTTGTCANGANAAATTATTCATTTTTANTCNCAAATTCTANCCAGAACTNATTGATNGNACTCGGNTTACGAATCACCATCTGACCAANGTATAGCAGGTAAGCAGCTAGTGGNAGATANAGCCCGAGAATGATCGGNTGNGGGCCTATTGTGAATAATGGAATTGAGTAACCAATNAGAGGNATCANAACCCAAGGAATTAGGCCTCGATTCTTTGAATANACCATTACGGGATATCCTATTCCACAGCCTAAAAGAAAGAAGACAACGGTCATCGCGGTTATTTCCATCGAATATTTCAAGGGGTGTGAAGATTTAGTGTTGACTTGCCTTATCCAATGGCGCTGCTGGTGGTGCTAGGAAAACAAAAGGGCACCGATGTTTGAGCATACATCAATAAGCGATAACAATTTATGTTATGATATTAAGAAAAATGAACCCTTCCTAATTGTCATGAGTTCGCCTGAGTTCCATCTTGCCACGATAAAGGAGATGCATAATGGGGTAGTGAGAGTCAAGGGGAATGCGAATTCGATAAATTTGTTTAGAGTGGATGGCGGGCTCGGAGGAGTGGTTCTAGTAGGGTTTTCCGTAATTCTTGGCGTATTCTTCTCTGTGATGGAATATCGAGAGAATGGTTTGTTCGAATCTGCTATGGTGGGGTTGGGTGTTTTGCTCTTCTTCCTAGCCTTCATTCTCCTTCTTAATGGACTAGTCTCTGGCCTCATATCGACGCTTAGACTGCTTGGAAACTATTACCAGAAATACTGGGACGACTTCACCT
>NYXO01000078.1 GCA_002685415.1 Methanobacteriota archaeon
ACTTCTGGTGCCTTAATAATATTTCCACCAAAAGCTGCACCAATTGCTTGATGTCCTAAGCACACTCCAAGAATTGGAACTTCTGCAGTCTTTATAAGTTCAACTGATATACCTGCTTCTTTTGGGGTACATGGGCCGGGTGATATTACAATCTTGCTTGGATTATTGTCCATAATTTCAGTAACGGACATTTCATCATTCCTTATGACTTTGATGTCTTGTTCAAACTCACCAATATAATGAACTAGGTTATATGTGAAACTATCATAATTATCTATAACAATGATCATGAAATCATCTCCATTGCGTCTAAAAATACTTTAGATTTTTGGACACACTCCTCCCATTCCTTTTCTGGATCTGAATCGGCAACTATTCCTGCTCCAGCTCCAACATGAATTTTATTATCCCTAATTACGGCAGTTCTTATGGCAATCGCAGTATCAATATTACCATTCCAAGATATATAACCTATTGCACCGCCATATATACCTCTTGAACTTGGCTCAAGCTCATTAATTATTTCCATAGCTCTTATTTTTGGAGCGCCTGAAAGAGTCCCAGCTGGCAAAGTAGCTTTAAGAGCATCAGTAAAATTTAATCCCTTGGATAATTTGCCTACTACGTTTGATACTATATGCATGACATGGGAATATCTTTCGATCACCATTTTTTCAGTCAGTTTCACGCTACCAATTTCAGAAACTCTTCCAACATCATTTCTTCCAAGATCTATAAGCATAAGATGCTCAGCTAACTCTTTTGGATCATTTAATAAATCTTTCTCATTATTTTTGTCCTCTTCTTCGTTTGCACCTCTTTTTCTCGTGCCTGCAATTGGTCTGAGAGTAATATTGGTATCTTCTAATCTAACCAATATTTCAGGTGAAGATCCGACTACCTCACACTCATCAAGGTTGAGGTAATACATATATGGTGATGGGTTTATCTGTCTTAGGGCTGAATATAATTCAAATGAATCGCCGTCGAAGGATTGATAAAAATCTTGTGCAAGTACAACCTGCATTACATCACCTTCTTTTATATATTCTTTAATTTTATTAACAGATGACATGTACTCATTTTTTGTAAAATTTGATTTAAATTCTAATTGCCCGGTAGTATTTGAATAAGAAGTTTCTTCAAGTTCTCCAGAATGATCAATGCTGTTTTGAATCTCCTCAATGATTTCCAAAGCATCTTCATATGATGTCTTTTGAGGGTTTGCATTATAAACAGCTTGAATACTATTGTTAAAATTGTCGTAAACAATTATTTTTTCAGACTTTACCAAATAGATATCAGGCATATGAACATCAAATTTTGAGTCTTTTCTTTGAAGAGCATTAATTTTATTTTCAGCATACTTAGCACTTTCGTATGCAAAAAAACCAACATATCCTCCATAAAATCTTGGCATACCATCTAAGATTGGGGACTTGTATTTAGCGATTAATTTATTTAGTTCATTTAAGGGCTCTTTGCATTCAATTGGATTAGTTCCCAGAGCTGTTTTAATTTCAATTTTATTATCTGATACTTTTATTGAGTCTTGGCAATCCAATCCGATTATTGAATACTGAGCCCATTTTTCTCCGCCTTCAATGGATTCAAGCAAGAAAGTATTTTTTTTATTCTTAATTCTTGAAAAAACTTTTATGGGTGAATCCAATTCTTTCTCAATAGTTTTAATCAATGGAACAATGTTAAATCCATTTTCTGCAAATTCTATATATTCTTCTTTACTTATCATTAGAAAGTATTTTTTTAATCTCTATTGAGTCTCCAATATTTATATTCTTTTCTTCAAACCATCCAGAATTTACTTCAAGAGCATATTTAGCTGCCTTAGTTGAACAAACAGAATCTTTTGAAAACGGAACCATATCATATATTTCTATTATTTTTCCTCTAATATCAATGTATGCAACGCTTAATGGAATATAAGTATTTTTCATCCACATGCATTGTTTTCTCTCATATGGCCATATGAATAACATTCCATAATCATTTGGAATAGATCTTCTGTTCATTAGTCCTTTCTTTCTATCTTCGTATTTTGAAACAATCTCTATATCAGATAGATATTCTTTAATATCTATAATCTTTGATGCATGAAGATTGCTTACAAAAAGTAAAAATATAAAGTACTTAAACAATTTTTGAACGGAGTTCAGATATTGTTTGCTCATAATTTTCAGTATTGAATATAGCTGAGCCTGCTACAAATGTATCAGCACCTGCCTCAGATGCTAGACCAATGGTATCTTTGTTTATTCCACCATCTACCTCCAAGCGGACATCTTTTCCTGACTCATCTATCATTTTTCTAACTTGAGCAATCTTTTCAAGAGAGCTATGAATAAACGATTGGCCGCCAAAACCAGGATTTACGCTCATAATTAATACTAAATCTAGATCCTCAAGAACACTTTCTAACGTGTGAAGTGGAGTTGCAGGATTGTAAACAAGTCCTGCTTTACAACCTTTGTCTTTGATTGCGTGAATTGATCTATGGATATGTTTGGTTGCTTCGGGATGAAAACTAATTAAGTCTGCTCCAGCATCTATAAAGCTTTGGGCCAATTCATCTACTGGATCTATCATTAAATGAACATCAATAAATTCTTTTATGCCATATTCTCTTAAAGCTTTGCAAACCATTGGTCCAATAGTGAGATTTGGAACATAGTGATTATCCATTACATCAAAATGAACCCAATCAGCTCCTGCATCAAGGACATTACGTACCTCTTCTCCAAGTCTTGCAAAATCAGATGCTAGGATAGACGGTGCAATTATATTTTTCTGGTCACTCATAACTTAATTTTGATCATTATATAGGCTATTAGCAAGTTTTAAACGTTCATGCGTTCCAACATCTATCCATAAATCATTAGATTTGTGAGCCGATACACTTCCATTATTAAGATAATTTGGAAATACTGTATCCCAAATATTAAAAGAATCCGATCTAAAGTTTTTTTCTTTAAATATGATTGGATTTATAATGGAGATACCACTCCAAGTTAAATCATTAAACTCGTCTAAAGCAACTTTATTATTATCTTTGATGCAAAAGTCCCCTTCCTGATTATGAGATGGATTTGGAACTCCAATTAAGTGAGCAGCATCAATTTCTTTTGGCAAATTTTTAATATCAATTTTATGAAAAATATCAGAATTCATAACTAAGAAATTTTCATCACCCAATAAATCTATAGCATTCAAAATACCTCCACCAGTTCCTAAAGGCTTATCTTCTTTTGAAAACTCAATATTAATATTGGAAAATTTTTCTTTTACATGATTTTCAATCATGTGACCAAGATGAGAAATATTAATAACGAATTCTGTAAAGTCATTTTTAATTAAATGTTCAATATTGTGTTGGATTAAAGTTTTATCGCCTATTTTTAAGAGCGGTTTGGGGGTTTCTTTGGTTAAGGGTAATAACCTTTTGCCGTACCCAGCAGCTAAAATCATTACTTTCATAATTGCTCAACAGTTTTCGATAAAAGTGGTTGAACTTCTTGTTCTAAAAAAAGTTTAGAAGAATGTTCTTCAGGTATCATCTTTATAAGATTCTTTAAAATTAGGGGCATATCTTTTAATCTAAAACTCCTATCTTTTTTTAAATATAAATCTGATAGAGTTCCAAGGATTCTAAGATTTCTTTGTATGCAGCCCCATCTAGTAAATTCAAAACATGCATCACTTGAATATTCTGATTTAACATTTGTTGAGAAAAAATTTAAAAAACTTTTAATGTTGGAAATATCTGCTTCAAAATAGTGATCTACTAAGATTCCTGCCATATCAATACCAATTGGTCCCTTTTTCATATCTTGATAATCGATAACTGTTAAATGATTATTCTTATCAAGAACTAAGTTACGTCTTTCAAAATCAAAATGACAATTAACCCAAGGATGTTGATAAAGCTTATCAATGGTGATTGATATTAAGTCATTAATAGATTTATCTGATGCAAGATTTAAAAATTTTTGACAAAAAACTTTATCAAATAAGCTCATCTGATTGATTAAGTCTTCTTTTGAAAATTCTTCCAGATTCTTAATTTCAGATTCTTGTAATTCAATCAAAAGATTTAATGAACTTTCTAATAGCTCTTTCTTATTATCGTCAGTAAATATTGATATCAAGTCTTTGTCTCCCAAATCCTCCTGAATAGTGACTCCAGCTTGTTTATCATGATGAATAATATCTACACCTGAAATATGATTTCTTTTAAGCTCGTTAGATATATTAATAAAATTTTCGTGATCGCCTTCGTTCGGGTCTAAGTAGCACAAAATTATTGTTTCTTTGGCATCATTAATTATTCGCCAATACTCTCTTCCACTAGCTTCTCTTTTTAATGGTATTACCTCTAGAGGATTAAAGTTAAATTTTTTACTTAAATTTATTACTTCTTCTTCTTTCAACTAACTATTCTTAATTTCATCAGGCAAAGGAGTATCTTCAGGAACAAAGAAATCTGGCATTAATTCTCCAAAAGGAACCGAAGCATATTTTGAAAAGTCTTTTACCCCAGATTCATATAAAACAATATCATCTATGCAAAAATTTCCAGTGAATTCTTTAGAGTCTTTTGTAAGAATCTCGTATGCTGAGTCAGCCATTATGTCTACATTTCTTGAGAGTTTCATAATTTCATCGCCGCCTAGATGATTTTGTACAGCTGCTGTTGCTATTGCAGTTCTTGGCCAAAGTGCATTCACAGCTATACCGAATTCCTTAAATTCTTCTGCCATTCCAAGAACACACATACTCATTGTGTACTTGGCCATTGTGTACGCAACTGTTCCTGAAAACCATTTAGACTCCATGTCTAGAGGTGGCGCAAGATTTAAAATATGTGGATTATTAGATTTTTTTAAATGAGGTAGGCAATATTTACTTACCATGTAAGTACCTCTTCCATTAATTTGATGCATTAAATCATATCTTTTCATTTCAGTATCAGTGACATTCGTCAATTGAATTGCTGAAGCATTATTAATACAAATATCAATTCCACCAAAATGATCAACAGTTTGATTAATGGCGTCTCTGACATTATCTTCATTTCTTATATCACAAATCACTGGCAATGCTTCACCACCTGCTTCAACTATTTCATCAGCTGCCGTATATATTGTTCCTGGTAGCTTAGGATGTGGTTCTGCTGTTTTTGCAGCTATAGCTATTTTCGCTCCATCTTCAGCCGCCTTTTTTACCATAGCAAGGCCTATACCTCTGCTTCCACCAGATATAAAAATTACTTTATCTTTCAAACTCATATTTTTTTCCTCTAATTTTTAAAACTTTTCCATATAAGGACGTAAATCTAGTTCATGCGTCCATGCGCTTCTATGCTGCGTATGAACAAACCAATACGCATCAGCAATTGCATCAGGTTGTAGAATACCGTCTTTTTCTTTTAAAGCATATCTGTCAGGGAAATTTTCTTTTATAAATACAGTATCTATTGCTCCATCGATTATAAAATGAGCGACATGAATGCCTTGAGGTCCAAGTTCTCTAGCCATACTTTGTGAAACTGCCCTTAAAGCAAATTTTGCACTAGCAAATGCAGAAAAACCGGATCCACCCCTCATTGAAGCAGTCGCTCCAGTAAAAAAGATAGACCCCTCATTCCTTGCCGTCATATATTTTGCAGCCTCTCTTCCAGTTAAGAATCCTGCAAAAGCTGCCATTTCCCATACTTTCTTGAAGACTCTTGATGTAGTATCAACTATAGGGAAAAAAACATTTGCACCTGGGTTAAAAATAACAACATCTATAGGTGCAACCTCTTCATCAACTTCTTTAAAAAACTTTGCGATTTCGTCCTCGTCTCTAGCATCAACTCCATATCCCTTTGCCCATCCACCAGAATTATTAATTTCATCTGCCAATTTATTTACTTTCTCAATGCTTCTAGGACGTCTAGCTGGACAAACTTTATAGCCGTGACTTGCAAATTTCTTTGTCAACGCTGCTCCTGTAGCATCACCAGCACCAATGATAATAGCCGAAAATTTTGAAAAATCTTTCATAACAGTGTTTAATTGTTTTACTTTACAAAATTGTGAATAGAAATGATAGTAGACTTTATTTTTGATGTAGCGAGTCCAAATACATATCTTGCTCATAAAATTATTCCTCAAATAGAAGAAAGAACAGGCGCAAAATTTGAATATATCCCATGTCTATTAGGTGGAATTCATAAATTATCTAACAATCAACCACCCTTTATCGCGTATGCAGATTGCAAAAATAAGAGTGATTATCAAATGATAGAAATAGATAGATTTGTAAAACAACATAGTCTTACAAATTATAAATTTAACTCTCATTTTCCTCCTTCGACCATTCAAATACAAAGAGGTGCAATTGCAGCAAAAGAGCTTGGTATCTTTGAAGATTATTTTGAATGTGTAATTAGTGCAATGTGGGAGCAGGATAAAAATATATCTGATGTTGAAGTTCTTAAAGAAGTTCTTAAAGAAGGCAATTTAGATGTGGAATCAATTATGGAGATTGTTCTTTCTCAAGATTGTAAAGATAAACTAATTAAAAACACTGACGACGCGGTAAATAAAGGATGTTTTGGGGTCCCAACATTTTTTTACGACAATCAAATATTTTTTGGTAAAGATCATCTTCATCAACTTGAACAATATATCAATTCAAATAAATAGTAGAACTTTTTAAACAAAAATCTTTCAAACTATTAAAATATCAATTAAATGAAAAAAATAACAAAAATATTTTATCTTTTAGTTTTGATTTTTAATCAAAATTTCTTATTTAGTAATATTTTAGAATCTGATGTTTTTGTAGAAAACAATACTAATAGTTCATGCATGATATATCAGCCATATTTAGGTGTCGTAAAGGATGCAGAAAGCTTAGACATAAAGTCTGATAAATTTGAAATAACAGACGAGAAAGTGTTGATATTGAATGATAATGTGCGAATTGACTTCCCTGAAGGCATTCTCAATGCCGGTAAAGCAAGAATTGATCAAGAAAATGGTTTTATTAATTTTAAAAAAGGTGGCGAGCTTATATTAAAAGACTATCTTTTTAATTCAGAGGAAGGAATTTTCGATAAGAATAAGTTATTTGTAGATTTCACTGACGGGGAAACTTACATCAACAATAGAGGTTTTGTAATTAGCTTCAAAAAATTAACTGGCAATCTAGATAATCAAATAACTTTAGAAGACATATCAATGACTTCCTGCAAAGATCCAAAAGATGGCTGGCAATTAAATGCTGAAAGCATAACGCTAGACGATAATACTATGAGGGGCTATGCTAAAAAAGTTAGGGTAAAAGCATTTGATAGAACTGTCTTAAGGATACCTTATCTTCCGTTTGCCACTTCACAAGAGAGAATGTCTGGTTTTTTAGAACCTAAGATATCATATTCATCTGATGGGTTAGATTTCATGATTCCATACTATAGAGTTTTATCAGAGACATCTGATTTTACAATTGCGCTCAGAAATATATCCGATAGAGGCTTAGGCTTTGAAGCAAATTCTAGAAATCTCCACGGAAATAATAACTTAAGAAGTATTGATTTTATTTATTTTAATAATGATAAAGCGTATGAAAATATCTATCCATCAGATTCTGATTCAAGGTGGGCATTTAGCATAAATGATTCATTTGGTGATAAAAAAAATTTTTGGGTAGATGTAGATTGGTCAAAGTCATCAGATAGTTTGGTTTTGCGAGATATTCCAGGAGACATCACATCAATTGGAAGTCAAAGAGAACAAAGCTTAAAACAAAATGTAAAAATTAATGGTGTATTTAATAATTTTCAAGTTAGTGTTTCTCAAGAAGGATACCAAACCTTAAATCCAATTCTTACAAATGGTTATAAAAAATCACCTTCAATAAACATAAATTATTTCAAAAACTTCAAAAATGTTTCTGTTCATGAGTACTTAAACTATACAAATTTTGTTGCAGATACTATTCATGGATTCTTTGGTATAGATAAAAATAATAAATTTAGATCATCTATACCAAACCCTGTTGAAGGAGAGAGAATTTTTTATATGCTAGAAATTTCAAATTCTATGAATATAAGTGGCTATCAATTAAATACATCTATTGGCGTAAGGGGTATTGATTTTGACATTGTTGATAATAAAACAAATTCCAATTCAGTAATGGTTCCAACTTTTAAATTTGATTTAAGTACGTTATTAATCATGAAAAGTGGTATGCAGAGCCATATATTAAAACCGAGAATATTTTACGGGTATGTCGGACATGAAGAACAAGATGATAATCCTGTCTTCGATACTTATAAGTTGGGCATGATGAATCAGGTATTTAATCTTAATCGCTTCACTGGCATGGATAGAATTGGCGACCAAAATTTTTATACATTGAGTATGGAATACAAAAGGCGTCAAATGAATATGAATAATATCTCCTTAAAGATAAGTCAAAAATTCTATCTAAAAGACAGAAAAGTATTTATCAATAATATGAGTATGAATTCAATGCATGCTGACATGATGTCGAATTCTATGAATATGGGAATGATGTCGAATTCAATGAATATGAGCATAATGCCTGATCCAATGGATATGGGAATGATGTCTATGATGAATGGTGACAAAGATCCAATAATGATTATGGCTAAATGGATGCCCAATATGAAAACAATGTTTATGGCCTCAGGAAGCTATTCTGAAGAGATGAAGAAGTTTCCAATGGCAGGACTAACAATAAATCATATGTTTGACAAAGGAAAAGTTGGGTATGCAAAAAGATATACCAGGATGACAGGAGACTTTGATCAAACTTTAGACTACTCTGAATTTTTTGCTGATCTTAAAATAAAGGACAATATGAGTTTTGTTGCAGAAGTTAAGAGAGATGATGAAAATAGTTCTAATATCGAATCCTCTGTTGGGATTGGATTTGAGAATTGTTGTTTTTCTTTTAGGATTTTAGCTTCAGATAAAAACTTATCGAAGTATCTAGACGGCTACCGACCTGAAGCGTATCAATATTTAGGTGATGCTTGGGATGATATAATTAGAATTGAAAGCAAAAGTAGAATTAATTTTGAATTCGAGCTNAAAGGNTTNAANTCTTCCTTTGAAAAAGTTTCAAGATTCATGAATAATTCACTATTGAGCCACTAAACTCTTATGAAAAAAACTTTTATAACAACACTTTTAATATCATCTGCTTTATTAAATGCAAAAATTGAGCTTTTGGATAGAATTGCAATCATAGTAGACGATGGTGTTGTGATGGAGTCTCAAATTAATAAAGCAATGGCAGCCCTTGAAGAAGGATATCGTGAACAAAATATTCAGTTGCCTCCTAAAGATGTGCTTTTAGATCAAATAAAAGAAAGATTAATAATNGAAGAACTCCAACTTCAACTTGCTGATAGAGCTGGCGTAAAAATAAGTGATGCAGAATTAAACTCTACCTTCTCAAGGTTAGCATCTAATAATCAAATGTCGCTTGANGAATTTATATCATTTATCGAAACTAATGGAGATTCATACGAAGAAGTTCGTGAAACGATGAGAAAAGAGATGCGTATTCAAAGAATACAAAGAGGAAGAGTTAACTCAAATATTGAAATTACTGAAAAAGAGTTTGAAGCATTTCTAGCAACAGATGAGAGNCTTGGTGAACTTGAACCNGAGCTTCAAGTNAGACAAATCTTGGTAAAAGATAAAAATATTGCTGANAGGGTTATCAATCTTATAGATGAGGGATCAAGTTTTTCTGAATTAGCTTCGGAATATTCTATNAGTTCAAACGCGTCAAATGGAGGCCTNATGGATTGGAGAAAGGCAATAGATATGCCTNAACTNTTTGAAAACGCTTTAAAGGATAAGTCTATTGGATATGTAACAGAACCATTGGAAAGCGGCTCAGGTTATCACATCCTAAAACTTGAAGATAAAAGAGGACAATTTGTTCAATTTGAAGATCAATGGAATGCTCGTCATATACTTCTTATTCCATCTGCAATAAGAAGTGATGATGAGACAAAAAATCAACTTCAAGAAATCAGACAAAGGGTTATGGATGGTGAAGACTTTGCTTTACTTGCTAAAGAGTTTTCAGAAGACCCAGGGTCTGCAAAAATTGGCGGCGATCTTGGTTGGATGGGTCTTGGAGTTTTTACACCTACATTTGAGGAAANNATGCTTAACACTGAANTCGGCTCGATTTCAGAAGTATTTNAAAGCGAATTTGGCTATCACTTTCTTGAGGTTTTAGAAAAAAGAAATCATGAACTTACCGACAAACTCATTGAAGATAGAGCTTATGGAATGCTTTATTCAAGAAAATTTGATGAAGAACTTGAGAATACATTAAGAACAATGAGAGCAGAAGCTTTCGTAGAATTTAAAGACCTAGATTGAAAAAAATTATCTATTCGCCNGGTGAGCCAAGTGGTATCGGTCCAGACTTAATCATTAAATTATCCTCTTCAAAGTTATGGGAAAATCTTAAGATCCCTATTGTTTCTATTGGTGACCCAAAGCTTTTTATAGACAGAGCAGCTTTGCTAAAGAAAAAAATAAAAATTATTGAATTGGATTCGCTTAATAAGGTAAGTAAAAATAGCAAAGGGCTTATACAAATTATAAAAGTGACTAAATGCTCTAATACCAGNCCGGGAAAACTNTNTAAAAGCAATGCTCAATATGTTCTTGATAATCTAACCTACTCTATTAAACAAACTATGCAAAATGAAGGAACGGCATTAGTAACCGGTCCATTAAGTAAAGAAAATATCATTTCAATTGATAAATTATTTACNGGGCATACTGAANATATNAAAAAAATTACCAAAAGTAANGATGTTTTAATGATGCTTGCATCGGATCAGTTACGTGTAGCCCTAGCTACAACTCATATACCTCTTAAGAATGTATCTAGAACAATTACGAAAAAATTAATTATTAACAAGGTAAAAATTCTTAATGAAGATTTAATAAATATGTTCAAGATTAAAAAACCAAATATAAAAGTCCTTGGTCTTAATCCTCATGCAGGAGAGAACGGTAAAATAGGCAAAGAAGAACAAGATCATATAAAACCAGCAATAAAAGAATTAAGAAAGAAAAATATTAACGTATCAATGCCCATTTCAGCAGATACTGCATTTTCAAAAAAATCATTGAAAGAGGCTGACGCATATTTGGGTATGTATCATGATCAAGTTTTACCAGTCTTAAAAACTTTAAGTTTTGGAAACTCAATTAATATTACACTTGGAATTCCAATAATTAGAACTTCTGTTGATCATGGGGTTGCTCTGGATATTGCTGGAACTAATAAATCAGATCCCTCATCATTAATACTAGCCATTAAAACTGCAAAGAAATTGATTTAATGAGATCGAGAGATATTAGAAGAAAATATGGTCAAAACTATCTAACAGATAAATCAGTATTGTTTAAGATGGCTGATGCTATATCACCAACATCTTCAGATAATTTC
>NYXO01000039.1 GCA_002685415.1 Methanobacteriota archaeon
AACCGAGGAAATACTCGCCAATTTCTGGATCTGTAAGAATGTGCTGTGCATCTCCTGTATGGACTACNTTACCACTNGCGAAAATGTANCCTCGGTCAGAACGAGCNAGGCTCAATCTAGCATTCTGCTCTACGATTAGTACAGTGATTCCTTCTTCTCTNAAGGCNTCGATNCTCTCGATNATTTGTTGTTGGTAAAGAGGTGAAAGTGCCGCTGTAGGCTCATCGAGCAAGAGGAAAGTTGGATNGGAAATTAATGCNCGNGAAATCGCCAACATTTGTCGCTCTCCNCCNGAAAGTGANGCGGCTAGGTCGTGGGTACGCTGTTGCANATCAGGGAACATGTTGAGNGCACGCTCTATTCGCTCGGCAAGAACGGCGGAAGGCAATTTGTTTCCNCCCATCTGTAGGTTCTCNTGAACAGTCAAAGATGGGAATACNTTGTTCACCTGAGGGACGTAAGCAATACCTCGGTTGACNAACTGNTCTGTTCTCCAGCCTGATACTTCTTCNCCNTCNTGTTGAACTGTTCCNGAATAATGAGTNGCGATTCCAAAAATTGTNTTGATNAGAGTCGATTTACCACAACCATTCGGACCGATGATAGTTACGAATTCGCCTTTATCTACGTACAAGTCGATGTCGTATAGGATTTGAACTGAGCCGTAACCACAGTTTAGTCCATTGATTTCTAGAACCTTTTCGCTCATTCTTCCTCACCTCCTGATTGATCGCCAGATGCACCTAGGTACGCTTCGATTACCTCCCGGTTACTACGGACTTCGTCAGGAGTCCCGACCATCAGAACCTCTCCCTCATTCATCACAACGATTCTGTCAACTCCTTGCCGGAGGATGAAATCCATATTGTGCTCGATGATAAGAACCGAGATTCCAGTTTCATCTACAATNTGCCNTAGATTATTGAATATCTTCATNGCTAGTGGTCCCGCTACTCCGGCCACTGGTTCATCGAGTAGTAGCAACTTAGGGTCACCCATCATCGAGCGCCCAATGTCTACAAGTTTTGATTGGCCTCCTGATAGTTCGCTGGCCAAGTTATGAGCCATATGTGGAACTTCTAATTGCTCTAACACATCATATGCGCGTGCAAGACGTTCTTCCTCAGCAGACGAAGATAATTGCAAAATAGAGGCAAATGGATTAGGTTTGAATTGGTCTCTTGGTGGCACCAGTAGATTCTCTATTACGGTCATTTGTCGCCATAAGCGAGTGTGCTGGAAGGTTCGGGTAAATCCAAGGTTTTGGATTTGGTCGGGCCGCATATTCGAAGCATCCTTGCCGAAAATTTCGATATTTCCTGCGGTCTGATCTAACAATCCACTAATGCAATTGAATGTGGTAGATTTGCCACAACCATTAGGGCCAATCAATCCGATAAATTCTCCAGGGCCGACTTCGAAAGATACGTCCTTTACAGCGACTAGACCGCCGAACTCCTTTCGGAGATTTTCTACCTTCAGTACCGGTTCACTCAGCGGACTCACCTCCATTAGGGCGTTCAGGTCTAACCGGTACTTCTGGAAGTAGACCCTTAGTGTTGAACTTCAATGAGAATAGCATCAAACAGCCAATCAAGAAGAGTTTGAAGTAAAGCATGTCAGCCGATACAACACCACCGAAGAAGGACTCATCGATTGAACGTTGACCAAGNGCAATTGCGGTGAATGAAAAGACTGCAACACCGGCTAAGCCAGTTTCTAGAATCCTCTCAGATCGTATTGCAAAACCAACTACCGCTACCGCTAGGAAGACGGTCACTACTTCCCATTGGCTCAGGATAAGCCACTCAAATAATGAATCAATACGGGCCGCTGTGGTGTGTAGTGGTAAGTCAGCAGAACCTTGTCCTGCCACTAGTACGTTGAATACGAATTCCATCAAGACNATGATGAATGCNCCAACTACCATTCCTCGGTTATTCGANGTACCCCCGATGATGAAAGCAGCCCATACTAGGAAGGTTGAGCGGGCCGGGGACATGAATGAGGGTTCAAATCCGGTTAATTTCCAAGCCCAAAATGCTCCAGCAAGTGCGGCTATTGAAGCACCTAATGCGAGGCTGGCGGCCTTGTGAGTTAGAACATCATGACCATGGTGTTGCGCAACCTCTTCATCCTCTCGGATTGCCTTTAGGATTCTACCCCATGGTGAGGAAAGGATTCTGTTCAAAAGAATCCAAACAAAGATTACAGCTACCACGGACATAATCATTAGCAAGAACATGTATGGTGCTGGCTCGCCTAAATTCAACCATTCACCAATCAGATATGCAGGAGTGTCGGTTAGATTTGGATCATCACGGCAGGCGTCTGGGCTGACCCAATTTGTGTCCGGTCCAGATTTTTCTGAGCCGCAGAACCACATGTCTTCGAATGGTAATGGATAGGATGAGATTCCAATTGCATTTCCAACTGCGCCTACTCTTAGCAATGGTTCGCCTGCTAGTAGAACTCTGACTATTTCACCGAGAGAGATTGTTACAATTGCGAAATAATCAGTTCTCAGGCGAGCGGTTGGATATGCTAGCGCCCAGCCAAAGGCTGCTGCGAGTAATAGTGCAATCAATAGTGCTGGGAAAATTGCCCAATCGTACCCATGAAGATTCTCTGGGGCAGTAAGAATTCCAACAGTAATTGTTCCGATAGCAACGAAGAAAATAACACCGAAATTTACCATTCCCGTGTATCCGGTGTGTAGATTGAGTGAGAAAGACATCAGAATGAAAATTGATAGAGTTAGCAGAACATTGGAAACTTGTAGCACCTTCTTGAAGCGGAAATCATCAGATTCTGCAATTGGTAACCAGGCTAGGAACAATATGAGTATGAACATCAACAAACCGAAAAGNAGCCAGGAGCCAATTGGACTCTCTCTACCATAACTTCGAAGATTCTGTTTATCCTTATCTGAACCGAAGGGCAATTTGTCGAGGACATAGGAGTATACCTTTCCAGCTTCTGTTCCTACCTTTGTGGTAATTCCGCTAGATGATTGAGATATTTTTTCTCGAATCTGCTTGACAAGTTGGTCATGTTTCCTATCAAATTCTGACCAGCGAAGAAGAATTTGATTCTGTAGTTTGCTAATTTTTATCGAAATTGAGGATATTGCCTGGTTCAGTTTTTCAGTGAAATTTTGAGATCCCTGAGTTTCATATTTTCCTTGTAATATGGAAATTCCTTCATAGATAGAATAGGCCCAAAGTAAGATGAATGCCCATGGCCAAAGGATGTCGCCAAAGTCAACAATAAAATTGACCAAATCGATTTCAAAGTTCATTTGATTTAGCCAAGATTCATTCATATCGGCGAGCGCATTTGCAGTCCACTCATCGGTCTGTACAGGTGTCAAACCCTCTGGAGGGGACATTTGACTCAACAAATCGGACTCATCCAAGGGAGAGTCTTCCAATAGCAATGTTCCATCGTCTCTCCCAGTTAATACTGCTAGATTAGAATCTACAACTTCGCTATCTTGGCAAACATCACCACAACCTTCTGAGAATGAGTTTCTTCCAACGAATCCACTGAACCGATGGAAGGCGTATGCTGCTATTGCTAATGCAGAGAAATTTTGCATCTTATCCGTTCTATTTCGCCACCAATGATGGAGGCCGAATATTCCGGTAGGTAAAATGGCTAGAGCGGCTGTTACTTTGTCGGATTTTTCTGCGTCGTATTCCTTACGTTTTCTCAGCCGGTCGATCTTCCATTTCTCATATGCATCTCCAATTCCTTCGGGCATAATCATCAATATCGCAATTAAGAAAATGTACGGCATTACACCATCTAGAGCAGAATAATTCGAGCGCCCGAGAGGCAACCCTATTCCAATCAATACCGGGGAGGACAATGCTCGAACGAATCCAACTACCAAAGAACCGATGATAGCCCCTGGAATTGAGCCAATTGTTCCGAGAACAATTATCGCGAAGGAAGGAAGGAGTAGGGTAAATGCCGTTTCTGGATTGAATCTGAGTGTCATCGCAAAGATTGCACCACCCATNCCAGAAATTCCCGCAGAAAGGAATGCNCTGGTCATNTGGACNCTTTCAACATTGATTCCACTACTTGCAGCCAACTCTGGGTTNTCTGCAACNGCTCTCATTCTCCTNCCNAGNCGAGTTTTGTTTAGNAGGAGCATAAGCAACANTACTGCTGAGAAAATNACTACCGGTACTGCNCCTTTGTAGTAGGCGTAATTTGTTGTNGCTTGAGTAACNCAATCTGCAGTTGTATCGTATATTTCTATAGCGGGTTTTGAGGTATCGCTAACGATTCGGGTAAGAACGGGGTCGCCTGTGGTTTCATCTATGGTTTCTTCACAAGTCCATTGTGTGTATGTTCTACCCTCATCGAGATTCCTTTCTCCAAGATTGAAGCGCATCTTNGTNGTTGGNAGTTCCCAACGAAGATTGGGCATTCGCCAATCTCCTTCTGGTTCGAACATATTCCTACCTGCNCCGAATCTCATGTAGGTCAAGGCGCGGAGAATTAACGCAACTCCAAGAGATGCAATCATCATCACTTGCGGGCTTGCTTGGGTTTTGCGGAACCCTTTGTAGACNAGACGATCGATGATGATTCCAGCAAAACCCGTCAGGATGAAGGCTGCAATCAAAGTGAAGATCAATACAGACCACGTTAGTACNCCATCTTTGGTTGTCGAAAGGCTAGTCATAGGGAAGAAATAATCGCTCCATATCATTATCATAGANAGATACATTCCNATCATGAATAATTCNGATTGAGCNAAATTACCGTATCTCTGAACCTTGTAAGTCAAGGTCAAACCAATGGCAATTGCCAAGTAAGTNGANGACCAAGTNAGTGTNCCNGTNGTAATCGANACTAANTCNAGNGTGAATCCNGCGCTAGCACCAAGTCCTTGGAGTAATAAATCAAGAGAATAGAAGGTAACTGCTACCATGAAAAATGGTGANAATAGCAGTCCTAGTGTACGGAGNGGGCTACTCNGAACATCATCAAAAAGCACCTTAATTACNACAAAACCTGCNGTAATTGATTCAATTAACTGAATNAACCAAACCATATCATTCGGTAGTGCATCACCCAATAGCATGTCTAGGATGTTCAGAGACCCATATCCATTGAGAGTGCCGAGGTAATTCGCATCAACGAATAAGAGGAACGCGAATACGAGTCTTCGAACTCCTTGAGGTAGTTCGGAAAAACGGNTTCGAGCGTCATGCAGCATCCTACTACACGTACCCTCNATCTATAGAAAAAAAGTTGGGGCAGTGCGGCGGGGANNTCCCGCCGCACTGCTTTACGTNCCTAATCAAGCGGTAGTGATACCGTTGACTGGGTCCCAGTTTCTTGCACAATCGTACGAGACTGAGTCGTCGCTTGCGTCGTGAGAGAACTCTCCGACACAGAAGCCAGCTGCAGGAACGTCTCCGTTCGCNTGGAAGCTTAGCATTCCGCTAGCGCCGTCCCAGCCTTGACCGACTGCNNTTACTGCCNNTNCAGCNNNTAGACCTGGTGTGGTCANNGCTGTGAAAGCAGCGAATGCCATGATGGTCACTGCATCGAATGCCTCNGCGGTNTAGATACCGCCAGCACAGTCTGCGTTCATTGAACATAGGTATGCAAAGGTCTGTCCGACTTCTGACATTGTTCCAGCCGCGGCAGGCTTGGTAGCAATTACTCCGTCAACAAGTGACTTGTCAGACATATCTGCTGCAAGACCTTCTTCTGCAATTCCATCAGCACCGTAGATAGCGCCAGTGAATCCTTGGGTAGCCATCTCTTCGATTAGAGCAGCTCCGTCAGTAGCGTAGGAGACCATCATTACTGATGTACATCCATTATCCACTACGGATTGTACTGCAGATGAGAAGTCAGTGGTTGTCTCCTCGTATCCAATCTGTGTGCAGATATGTGCAGGATCCATGTTGGCAACGAATGCATCAGCAAGACCTGATCCGTATGCGTTAGTCATGTGGACTACTGCTACGTTGTCTTGCATATCCGCAGTCATTACCTCAGCAACAACCGATCCCTGGAATGCATCGCTTGGTACGACACGGAAGAATCCTGGGTAAGCTGTTGCATCAGATAGAGCTGGGCTTGTGCTTGCATATGAAATCTGAGGGATTCCAGCTGCGGACAAGATTGCGTTTGCACCCATGGATGCACCGGAACAAGCTGCTCCTACTGCACCCCATACACCTGCGTCAACTAGGGCTTGACCTGCGTCTCCACCCATGTCACCATCACAGCCGGAGTCAGCGTATACAAGTTCGAACTGAACTCCAGTGCTGTATCCGATTGTGTTGGCTAGGCCAATAGCAATCTGAGATGCTGCAACGAATCCAGGTCCGTATACTGCGATAGGTCCGGTTGCATCATTCAAGAATCCAATCTTGACTGTTGTACCTGCGAATGGTGCTGCAGTTACTCCTGCATCGCTACCAGCNTCCCACATTCGGTCGCAGTTGAAGTACTGGCCGTATGTTGGTACGTGATGGAAAGTACAGACATCGTAACCTGAGCCACCGACATCACCGTTGTCTAGGAAAGTGTGTGTTCCACTCTCTCCAGCATAGCCGTCACCGACCATGTCAATGTGCATGGCCATGTTTGCGCCATCTTCCATCATTGCAGCGTGACCGATCATCATTACTGCATCGTATGCTTCTGCGGTGAAGATACCAGTTGAACAGACTTCGTCTGCTGCACAAGCATCAGTGAAAGCGGTTGAACCGCCAGCTGCGGCTGCTCGAGGTCGTGTGACCTGAATGCCGTTAGCTGCTGCAGGCTCTGTGTAGTCGTTCAGTGCTGCTTCTCCAGCCATACCGTCTGCGCTGAAGATTGGGATTGTTGCTCCCATTACAGCCATTGTCTCGACGATCATTGCACCATCAGAGGANTANGATCCNAGGAATACTGAGTCACATCCTGCNTCCATGACTGCTTGAACAGCAGCTTGGAAGTCAGTTGCGGTCTCTTCGTATCCGGACTGNAGACAGACGTTGTCTGCACCTAGGTTGGCTGCGACTGCGTCTGCTAGACCTGCACCGTAGCTGTTGGTCATGTGAACAACAGCAGTGTTGGATACTCCGCTTGCTGCAATCATGTCAGCAGCGGCTTGACCTTGTAGTGCGTCACTTGGTACGATTCTGTAGAAGTGTGGGTATGCAGTTGCGTCGCTTAGTGCTGGCGATGTGCTAGCGTAGGACACCATTGGGATTCCTGCAGCCGAAAGGACTGCGTTTGCACCCATTGATGCTCCAGAGCAAGCTGCACCAGCTACTGCAACAACTCCAGCGTCCACAAGGGACTGAGCTGCTGTACCAGCCATTGTACCGTCACATCCGGAATCTGCCTCGATGACTTCGAAGACGTAATCGTCTCCCATTGCGTTGAGGTCTGCCATTGCTGCTCCCCACGCGAAGGTGAATGGAGCTGCGAACTGAGAGATTGGACCAGATGCATCATTTAGGAATCCTAGCTTGATTGTTGTTGCAGTCACAGGAGCGACGAACATTGGGTTGTCTGTTCCCATGTAGAAAGCTGCGATTTCATCAACTAGAGCGTTTGCGATGTCAACATCGAATCCTACAGCGTTACCGTTCTCATCCAAGTTCTCGAATGGAGGGTATGCTGTGTCAGAGCAGAATCGTAGAGATCCTGACTCAAGGACAGAAGTTAGAGTTGAGCCCTCGCTAGGTGAAGCTGGGTATGCTACTGCGGTGTTCTCGTCACGGTCGTCTGTTAGGACAACTGATCCTTCGAACCAAGCACCAAAGATAGCGTCGTATTCACCGGAATCAACAATTGCAGTAATTGCAACGTTGAGTGCGTCAAGTAGCTCGCCTGAGTCTTCACGTACTGCGATTCCGAAGGTCTCGTCAGAGAATGTAGTCATCAGGTCACCGGAAAGTGCTAGNACAGGAGAATCTCCCATAGCATAGTCTGCTTCGCCGTTGGATACTGCTGCAGTTACTGATGGGAAATCATCGTAAGCAACAATTGTAGCCATAGCCAAATTATCCTGAGCATAAAGATCGGATGTAGTTCCAGACTGAACTGCGATGGTTGTACCAGCAACGTTCAGGTCTGAGACGTCCGAGATAGACGCGGATCCTGCAGCACCGATTACACCTTGGCTACTTGTGTAGTAACCGCGAGTGAAATCGACTACCTGGTCGCGCTCATCCGTCTTTGTCATGGCAGAGATAATGGCATCACACATCTCACCGTCATTCAAGTTTGGAATGATAGGGTCCCAAGCGGATGTGACAATGTCAGCCGTTATATCAGCGGCTGGCATTAATTCCCAATCATCCACAGGGTCCTCATCGTCCCCACCCAGACAACCTGCGAGTGATGCCGCAAGCATACTGAGTGTCATCAGCATTGCAATCATTTTCTTATCTAACATAGCGTGTCTACGCTCCTTAGCCCTCCTTCGTGGTAATGTGGCTGTTATAGAAGTTCTCTTATTGGATTCGAAAGATTATATTTCNGATAGTTTTTGTAAAATGGGTCACTANTCCCCTTTTTCGAAAATTAATCGGGATTTGAGTCTTAATTTTGGAAAAATAACATTTTGCTTCATACGAAGTATGGGGGTTAAATCTCTTTTCAATGATTTTTGTGAAATCGGCTGTTTCGACCGCCGATTGAATCATCAACTTCTGGCCGTTCGTCAGTATGTGGCAGACACCCCGATGGACTACGCAACCAGTGGTGTCGATATCGATGCTGAAGGCGCTGCAATTGCCAGCCTGATTGAGTCTCTGAGTGGTTCGGTCAGAAAGCCAGGAACTCGAGGNGCGCCCGTTCCTTTACCCGGCGGGTTTGGCGGAATCATAGAGTTTGGAGAGTCGTGTTTGGCCTTAGCTACGGATGGAGTTGGTTCCAAGCTTCAATTAGCGAATCAACTAGGAAGATACCAAGGAGTAGGTATCGACTGTGTGGCGATGAATGTCAACGATTTATTGTGTGTTGGAGCAGAGCCTCTGGCATTTGTAGATTACATCGCAGTACCAGAAACCGATCCTGATACACACTCAGTCATCGGTGGCTCTCTAGCCGAGGCTTGTCGTCGAGCGCGAATAACTCTCGCTGGAGGCGAGACAGCAACACTTCCTGGCATAGTAACTGAATTGGATCTATCAGGTACAGCACTAGGTTGGTTTCCGGCCGGTCAGGCAATAACCGGAGAACATCTAGAGGCTGGTGATGTAGTAATCGGTTTACCCAGTAGTGGTGTTCATTCCAATGGCTATACATTACTCAGAGCAATTGTAGAAAAGTCTGGCTTGTCATTAACCGACACTGCTCCATTTGACACAGACCATTCGGGCAGAGAAATCGAAGGGGCNAGTGAATCCGGTACAACCTTGGGAGAAGTTCTTTTGAATCCCACTAGAATTTACGTTGACCCAATCATCGATTTGATTGATTCGTGTCGGAAAGGTACTGGCCCTTGTGCCTCTGAAGATCTCAAGGCAATTGCACACATCACAGGTGGAGGGCTATCGAATTTATTGCGATTACACGAAAGCCTAGGATGGAATATTTCCAATCCTCTGCCAATTCCGCCCGAATTCAATTGGATGGCTGAAACAGGACCTGTTGAAAAATTGGAAATGCATAGAGTATTCAATATGGGGATGGGTATGTGCATAGCTGTATCAGAAGGNGTTTCTGAAAATGTGGAAAAGTGGCTTGCTGATAGGCTGTCGGGTACAAGGATAGTTGGAGTTGTTACCGATGATGGTCACAGAGTGACTCACGCTGATTCTGAGATTGTTTTCGAGCACTACTAATTCACATGCGGCAGTAGTCAAGCCAATGTGTAAGTGGGTTCTCGGGTAGGCGTGGAATCGAATCAACCACCTGGGTGGCCGGGTCTTATTCACAGGGAGGGAAGAACCCTGACGAGGGTTACCGAACTACCCGATTCGAACAAAAAGGGNCCTAGTTCGAAAAATGTAGGCTTCGTTTTTCATAATCCGGCGATGGCGGGATCGAGAACTCGTAGCGTACTCTTGATGGCACACGCAATTGAATCTGGAATTCTAGGGGATTCCGAAGTTAGGGCTCTCGATGGGTTGAGCGCTTCTGGTTTGAGAGCAAGAAGATGGTTGAACGAATTACCCGATGAAGCATCATCCCGTCTTATCGCAACCATCGGCGATATGGATCAAAATGCGTTGGATTGGGCTATGGCAACAGAGTCAGAATTTTCTTCTGAAAATGGAGAGTTGATNCCTCTCCTAGGAGATCTACGAACAAGTGTCCTATCTCAAGGATGGCACTGGATTGATATCGATCCTTTTGGTTCTCCAGTTGCTTTCTTAGATACTGCAATCCAAGCTCTTGCTAGGCGCGGAGTATTGGAAGTCAGCGCTACTGATACCGCTGCACTGAGCGGCTCTTCGAAAAATCCCCTGATGCGNAGATACGGAGCGAGAGTAAGGCTTGACAAGCTCAAACATGATTCTGGNCTTAGGGTTCTAATGGCNACTGTTGCAAGAGCCGCAGCGCGCCATGANCGNAGTATCGAACCTCTACTTTCAATCTGGGATTCACATCATCTTCGAGTCTCGGTTCGAGTGAGAAAAGTAATGCAGGGAGCGAATGATGTGGAGGAGTCTTTGGGTTGGCGAATTTTCTCGCCTACAAAGGATGAAGTTGAGGCGTCAATTTCAGCAGGACTCTTACCGTCAGAAGATAGTACTGAGTTACCGATTCGTTGTTTTCTTCCACTTTCACACCCCGTCTCCAGACAGGATTCGAGGGTATCGGGCCCGATGTGGATCGGTCCAATGGGCGATGCTGAGACTATGGCATCCATGACAGAAGAAAGGGTTCTCGAAATGTGCGCGCCGACTTTTGATGTGGCTGATTTAGCGGGTTGGTCTGAGAAGAATATTGATGCTGAAAATCGAAGGCTTGTACGAGCAATTCGGCATATCTCCGAGGAAGCAACCGCAATATCTGGACATCATTTGATAGCGGTTGATGAATTGGCAAGTTGGCAAGAAAAGGGCTCGCCACCTAGCCCTAGAAGAATGGTAGAATTGTTACAAGAACAGGGGCACAGTGCGGCGATTTCCCATTATGCAGAGCCTTCGATTAGAACAGATGCTTGTTGGAGCGATATCGTCGCTGCATTGAAAGAAATTTCATCCTCCAATGTATGACATTTCGATTCTTGGCAACGCTGAGGTTTCCTCTGAACGCAACTCGGAATATCGGTCAGCACGGCGTTGCCATATCGCAGCAATCGCTGCGGTTAGGTCGCCACCATCTGTATCGTGGATTAGTGCCCTTAGATCGTGACCTCCAGAAGCAAACAAGCAGGTAAACAGTCGGCCGTCAGCAGAAATTCTAGCTCGAACACAATCGCCGCAGAATGGTTCGCTGACGGATGAAATCAGACCGATTTCTCCTGAACCATCTTCGTGCCCCCATCGTACAGCCACGTCAGATTTCCGTTTGGATTCAAGCGGAATTAAATCGAACTCGTGTTGGAGGTGATTTAGTAGGTCTCTACTAGGGATTACTTCACCTAGTGTCCAACCATTCGTACGGCCGACATCCATGAATTCGATGAAGCGTACAATTACTCCTGTGCCTTTGAAATGCCGTACCAATTTTGTCGCTTGTTCCTCATTTACACCTCTCCTGATTACACAATTCACTTTGATTGGAGATAAGCCCACTTCCCGTGCCGCTTCTATCCCATCTAGAATCTGAGAAACGGTCACAGAAGAATCACTCATCATCTGATGTACTTCTTCGTCAATAGCGTCTAAGCTGATTGTTACTCGCTTCAATCCAGCCCCGGCGAGAGCCTCAGCATTTCGTCGAAGAAGTGAACCATTCGTAGTCAGTGCAATATCGATCCCCAGGTCAGATAAGCGGCTTACCAAGTCAGATAAATCAGGTCTTAGCAATGGTTCTCCACCGGTTAACCTGACTTTATCCAAGCCTAGAGGGATACATGCCCTGACTACCTTTTCAATTTCTTCAAATGAGAGAAAAGCCCGTCTGGGAAGGAAAGTATGGTCATCTCCAAATCTTTCTCGAGGCATACAGTATGGGCAACGAAAGTTGCATCTATCGGTTACCGATATGCGCAGGTCACGCAATTGTCTACCTAGTCGGTCGGTGACCTCCTCCTGCGCCATGAGTTATGCTCAGACGCAATGTCTCAAAGGCTTGCTGATGGTGATAGGAGACTTTGTGAGTTGATTTCTACTTTAGTTTCAGTTTGTTTAGCCCCGTATCGCCCGCAGGTTGAAGACGGGAGGCCTTCTGAAGAGCCCGAAGGACATGCTAGCCATTACGCCAAAAGCTCGTGAAATGCTTGACTCATTCGCAGAGCAGGCTGACCAAGGGGAATTGTCATTGCGCGTTGAAATCGTTGGAAGAGGGCCGAAAGGTTTCCAATATGATCTGCAATTTGTTACTGCTGACGGAGGCTCAGAGGATGACTACATCAACGAGGTTGATGGAATAACAGTTCGAATCGCTGCTCGTAGTGTTCAGTATCTAGATGGTTCAACTCTTGATTTCAAAGAGACCTTGATGGGTGGTGGGTTCTCATTCGATAACCCGAATCCCATGTGGGTAGATGAATTATCTCAGAAAGTTGCTGAAATCATCAACAGCGAAGTCAATCCAGCAGTTGCCAGCCACGGAGGTGTTGTCGAACTTGTCGGTGTTGACGAAAATAAGGCAATAATCGCCTTTGGAGGAGGCTGTCAAGGATGTGGAATGGCTGATGTCACACTCAAGCAAGGAGTTGAGGTGATGATTAAGGAAAAGGTTCCAGAGATTGTCGAAGTCATCGATTCAACAGATCACGCAGCGGGTACAAATCCGTTTTACTGAATGTAATCAGTAAACCATTCTGACTTCATCGTCATCGTCTTGATCTTCGGGTGCTGGTAGAGCGTTTGCTTGCGCTCTTTCAAATGCTTCACGGACTCTTTCTTCTATAGCGCGAGCGTCTTCGAGAAGACCTTTGACTGGTATTTCCATATCTATCAAGTCGCAAACACCCTCGATCGCCAATAATGCGGCTCGCGCGTCTGGATACATTGGATTGCATTCTGCTAGAAGCGCGGTGACATCTAACCCTCTACGCTCACCTTCAGCAATTAAGTAACCCGAGATTCCAGAAACGATTCCTTGTTGGATGCGCTGAATATTTGAGTTGTCGAGAGCATCTCTTCCGATTGCAGTTGAGGAAACACCCCACAGGTCACTTTCTTCCTTGATTCCCAGCTCGTTACTGACGACACCGTCAATCACAATCAATCTGTCAAAACCACCCTTCGTGAACCACTCTAGTACGGTCTCGCCAAAGTGGACATCGTTTTGAGAGGGAAACTGGATTTCTGAAATGAAAATCCCTAGGCCGTCGCCCTGATAGACTCGTACTGGATGTTTTGGTACTGATTCATGAATTAGAGCGATTGCTGGAAATTCAGGATGCAAAACCGTACCCATTGGATCGAGGTCCAGTGTCTGAATGATGTGAGACATTGCAATCACTCCAACCGAGCCGACTGTGGAAAATCCACAAATTGCCGTTCCACCCAGGGTTGTTGGATCTGCAGAAGAGTGCAGAACCAAAGGGTAACCCGAGTTGTCGTGTGTGGCCATCGAACAATCGCTGATGTCCAAGAGTCTTGAATCAAACGGTTGCAAGTTAGAGATAAGCCAGGCGCAAGATGTGCTGATTATGCTGATATTATTTTGAGGATTATTTTATCAATTGGAGATTTATCGAGGACTTGATAATATGTCTGAGGAAGATAACGGCGACATTGGAAGAATCATTATCAGGGTCGGTTCGACAGAGGTAGATTTGACTGGATCTGCTCGTGAAGTGAATGATTCGTGGCTGAAACTCAAGGAACAGGACACATGGGCTTCAGCCCTTTCGAAAATTCGATCTGCTAGACAAGATGCCATTGACGCTGCGCGTCAGTCCCTAAGTGAAACTGGAGTACCAGAGCGAGGTTCGGCGTTTAGAAGACTGATTGATAATTGTAATATTTACAGAACAGGAGACGTTATTCTAGCAGCGATTCACTATCTACGATCTGTTGAAAAAGAAGATAACACACCTCCTCGGGAAGTAAAGAAATTGATTGAGGATTCTGGCCGTTGGACAGATGAGGAGTTAGAAAAGTGGAACGTTTCTCTATACATCAATAGAATGTTGGAGGACTCCTCGTCTAGAGGGCGACCGGCACTACTGACTTTTCCACCTGGCACAGATAAGAATCGATTTGTGATACTTACAGACGCTGGTAGAGATTACCTTGAGAGGCTTTCTTCGTGAGCGACGAGGATATCGATGAAGGACCAAAGGATTGGTCTTTCACTTCTCATGTAGGAGCAGACCTTCGTGGAATTGATCTATCGGGTGCCAACCTTCGAAGGGCTGTTTTTGATGGAGCGGATTTGGAAGGTGCAGATTTGTCAGGTGCTGATCTGCGAAAGGCCTCATTCAAGCGTGCAAATTTGATGAAGGCCGCATTAGATGATGCGGATATGCGCGATGCAAGCTTTGTCAAAGCACGAATGAATTTGTCAAATTTTCAACGTTGCCGCCTTGATAGAGCCGATCTCAGAGGCATAAGGGGACGCTATGCTATCTGGAGAGATGCGAATTGGTGGGATGCAATCATGGATGATGACTTGCGTACTGCACTTGGAAAGAAGTGGCCTAAACCTTGAATTGTTTAGTTTGAAACCATCTTTGAAAGACCTTCTCTTATCCAATTTGGAACTCGTACCTTCTCCTTCACATCATTCATTTCGACACATACTGTAACTTGGTCTGCAGACCAACAAAGTATTCCCTCTTGATTTCTAAACTCAATTCTCCAAGTAATCGACGTCTCTCCAATTTGAGGCACTGTGATTGTACATTCAACTATGTCTCCATAGGCTAATGGGTGGTGGAAATTTGCTTCCGAGTGAACAAGCGGAAATCCAATATTGTACTCACTCAAAATTTCGTTATAATGCATCCCACAGGAATATTCCCAAGATTCTTCATAAAATCTGTGAGCTAAGTCCCAAAATTGAGGGTAGTAGACTATCTTGGCCATATCGACCATTGGGAAATCGACTCGTCGGCTGGAGGTGAAAGCCATGGATGGCCATAGACGACGATGAAATGAAGATGCCGGATTGTGATTACTGGCCTCTGGTATGGGAAAGCATCCATTGCATTATTTCTGGATCCGAGTAGATTGCAAACCAGCCCCCATGTTCTCCACCAACTACTGTTTGGAATTCTATTTCTGCGCCCAAATTAGTCAGATTCTCAGCCATCTGTGCTGCCATATCGTAGGAAGATGTGCTATCATTTGTTCCGTGACTCATCCAAACAGGTAAGTGTGCCACATCTTCAGCAAGTGGAAGGTACGAGTATGGCTCATGATGAGGTGATAGCGGCATAATTGCTGCAAAGTATTCGGGCAGTGCGGCTGCCACAATAAAGGTGCCTCGACCACCCATGCTCAAACCGGTGAGATAGACTCTATCATCGTCTACATTCATGTTCGTCTTGACATCTTCGAGTACGTCAAGAGCCTTTTTTGGATCCCAATCCGCTTCCAATTTTGAGGGTCTTACGATGATATATTTGTCATCAGTAGGAACATGGAAGTTGTTTGTCATCATATTGTTAAAGAAGACTGAATCTAATAGTTGACCGTGAAGATATAGGAATAATGGATATTCATTACTAGCGTTATATCCCGCTGGAACTTTCACAGAATACGTATATCCACACTCGTAATCAAGGCGTTCATCAATGACTATTTCTGACTCATTGTCTCTTTCTATGGAGTCGTATGTGATATCTGTCAAACCATTTACTGCAAGCCATTGGCCGGCTTCAATCTCGGGCCATGAGGAGGGGTTAGTTGTTGGATTGAGCCCCTCTGAAGCAGTGACATTACATGGAGGAATCGAGATTGGCCCCGTTTCTTCTTCCGGCCTCTCATTCTCTTCTTCGGAGATATCGGGCTCAAAGGAACACTCGTTGCTCTCTTCAATCCATGTTCCGCCTCTCTCTTCGCAATCCTCTAAGGTAATGGTAGTAGACTCATTGGCCTCTTCCAGTACATCTTCCCTTTCATTATTTGAAATTTCGTCCTCAGGGTTAACTGGCTCGGTACCCGAGGTACATCCTGCAAAACTGAATGAAATAAGTAGAATAGTCAGAGCTAGCGCTGCACATCGCATGTGATTACGTAAATTATTTCCGTTATGTAGTGTTGTATTGGGAAAAGTTGCCACAATCCGGTGAAGGTGGCGGACCCACCGCGATTCGAACACGGGTTTGAGGCTCCGCAAGCCCCAGTGATATCCAGGCTACACTATGGGTCCAGCAGGTTTTCGACCGGCGACTTCTGTATAACCCCGACGGTGGGTCAAATCACATTGATAGGGGTAGAACCGTCTTCCAACGAGGCTCAGCGAGCTTCTTTGCATTTGGCCCTGATCTGACATTAGTTGTTTTATGGGTCAAGGTCCCATGCATTCCCTCGACTGAGAATTTCACCCTTAATTCGACCATTCTATCTCTCTCAGCCGCGATCATCTGGTCATCATCCAGATCTATACTACCGCCTACTTCATCTCCGGCATTTGTTACACTCAAACTGTTGCCTTCCATGCTGGCCCGAGGAGAGAAATCGTAGTCGTTTGGATGGTTCATAAAGACATCAACATCGACAATCAATCGATTTCTTACCGAGGCCTTCTTGACTTCGATTGAACGTACCATCGAAGCCTTCCAATGGCTTTGAGTTGAAAGGCCTTATCCATAGAAAATAAGAGATTATGTTGTGACTTCGCTGACCCTCGGAATCAGTATGGTGTAATCTATAGTTAGTGTCCAATCATTTCCAGAATCTGGATCTACTTCGTCAATTAGAATATCTGGGTCGCATTCATCCGCTGTAATTACCCAAATCCATTCGCCTTGCCCAAATCTTGCTCCTGCTTCGTTTAGAAGAGATTGTTCTAGACTATCCGAACTATCTGCGCTTACTGTGTAATCGCTCTCCGGCCAAGGATTCAAGTCGCCTCTATCTATACTCGCAGTCGCGTTCAGAGTGACATTATCTTGGGAAGTTTGAGCGCTGGTGGTCCAACCAGTCATTGGAATGTTTAGTCGAAGTGTAAAGTTATCTTCTGGCCATTGAATTGGAAGTAAATCTCGATCAAGAACCAAAGTAGCATTGACCTGCATAATTCTAGCGCCATTAGTGCGAGATCCAATTTGCCCAGGAATGTGTTCGTGAGTGGTACTTTCACCCTGTTCAGTATATCCTGACCATTCGTAAGTTACCTGTTGCTCTTCCCAAACCACATTGAACATTCTACTTACTACCATAAGGCTCCAAATTTCTGTACTAGTGGCTCCATTATCATCTACAATAGTTAGAGAACCAGTTTGGTTTCCAGAATTTGCATACATTACTTGAACCGAAGAAGAAGTAGAATCCGCATCATTCGTTGGATCACCATCACCATTTCTATCAAATCCAAGGTCTAAATCCCAAATGAATTCGATACCACCTCCCTCTGAATCAAAGGAAGCAGAGGCATCAATAGTGGCGGACTGATTTGTGCGTACATAACCTGGTTTATCGATTACGATAGTTGGTGGTGAATTCACGAAAACGGTTATCGATGCCCTATCGCTTTCTCCGCGATCGTTGAAAACTACAACTTCAACATCATGGTTTCCGGCATGGTTGAAAGTGTGGAAAGCAATTCCGGTTGTGGTGGTCTTTTGTTCTCCATCGCCAAAGTCCCAAACATATTCATCAATAATTGTAGGCGATGGCGTGCTGGAAGATCTAGCATCAAAATTCACTGATTCACCTAGATTAATTGATGTGCGATCGGCGGTTATTTCCGCAATAGGAGTCGTTGATGCCAAGCCAGTGCAGCCCGCTAAAGCGGTAAACAACAGTATCACCGATAGTGACACCGCCCGTCCGGCTTGTAACCCCATTACACAAATGGCGTAAAGGGAGACAAATAGGTATGACGGGTGCAATTCTCTCTTTGATGAAGTTCAAGGAGGGTCTCTTTCACGTGCCGTCATGGTCGGAGGGATGCTCACCGGGTACAGGGTTCTGGGTTTCGACCTGGAGACTACAGGGTTGAGTCCTCGAAGCGACCGAATTGTACAATATGCATTGATTGGTAGTGACGTTGATGGATCCCATATCAACAAAACCTCACTGGTAAATCCTCGTCGCTCCATTCCTCCTGAATCTTCTCGAGTACACGGAATCACTGACGCGGATGTCAAAGGTGAAAGTGAGTTTTCAGAGCACCTACCAGAATTAATCAGTTTGATTTCGGATGCTGTAATCGTTGGACATAATGTTTCGAGATTTGATTGGAGATTCCTTGAGTTAGAATGTATGAGGGCTGGTTTCGAAACTCCTGTTCCCAGAGCAATAATCGATACGCTAACGTTAGCAAAGAAACTGAAGATACCTGGTCGACACGCATTGGGGAATCTTTGTGCTCGTTACGACATCACCATTGGCAGAGCCCATAGTGCCGACGCTGACGCAGGTGCAACACTGCTATTGCTTTGGTCGATGATGCAAAATTATCCAAATCAATTCCGAGGAGATTTGGATGATTTACAAGATATGTTAGCTGGAAGACAGCAGAATAGCGATCGTTTAGGCCCTAGTTTGGTAGATTTGGAGCCGGTCGATGGTACTAACGGGAGATTGCGCCATTCGGATCTAGGAATTGTTATCGCCTTCGGAAAACACAAAGGCAGGACGCTACAAGAATTAGAGAAGATCGATGAGCGCTATTTGGATTGGTTATCTTCCCCGTCCTCTCCAATTTCTTCAAAAACCGTATCTGAGTTACTTCGTAACCATCGTGAGTGATCGTGGGCATGCCCTTCATTCATCGGATTCCATGGTAAAATTTCACACCAATCACCTAGATGAGCAATCTTACCGTCCATTCTAGCACTACCTAGGAAAATGGCCCCTTCGTGACCAGAGTCAAGCAGTTCAGAAAGTTGTACAAGTGCTTGATCCCTCAGAACCGCACCAAATTTATGCTCCGAAGGAGTCAATTCACCTTCTTCTCCAATAGGTGGCATTCGTTGGAATAGAGCCGCTCCAGCCTCACGGTCAAATCGAATCACTTGGACTACTTCATCACGGAACATATGACCGGGTGAAAGTGTACCATCCCGACGAGCGGCCCACCATATCGGACACCACGCTTTCCACTCACACCAACCACACTGTTGGTCACCTGGTGTAGCTGGAAGAGGTGTGGTTGAAGGGCGCATCCCTTCCCATGCCTCTAATGCAGAATCCAATACATCGGGGCCATCTGCTCGGTGAACTGTTTGGTTTGAAGAGTACCAACCTTCAGCAATTACGGTTGGATGATTTGGATTATTCTGTTTCAACAAATCACGATAGAATCTCAATTGTCTACTTACCTTCTCATTTAGTGTAGGAGATGGTGGCTTTCCGGTTTTCAGATCGGCTACAATCCAACCCTGTGATTCTCCATCTTCACCAATGTCGGCAACCAATAAGTCGAGTCGTCCCATGAGTCGGCCACATTCCGAAACTAAAGTCCCTTCATTTGCCAAAACAATAGACTGAACCTCTTTCCAGGTTGCTACAGTTACTTCAGATAAGTTCTGTACTTCAACGTTGGATTTGCTAAATAAGATATTCAACGCACCAATTAGCCCATCGTGAGCCTTGGTAATTTGTTCTCCTTTCCAACGAGGATGACGAGGGGTTTCTAGGAAGTTATCTTTCTCGATTTGCCAGTGTCGATCTAAGACTGCTTTTGCAGTAGCAGGAAGCCAGCCGGCTTCATCGTCTTCGCGGTCGGCTAAATCGAGATTGCAAAGGTCTTCCACAGAATTGTGAACTGCATTACCTAGAGCCGCAGGCATGCTCGCCTTTCGAGGAAGACCTTGTCGAGAAAGCCAGTATTTCCTCGGGCATTCTTCGTATCTATTCCATGATGACGGTGACAATTGGTGAGCGATGAAACCCTCTTCTGGTTGAGGGCTAGTTTCACTCCCATCACTTGTAGATTGCACCTCCTCTGCCTCCGACATGCTATATCAGGAGAGGCCAATGATTAACAGTATCTCCGTTGGTTAGAGTTCAATGAGCGGAGCACCTGTGGTTGCAGTTGATGAGGAATTGAATGCTGAGGGCGCCTTGGTGGTGACCTGTTTTCCTTCTGCTGGATTCGTTAGTAGCATCGTGGCACACTACCTCGTAGATCGCTTAGGCCTCACCTTTGTTGGGGGGGCGAGGGGAGCGGGACTTCCTCCGGTTTGTCTAGTTCAGGAAGGAAAACCACTACCTCCACTTCGATTCTATGCAGGGGAACCAATCTGTCACATGGATAGATGTGACAAAGTGGTCTTAATCGCCTCTGAGATTCAAGTTAATCCTGACTTGACACTATCACTTGCTGATTCGATTCTAGATTGGGTTGAATCTAGTGGGGCGTCCCAAGTGATGATGATTGATTCATTTTCACACGGTCCCGATCAAGCACACTCTATCTTTGATGATGATGAATCTGACGAATCTATGTTGGGAATTGGTTCTACAGATTCTGCTCAAGAAACACTTGAGCAACTAGGTGTTGCTAAACTCAAACACGGAGTTGTTGGAGGTATGAGCGGAGTAATGCTGGGTGAATGTCGAAGGAGAAGAATCGACGCTATGGCCATACTGGCAGAGTCGGGTGGTGATTTGGCTAATGGGGCAATACCGGATGCTAGAGCTGCTGCTCGAATTATCGAAAGGCTTGACGGCCTACTTCCTGCAAT
>NYXO01000052.1 GCA_002685415.1 Methanobacteriota archaeon
TCCTAACAAGTTTATTCCAACACCAATTAACAATACCCCTCCAATTCCTGCAATCGAGTCAGATATTTGTTGTTCAATATTTGTATTAATTAATAAAGCGAGCAAAGTAAACATTCCTTGATAGATCAATATTGAGACACCAGAGTATACGGCTCCTTTACCGCCACTTGAAGTTATGAAAATTACAAGGAAACAGTCCAAAGCAGTTTTTATTAATAATAATTCTAAGTTTGACTCGACGACATCAAAGAAAGGCCCAATAATTGCTAGTGGTCCAGTAATTACAATTAATGTAGTTGTTAGATAACTTTCTATAAATTTAGTTTGGTCACTTTCACCTTTTTCAAATTTTAAATAGAGATAATCTCCAAAATTTTTTACTCTATCTTCAATCTTTAAATAGCTTCCAATAATTGAGCCAACTATTACAGCAAACAGGGTAAATATAAAATCTGGACTTTTTAAAGTTTCTCTAAACCCTAAAGCCAAAACTAAAAGACCGAGCGGCAGGAGATTTTCATCAAAGTTTTTGAGTTCTTTTTTAAAAATTATTCTGGCAAGAATACCAGAGACAATAACACCAAATCCATTAATTAGCGTTCCAATTCCTGGGATCATTAGCTGCTAAAATCGCTATGGCTTTTACTTGGTGTAGGCCCTTCTTGGCCTTGATACTTACTTCCATAGCTGACGTCACCATACTCAGCCTCTGAAGGTGAATTCAAATAATAGAAAGATATTTGTCCAATTTTCATCTCTGGATATATTTTGATTGGTAAGTTTGCAACATTTGAAAGTTCTAATGTTAAATAACCTGAAAATCCAGGATCAACAAATCCTGCAGTTGAATGAATTAATAAACCTATCCTACCTAGTGATGACTTACCTTCGAGTCTTGCAACAATCTTATTTGATAAAGCAACTTTTTCAAAGGTTGTACCCAAAACAAATTCACCAGGATGGAGGACAAATGGTTCGTCCTTTGAGGCCTCCACTAGAGTAGTTAAATCTTCCTGGGGTGATTTCGGATCTATATGACTATATTTATGATTTTCAAAAACTCTGAATTCTGTCCCGACCCTTAAATCAACACTGGAGGGTTGTATATATCCTTGATCTAATGGTGATATTTCGATCCACTTATCTTCTAAGGCTTTTTTAATATCTTTATCTGAAAGCATTTTTCCTCACGTTTAAAGAATATACTAATCTAAAAATTTTTGTTTTTAATTATTTAGCAAAGAAGCAACTGTCCATGCAGTAATTATGAATCCTATTGTCCCCAAAAAAATTGTTCTTGATTTGTAAAATTCATTATCGTTTTTATCTTTATTTATAAAGGCAAGAAAGCTACCAGCAAACATAGCTGAGCCAAGGCCTAACATTAAAAGTCTTATAGTTAAATCGAGTGCAAATGGGTCATTCATGACATTATTGTTATCATAATAAAATAATGGATACAAGAGATATAGTAGATATTTTTAATAGATTCGACATTTCATCAATCAAAGATGAGAGTAAATACAAAATTTCTACTTTGGGAAGTATTACAAATCTTAACTATAAAGTTGAGATAGGTGATAAAAAATTTGTTCTTAGAGTGCCTGGAGAAAATCCAGATTTAATAAACAGAATATCTGAAGGATATAATGAAAAACTCATTCAGAGTATCGGAATATCATTGCCATTAATTGTATTTGAAGAAGAAACTGGTCTAAAAATTTCAGAATATTTTGAAGATTTATATACTTTTAAATCAACCGATATGCTTGATATAAAATTTAGAGATGACGCATTGAACTTACTAACTATTCTGCATAATTCAGAACTTAAATTTAAAGAAAATTTCTCTCCTCTCAACGTTTTTAAAAAATTAGTCAAAACGAATGACAAAATTGAATATGAAGCAAAAACTGTCGGTGAAGAGATAGTCAAAGAACTGAACAAAATTGGCCTTGATAGTAAGCCATGTCATCAAGACCTCTACCATGCTAATTTTGTTTATTTTAAAGAAAAAGCATATTTGATTGACTGGGAATACTCATCACAAGGGGATCCATTCTTTGACTACGCAGATTTTATATGGCAGAACGAGCTAGAAGATAATACCGAAATAATTAATGATATTTATTCAAAAATTGGAATTAACAATGATCAAATTAAAACAAAAATGGAATTATTTCAGATTTTATCAATGATTACTTGGGGCTTTTGGGCAAAAAGAAAATCTCCAAAAGACAATAGAGGTCAAGAAGCATTAATTTCCGCACTAGAAAAGTATGATAATAATTTTTCTTAAAAGATTTAACTATATTAATCTACTTGGGTTAGAATTTCGCAGTACGAAAAAAGGATAAATTTAAATTTTATGGGATCTTTGATTAAAAAAAGACGTAAGAAAATGTCTAAACATAAATACCGAAAACGTCGTAAATCAAATAGACATAAAAAGAAGTCTGTCTAAAACTCTCTACCTTCACTATTTAGAAAATCTTCAATTTCCTCGACTAGATTATCCTCTGAGAAACTATCTTCAATGCTTACTTCTGCCTCTTCAAGTTTTGATACGTATTCAGCGAGATCTTCAGAGTTCTCCATAGCTTTACTAATTTTTGTATCAAACTGTTGTCCTTCTGATTGAATACCTGAATCATCTATATCAATTTTTAAGATTTCAGAAGTTTTATTCATTAAGGCACCAATACCCTTTGGGTAAGCGCCAGAACTTAAATAATGGGGAACTGCTGCCCATAAGCCTGAAGTTTCTATTCCGTTACTTCTTAAGTCATGGCCAACAACACTAGTAATTCCAGTAGGTCCAGAATAATTTGTTGGAAGTACATTAAATCTTGAATTAAAAGTTGGATCATCGCTTACACCAAATATTGGCACTGGTAAAGTATGTGCAACTTGGCCAAAGAATGCACCTAAAGTAACTGCTCTTTTTACCCCAAGTTCAATTAGTACTTCTGATATATTCTGTGAATATTTTTTCCATTTCATTGAAGGTTCTTCTCCAAAGACTAAGATCACTTCTCTTTTAAGTTTGTAATCTTCAATAGAATAAAAAGTTGTTTGTGGCCAGTGAAAATTTCTTTCCCCAATTGCTTTTACTTCAACAACGGGCCTTCTCATTTGATAGTTATAAAATCCCTCGGAATTAAGTTCTGCGAAAGGTTCGACATCATAGGTACCGCAAATATTTTCAATACAACCACTTGCAGTGTTACCAGCGTCACTCCATCCCTCAAAAGCAAGAATTGCTACAGGGTCAGATAGAAGTGGCTTTCTATACCAAACAACATCTTCCATAAACGAAGATTAATATTTAAAAAATTTTATATAAAAAGAAATTAGAGTTTTCTGGATGAGTTTAAAACTACAGATAAACTTGATAAAGCCATAGCTAAAGCAGCCATACTTGGAACAATACTCCCACTTACAGCAATTGGAATCATGATTATGTTATATATAAAGGCAAAAAATAAATTTTGAATAATTCTTTTATTTGAATTTTTTGAAATATTAAAAATTTTGTTTAATATTTCAAGGCCCCCTTTAAAAATAATAATGTCGCTAACACTTTGCGCGATTTGTGTGCTTTGAGAAAAGGATAAACTTACATTTGCTTGTTTAAGTGCAGGTGAATCATTAATTCCATCGCCAATGAAACCTACCGTTTTATCCATTTGTTTTTCTTGAATATATTTTAATTTATCTTCTGGGGACTGATTGCCTAACACATTTTTGATATTTAAATCATTTCCAATTTCTTGGACTTTTTCAGTTTTGTCTCCTGATAAAATTTCAATTTCATAATCTTTTGAAAGATCTTTAATAATATCTTTATTTACAGTTTTATCTTCTACTAGCTTTACCTTAAATTCCTCATTATCAATTATTAATTCAAGATCCCCTTTTAAATCATCTTTCGACCTAAAAACAGAAACTTTTTTGTTTTCAACAACTCCACTAACACCAATTCCTGGTGTTTCAATAAAATTATCTACAGGGAACAGACTCAAATTTTTTATTTCCGATTCCAAAAGTATGCTTTTAGCAATAGGATGGTTTGATTTTTGTTCAACAGACGCAAGCACTCTCAATACTTCATCATCAACAATTTTACCTTTTGAATCTGAGATGCTTTCTATTTTGAAAATACCAGATGTAAGAGTTCCAGTTTTATCAAAAACAATTATGTCTAAATTTTTGAATCTTTGAAGATAGTCAAAATTTTTAAAAATAAAACCATTACGATTTGAAACTGAGGCAGTCCTAAATAATACGATAGGAGTTGCAAGTCCTAGAGCACAAGGGCAGGCAACAACAAGAATTGCAATTGTTGAACTGATTGTCTCTGAAAAATCATTTTCTAATACAAATAATTTAAATATCATGTTTGCAAAACTTAAAATCAAAATAGAAGGAACAAAGATATTTGTTATTTTATCTACGAGATCTTGAACTTCAGGCTTACTTGTCTGGGCTTTCAAAATTAATTTTTCAATATGATTTAAAGTTGTTTCTCCCTCTTTTTTTACTACTTCAACTTCAATATCATCACCAAGATTNATTGAACCAGATACAATTTCATCACCCTCTTTTTTTGNAAGAGGTTCGGATTCACCAGAGATTACGCTTTCATCAACTTCAGAACTACCACGTATGATTACACCATCAAGAGGAATGATTTCACCTTTCTTAACTATGATTACATCACCAATTTCAATCTGATTTAAAGGCTTGCGAACAGTTATTTGATTTTCGAAAACATTTACATCTTTGGGAATACTTTCGATTATGGAGTCTGATACTGAAACAGATGACTTAATTGAAATATCTTCTATAGTCTTACCAAGGAGAATGAAGCTAATTATGAATCCTCCTGTTTCTAAGTACATTAATTCTCCATTATTTGGCAAAATTCCAATGGCGAAAGAGGAGAGACTACCAATAGAGATTAATGTATCCATATTGAAATTAAGTTTTTTTATATTTTTTAAAGCAGATACGTGAAATTTTCTACCAAAAACAAAAATTATTAGTGAACCTATTCCTAATGCGGCGAGACCTTGATCAGCCCCAATGAGTGGGTTGATACTAAGCGTAAATATGAGAGAAAGAAACGGAGTAAGAAATTTTCTTATATTACTTTTTTTCTCCTCGGCTATTTCTTCTTGTGCTGAATATCCAATTGATCTAATTCGTTGAATATATTCATCTGAATTATTATCTTCGAGGTTAACTTCTAAGATTGCTTTTTTTAGGGGGAAGTTTACAACTACATCTTTGACAGATTTTTCTTTTGTTAGAACTCTCTCTATTCTTGCAGCACATGCTGCACAGGTCATTCCTTCAACAGATAGAACTAACGTTTTTGTCTCAGCTGACAACGGTATAGCCTTGTTCATCAAGAAGTGATTTAACAAGATCTAAATTTATCTCTTCTGAGGACTCCAGTGTTACATTTTTTGTCTGAACGTCAACATTAACTGATTCAATATTTTCAACACCTGACAAAGTGTTTACAATCGTACTTTTACAATGATCACAACTTATTTCGGGAACGTTAAAATTAGTAGCCATAATAGAATAATAATTGTTAGTTGTTTATATTGTTAAGTTGAATTTTTAAACTTATGCAGTTTCTTGAAGAATTCTTCCTCTAACTCTTGGGTATTTAACAGGAGCATGGTTAAAGCAGTGCTCTCTTTTGTTATAGATACTTAATTGAGTATTGCAAGATTCTTCTTTACAAACTCTGCCCTGGTCAAAACTTTTTGAAGGTCTTATACCACCTTTAATTTGACTTGCTTTTAATCCGTCAGTCATTTAATTCCCCACTTTGTGAATATATTCACAAGCTTAACAAACATTTGAAAAACCTGCAAGTTTTTCCAAACTTTTTATCCAGCTACGTATAGTAACATTTGTTTATGGAAATCAAACTAGAATTTTGTATTGTTTGAAACTATACACCCCGTGCAGTTAGTACGGTAGAAGACATACTTGAAAAATACGGAAAAGAAGTAAAATCCATTGATCTTATTCCAGGAACAGGTGGTGTTTTTGAATTGTATTTAAATGGTGAACTTATTTATTCAAAACTCGGAACTGGAAGGCATACAAACGAAGGTGAAATATTAGAGTTAATGGAAAAAGCACTTAGTTGACATATCCATTTGATCTTTCCCTAGTTGAGCTTATATTTATTTCATTACTTCTATTTGTAAGTGCAGCGATTCAAGGAATATTAGGTTTTGGGTTTGCTGTTATTTCTTCACCAATACTTGTCCAAATTGAGCCACTACTAGTGCCACAAATTCTAAGTTTACTTGCCTTGCCTATGGCTTTCCGTATATATCAACGTGAAAAAAAAGAAGTAGATTGGAAACCGTTTAAATTCTTATTCCTAGGAAGAATTATTGGTGGCCCTTTGGGTTTATTGCTCCTTATTAACTTGAACGAGAAACTACTTTCAATAAGCGTTGGAGCAATTGTACTTGTTGCAGGAATTGCAACATTATTTAACTGGACTGTGAATAGGAATAATAATTCGTCATGGATCGCTGGAACATTATCTGGAATATTTGCAATGATTGCAGGAGTAGGGGGCCCTCCTATTGCAATTTTGTACAGAGGAGCTTCGGGTAAGGAGTTCAGACCATCGTTAAACGCTGTTTTTACGTTTGGAATAATGATAACACTAGGTCTTCTGCTTTTTAGTGGTGAGATTTATAGAGATCATATAATTTTATTTTTATATCTTGCAATTCCAGTTGCTGTGGGATTAAAAATATCTTCTTTACTGTTTTCAGATGTCTCTGACAATGCAATTTCAAAAGGCGTAACATACTTTTCAATAATCTCAGGATTGGTTGTTATATTCAGAAATATAATTTAGTTTTGAAATCTGAATTCGGAGTTAACATTAAATAGACAATGAATACTAGAGTCATAATATCCTCAGTGCTATTTTTTTTGAGCTTCCCCCCATTTAACTTCTGGTATTTAATTTTTCCATCTCTGTTCTTTTTTTACTCAGGGATTTTAT
>NYXO01000007.1 GCA_002685415.1 Methanobacteriota archaeon
CTGGGTTAAAGCTGTCATGCATAAGAATGACTTCAGTATGTGGCAGAATCCCGGAAACATCATTTGCAACCCCTCTTCTGGAGTGGTCTGCATCTATAATACCATCATTATCTTTTCCTCCGATCATGGCAGTTATCGGGAGGACAGAAACGGCGGTCTAAGGGGAAACAAGGGCTCGAATTTTCAGGGAGGCCTTCTTTCGCCTGGAATATTTTTCTGGCCCAAAGGGTTTGCCGGAGGACGGGTTGAGGACGAAGCGTGTGGAGCGGTTGACCTACTTCCAACACTTTGCGGACTGGTTGGAGTCGATAAGCCGAAAGGAGTTCATCTCGACGGTGAAGACCTGACGCCGTTACTCAGGGAAAAGAAACCATTGGTGCGCCAACAGCCCATGTTTTGGTACAATCCAGAAGGATGGCCCACAGCTGCCGTAAGGATGGGCGATTACACCTTGGTCGGCTTCAAGGATTATGAGTTTCCCAGGGATCAGGTCACCATGAAGGCCAAGCTCGACCGTATCGCCAAGCTTGTTGGCGTTCCGGATTCAACTGCTGGCGGGAACTTACGAAGTCGGGTTTTCAATTCAATTTTTTCCAACCCCGAGGCAAACCGGCTTCGATCAGAATATGTTCGGTTGCATAGCTTTCAGGAATCCTGGATACCTCTTATAAAAAAGGGCGGTTTCAAGAGGTTTGAGTTATACGATGTAAAGAAAGACCCCACTCAAAGAAAAAATCTACTTTCTTCGATGCCCAAGTTGGGTGAATCAATGAAAAAAAAGTTACTCTCCCTATGTGACTCTGCCCTTAGTGACGCACCCGATTGGACTGTAAGTCCAAAACATCAGCCTCGAAAAGATTACGGTCTTACGAGCAAAGATCCAATTAAACATCTGCTTGAGCAAATTTCCAGTCGTCCCCTACCCGAAGGGTATCATGGTTCAAGTCACCAAAAGTTCGTGGACGAGGTACAGTCGAGATTATCCGAAAAGCAGCGCTATGAAATATACAAACTATGGAAGAAAAAACGTGAACTGGAGCCTAATCTCAAAAATCCAGGTGCGTCTTTTGTGCGAATCATGATGTATGTTTCGGATGGCATCTCCTCACAAGGCGAAAAGTCGAAACCTGCAAAAGTAAAAAAGCCAAAACCGGAAATTCTTAAGTCACCCCGTAAGACGGGTGCTTTACCCAGGGTTGGAAACCCGACTTTGCTTAGCCCTCATTCACACCCGCTTGAGTTAGTCGGCGGGACTTTATTTGTTACCAATACGGCATCAGATACGGTGGATGTAATTGATGTAAAAAAGAATGAAGTGATTCTACGCATCCCTGTAGGAATTGATCCCGTCTGTGCCAAGGCCAGGCCCGATGGCAATGAGGTGTGGGTATCCAATCATATTTCTGATTCAGTGAGCGTAATTGATAGTGATCCTTCGAGCCCAACTTATCTCTCCATTATAGACACTATACAGGATATGGACCCAGTCTTTATGAGCACACGATTTGACGAACCTGTCGGAATTGCCTTTGCGGATAATTACAAAGCTTACGTTGCTCTCTCATCCACCAACCGGGTGGCTGTGATTGACGTCGAAAGCAGGAAGGTAACCGGACATTTGAAGATCACGTCTCAGGAACCACGGGCACTTGAGGTAAGCCGGGGAAAGCTGTATGTCCTGCCGTTCGAGTCGAATAATCAGACCCAGCTTTCCGGGGGAGAAAAGGAAGATTTGGACGGAGAACTTTTTACTTTTGTTGCCCGTGAATTAGCTGGAGCCTTTGATTCTGCGGGTTTCACTGTGGACGTGGTGAAGCACAAGGACATCCCGGACCGAGACCTTTACGTCTTCGATGTAAAGACTGACAAGCTGGTGAAAACAGTTCGCTCTCTTGGTACTCTACTATTCGGTTTGGATGTTGATTCCTCGGGTAATACTTTCATTGCTCACACCGATGCCCGTAATCATACAAATGGCCGGGCGGGGACCCAGGGACACGGATTGAAGGAGCTTCAAAACCGTCCCTATCTTAATCGATTGGCTAAGGTTTCTCCTCAAGGTAAAGTAGATTTCATTCACCTCAATCCTCTTCCTCCCGAGCAACCCAGACGCTCCGGAGGCCTGGCCACTCCCTTTGCGGTTGAGGTTGCCAAAGACTTGGTCTGTTTGACCTTGGCAGGATCCGATCGGTTGGTTACCTTGGACCCTAACTCGGGTAAGATTTTGGGCCGGGTCAAGGTGGGGGGCGTTCCCCGGGGAATCAAGTTGGAGCTGGACTCGGCAGGCGAGCCCAAGTCAGCCTGGGTCTTCAATGCAGTTGAGAATTCACTTTCCAAAGTCGATCTTCGGACACCCTCCAATCTTACGTTAGTCGCTGAGATTCCATTGCATGATCCGACTCCTTCCATTTACAAAAAAGGCCGGTTGGCCTTCAATACCGCCCGTGCGTCCTCTTTCAATACGATCTCTTGCGCAAGTTGTCATCCTGATGGTCATACGGATCATCAGCTTTGGGTACTTGATACGCCGCACCTGGCAGGAGCTGCACAAATTGAACCGAGGCTTTCACAGACTCTTCGTGGATTGCGTGGAACCGCCCCTTATCACTGGGATGGGGTACCCGGCGATCCTTACGGTGGGCTCAATGCATCCACAAAAGAATACTTGGAGCCTAATAGTGATCCTGACAAACCGGAGAGCGCGGTCAGACACGTGATCGACTCAAGTATGTCGAGTACCATGATTGTTCATGACAGTGAAAGGTATAACGACGAAGGCAAGAAAGGATACCTCGATGGAGCCGAACGCGATGCAATGGCTACTTTCCTGCTTAATCTCTCCCATATGCCTACAAGGGGGCGTTCCATTGACGATGATCTTTCNAAAGAGGCAAGNCAAGGCTTCGAGCTNTTTCACGTTACGGGAGCCAGGGATCATAAAAACCTGAACAATACCGTTTGNGGTAGTTGTCATACTTTTCCCTACCTTGCGACTGANAGCAACGAGTANAGTGTNCCAAGCTTTCGCGGCGCNCTTGATCGTTTCGTAACCCAGGCTCAGGGAAGAAACAATGTGATCAGTCTTAGATGGAATCAAGGAANTTGCCGAGAAGGGATATCCCGAGGAAGAGNTTTGGAAAAGGATGCTCGGNATGGGGGAGCACGGTCGNNTNTGGCCGGTTATTGATATGTTCAAGGAGCAATCGAGCGGTTANTCNGGNGCATTCGGTAAACAAGTNACCNTAAACNGGGAAAATGCCGNCGGTGCAGTAGCNACAAAAATAGTGGAATACCTGGAATGGGCTGCAGTCGAGGGAACGGTCGTTTTGCAGGCAAGCGGAGTTTTACTTTCAGAAGATGGTAAAAACAAAGATCTTCATTTAACTTATGATGGGGTTTCCCAAAAATATCGATCAGCTTTGGATTCCCAGTTGATATATTCAACAGAGGAAATCCTCGAATTATCAAAACAAGGTAAACTTACCGTAACCTTCACCGGGCGACATGGGGAAGATGTCGTATCGGTGCCACCTGCCATCTGGACAAAAGGCTTATTGCACAAGCAGAGGGGAGTTCAGCTTTTCCCAAGGGTCAATCACAGTCGTAAGATCATGAACATAAGCGGTCGACATATATTACCGGGTGCCACGCTTTTTGTTAATGGGCGTAGGGTAGAGGGGCAAATCCGGGACTTGGGTAAGGAATTAGTCGAAGTTTCACTTGAAAAGATTCCCCCTCAGGGGATGAATATGCTCCAAGTTCACAATCCCAAAAGCTACCTAAGCAACGAGCTGATTTTTTACTCCGAGACTCGCGAGGAGGCAATCCGACGCTATCGTAAGGAGCCAGCCGTGTTGCTTACCACAATTCTTAATTCTGCGATTGTTAACCACAATCCGGAGGAAGCACGAATTCTTCTGGAGGCTGGGCCGGATATTAATATGCCTCACACACAGGGATCATTGACACGTCCCCCAATCATTATTGCATCTCAGTACGGACAAGGATGGATAATCGATGAGTTGCTGAATCTCGGTGCCGATGTAAATATTCAGGATATGTATGGCAATACCGCTTTGCACGAGGCCGCAAGGATGGGACATCTGGAAGTTTGCCGGAAATTAATCGATGCAGGTGCCAAAACCAATGTGATCAATAACCAAAAAAGACGCCCTGTTGATCAGACGAGCCATTTCATGTCCCTGAATAACTTCGAACGGTATCAAATTAATCATGCCAATCTTGAACTTGATCATAAACGCTACTTGCAGGATCGAGTTAAGGTTCTTGCTCTATTAAAGTCACAAAAAAATGTTTATTAAATTACAAATCTTTATAAGAGGTGCCGGCATCGAATGATCCACCTGTGCACCTACATCAATAATCCAAAAAAATAGAAAGAAACAAAAAATGAATATGAAGATAATTGGAAAGGTACTATTGGCTGTAGCATTCCTGTATTTTGTTGCTGGTGTCTGGGGTTGGTACAACGAACATGGAGTCCCAGGCACTATGGTTGGTACTTGTATATTAGCCTTGTTCGTTGGCGGTGTGTGGTGCCTGACTGCGATGGGACGAACTCGACTTGGGTTAAGGTTGATGATTATTCCTCTCTTAGCGAATATCGCCGGGATCCCGGGCGGTTATTATTCCAGCATCGTACTCGGAGGTAAGGTATATACGGGTGGTTTCGCGGGAGCGATGATTAATGTTTTGGCCCTGATCATTTTTGTATTTGGCCTATGGTGTTTAACTAGATCGGACAAAGAAATCTCAGTGGCATGACAAATCGGTGGAGGCAGATGATAGGCTTAGCGAAGCGAAGGACAACATCTAGTTCGGGTAACTAAATAACCACGACGCATTGCGGAAGAGATGAACTATCGAGATCAGTTTTTGAGGCTCTCTGAATTGCAGTCCTCTGGTGACAACGAAGATTGCTGGAAGGAGTTTTACACTGAAAATGTCGTAAGGCGAATCACGGGCCTGGCACCGCTAATAGGTCGCGACGCATGCCGACAACAAGTGCAGAGCTTTTTGGATGGCTTAACAGCACCGCAAAAGATTGAGCCAACGGCGACCGCGTTTGACGATGAAAAGCAGGTAAGCATACATGAGTTTCGGCACGACTTCAGTCATAGGGAGTACGGTGCGATTTCTCAGATCCAGACACACGTTCAACGGTGGCACGAAGGCAGGATCTATGAAGAGAATATTTATATAATAAATCTTGAAACATGACCAAAGTGAGAAAGTCGAGATTGCTGAACAAGCGGGTAGACCCCAACCGCTTACACATGCCGAGTCGATATGAACCTGTTTACTTTTACCTTTAACCCTGATACGAAGTGGCACAGCCTGTAGGAAGTTAGTCACACGAGACGATGAAAAGATTATTAGCAATTTCCATTAACCTGCTTTTATGCATAATTTTTGTTTTCTCACTGAACGGTCAGAGGGAAATCGGGCATCCTCCCTTCATGAGTCCGCATTTTTCTCCGATTGTAATTTTGCAAGGTAAGGTTTTCGTCGCCAATACTCCATCGGATACGATTGATGTTCTCGATAGTAAGTCGGGTCGCGTCCTCAGAAGAATCTCTGTTGGGCTAGATCCGGTCAGTCTGGCCATTCGTCCTGATGGCCATGAACTATGGGTATCCAATCATGTTTCTGATTCGGTCAGCGTGATTGATCTTGATGAGTTGAAACCCACTTTCATGCATGTCATAGCCACCATTCAGGATATCGATTCGGAATCCAAGGCGACCCGTTTTGACGAACCGATGGGTATTGCCTTTGCTGATGAAAGGAAGGCTTATGTTGCTTTATCATCGGAGAACAAAATCGCGGTAGTTGATGTCGCTACCCGAAAAGTGATCAAATTCCTTACGATTCCTGCTCAGGATCCACGGGGTATTATGGTTCGTAATGACAGGCTTTATGTCATTCCTTTCGAGTCGAACAATAAGACCCAGCTTTCGGGCGGGTACAAGATCGATGGCAAA
>NYXO01000040.1 GCA_002685415.1 Methanobacteriota archaeon
ATGAGTCACCTGAAACTGCTGGTCACCAATTGTAAATTCAGATAAATCCATCCAATTATCTCTCATGTCCCAAGTTCGCCATTGGACTCTTTGTACTCCACCTTCTAGATTGAACACAATCGATTCTCCTTGTCCTATATGAACACGGTTATCTACTCCGTATTCACTGCCCAAAGTCACATTCAACGACATGCTAAGTTCGTAGACGTAATTGGCAGCTTCCTCAACCGAAGGTTGTGCATTAACATGACCATGACCGTAGACGTTATTCTGCCTATTCTTTGGTATGAGGTCCTCGGCACAAGGCTCATTCGCCAACATGTAATGACATTGTCTGTAAGTGGAAGTTTCTTGCATTATATTCCTAATATCGAAAGGACTCAAATCAGGATTGGCCTGGTACATCAAAACAGCGACACCGGCAGCACCTGGTGTTGCCATACTTGTGCCAGATAACGCAACATAACCATCGCCTGTATTTGCATCCGGAGCATTGACACTACTTCCTACGAAAGCGATATTTGGTTTGATGCGCCCTTCTTCAGTAGGTCCTTGACTTGAGTATATTGCGATCGCTGTATCTTTGTCCAAGGCGCCAACTGTAATCGCATCTTCAGCGCTTCCCGGGGTCCCAATTTGAGCGCTAAATGCCGAATTCCCAGCGGCAATAAAGATCGCAACACCCGCTCTCATCATTTCGTTTGCCATCCGATTAACGGATTCTTGTTCTGAGGTCGTCCATTCGGATACTGCAGGCCCTCCAAGGCTCATACTTGCTGCTCGAATGTTGAACTCATGGCGCTTTTCAACGGTCCACTCCATTCCTGCCATAACTTGAGCATAGCTTCCACTCCCGCTACCACTGAGAACTTTCACTCCAACGAGATTTGCGTGTGGTGCGACTCCAACATGTTGGTATGAAGGCGCTCCAGTTCCTGCAGTTATTCCAGCGCAATGAGTTCCATGTCCATTATCATCGTAAGGGAAAATTTCGCTACCATTGGTGGCACCCGGGTTATTTATTGCATCAAAAAATGCAATTACCTTAGGGTCGTCAGTGCTGTTATCGTCATCTAAATCGTCTAGAGCAGTGTGATTTCCGTCAATTCCAGTATCAATGATTGCCATTGTCACTCCGGCTCCAGTATAACCTGTGTCCTGCCAAACTAGGTCAACACCATGAGCAGGAACTACATCCTCCATCTGAACCTCTAGTCTGCCATCTAACTCTACGAATACAACTCCTGGTAGTTGAACCAATTCGTATATTCTATCCAATTCAACAGTTCCTGCAATCGAATCAATCAACCAATACCTGAATTGTGTTTGAAAATCCAATTCACTTTCAAGCATCTTTTGATCAGATTCAGTTGGTGTGTGGTCAAAGTCAACGATTACTGAAATTCGACCATTGTCATCGAGGTATTGATAGTGGTTGTTTTGTGCAGCAATCCAAATTGCATCGTGAATGTAATCTCCATCTTTGTCCATAGGTGTGTCTTCCCACCAATCTCCAATCTGCTCAGAATAGGTTGGGGTCTGAGATGGATTTGACACAGTGGGAGCCGCAGCCGCGAGTGCCGGAACAAGCATCATGCCGAGTACAGTGAAAGCAATCAATCGGGCTCGAATCTCATCAGATACTAACATGATTACCAGCACTATCGCAAAGAGGATGTGATTTCAATAAAGCGGTCAGTTGACTATTCAGCCCTTAGGGCTGATTCAGAGGTCTCTGACCATTTCTCTTCCTATGATCATCCGTTGAACTTGGCTACTTCCTTCGTAAATTTGCAGAACCTTTGCTGCACGCATCAGGCGAGCAACAGGGTATTCCTCAGAGTATCCATAGCCGCCAAATACTTGCACTGCGTCTGTAGTTATCTCCATACAAGAATCTGCAGCAAATCGCTTAGCATGAGCCGCGCTTTCGGTATTCTTGATTCCATTGTCTACTTCCCATGCGGTGCGCCAAGTTAGCAATCTGCTAGCCTCGATTTTTGTTTTCATATCTGCCAACATAAATTGAATCGCTTGATGCTCATGCAATTTCTTACCGAAGGTCTTGCGTTCATCGGCGTATTGTAAAGCGTATTCGTATGCCGCTCGTGAACACCCAACGGCTTGTGCAGCGACACAGGGTCGTGATAGGTCGAAGGCCTTCATTGCGTTGAACCAACCCGCTCCCTCAACACCACCGATTAGATTCTCAACTGGTACATGAACATCTTCGAAGATTACAGCTCTTGTGTCTGAAGCTCTTTGTCCCATGTTTGTCTCCTTTTTCCCAAGTGAAACTCCATCCCACGAACTTTCGACGATAAAAGCACTCATTCCTTTGTACCCGGCTGATTTGTCTGTGTATGCCAAAACAAAGAACCAATCTGCTTGTCCCGCTCCTGTAATCCACATTTTCTGGCCGTTTAGGATGTAATGATCACCATCTCGTACAGCGGTAGTTTGTATGCTTGCAACATCACTACCCGCCCCCGGTTCGGTTACGCAATAGGATGCAATCAATGGTTCTTTCACCAAGCGGCCAAGATATTCGGTTTTCTGGTCTTCAGTTCCTCCGGTAATTACCGGGCCAACAGTTAATCCGTTCGAATATGCTGCAGTACCAAACCCTGGGTCACCCCAGGAAAACTCCTCACAGACCAACACTTCGTCAAGTATACCCATCCCCATACCTCCGTATTCTGCTGGGATGTGTAGGTTGGTGAGGCCTAATGCATGAGCCTCCGCGATTGCCTCAGTTGGAAATTCTGAATTAGCTTCCCAATGCTCCGCATTGGGGCGAACAGTATCTCTGGCAAATTCGTGAGCTAACTCACGAAGCATCTCTTGCTCCTCGGACAATGCGAACTCAACCATGATACCGCCACAGGCCTCCCTGCCTTAGCCGTTAGGGCAAGTAAATCCTGCAATATTTCACCCTTCACACTATGTGGTGCTATAATAGAGAAACGACATGTAGGCAATATATCCGATTACCATTGTTGCTCCTACTCTACGTCCAATTTCTCTGTCATCGAGCAACATAGCAGCAACTAAGCTAGAAGTTAGGATGACTACCCATATGTCTCGGCCTTCAAACTTCGAGGCGATTTCGATTCCACCTCCGATGACAGAAGCAGTACCTAGGATCCCTAGGATATTCATTACATTGGAACCCAACACATTGCCTACTGCAACTCCTCCTTGATTTCTCATTGCCGCGATTAGAGTGACTGCTAATTCAGGTAAAGAAGTCCCGAGAGCTACTAATGAAAGCCCAACAATCGCAGTAGGTATGTCGTATGTTGCGGCCAAACCGGTTGCTCCGTCAAGCAGGAAGATAGCCCCTTTCCAAATCATAAATCCACCCGCGATTGTTGAGAATATAGCCAATAGTATATTGTCAGGAAGCCAAGTTTCTTCAGGCTCCTCTGCATCGGCTTTACCTTTAGATGAGACATAAGCATAAGCGTAATATCCTACCAGTAAAATCAGCATGAATGCTCCTCCTTCAAGAGGTATTGAGCCGTAATAAACGAAGGCGGTTAGAAGGACAGTAGCCAAGATAACAGCCACGGAATCTCGTCTAATACCTTCACCTGCCTCATCCCCAGAACCAAGCATGCAAGCGGTACCGAGAACCAACATAACATTGGCAACATTCGAGCCCAAGACGCCTCCAACAGCAATATCAGGCTCATTTTGAGCAACCGCCTCAATTGCCACGGCTAATTCTGGGAGAGATGTGCCGATTGCAACAATCGTGAATCCGACCAATAATGGAGGGACTCTCAATCGATATGCAATTTGCACCGCACCCTGGACGACACCTTCTCCACCAGTCATCAACAAGACGAATCCAATCAGGACAAGAACCGGGTCGGAGTCAAACATCTCTACCACGGTAAGTGCGCCCCGCTCATGATGTTTGAGTACATCTATCTCATTCACACATTCTTCTGATGTGTCTGACTACCAAGTCGGAAGTCGGAATAGTGTGGTCTTCTAATGGTGGCGAGAACGGAACTGGTGTGTCTAATGCTCCGATTACAACCGGTGCATTTTCTAGGTTCCAAAATGCTTCCTCTAAGATCCTACTACTAACTGTATGCCCAAGTCCACCGGTGTATTGTGCCTCTTGCAAAACTATCAGACGGCCAGTTCTTCGAACAGAATCGATACAGGTTTGTGCATCGAATGGCAGTATAGTACGTAAATCAATAATTTCTGCTTCAATGCCTCGTTTTGCAGCTTTTTCAGCCGCTTCTAGAGCTACATGAACCATTGCTCCCCATGTTACGATTGTGACATCTTTACCACCGCGAACAATCCTAGCTTTACCTATACTATTCTCGCCATTGGCAAGGCGTTGATGGACCGAATCTGTGTCAACTATCTGGTTAATCGAATGCCCCCAGCCAGTTTTTCCTCCACGTAAGCCATAGAGTCCGATGTGCTCAAGGTATACTACAGGGTCATTCAAGGCGTGCGATTCAATCAACAAATCGTAGGCGTCTTGTGGAGAGGATGGGAATACGATGATCAAACCCGGGTCATTTGCAAACCATGATTCTATCATGTTTGCATGGAATGGTCCACTGCGAGTTTTTGCTCCGAGAGGAATCCTAACGGTAAGTGGGACATCCGCTCCCCATCGCCACCTAAGTTGGGCTGCGTTATTGATTAGCGGATTCATAGCTAGAGCCGCAAACCCTCCAAATTGAATTTCTGCCAAAGGTCGCATACCACCTAAGGCCGCTCCTGTTGCTGAATGAATGATTATCGCTTCTGATAAGGGCATATCGAGCAACTTGTCAGAATGTCCTCGTGCCTTCAATGGTAGATTCATCCCAAAGGCTCCTGCGACCTCCATATCTTCTCCCATGAAGACAATTGACTCACTATATTTGTCAGCAAGGCTGACCATCCCATTTTGTATCGCCTTGCTGTATGTCCATGAGTTTGCTGCCTCTGAGAATTCAAGTTCTACCTTGCCAATCGAGACGGGACTCTCTCCTCCAGAGAGGCTTATTCCGAAGCGTTCGAACTGCTCAGAATGAGTCGAAGCATCATGAAGAGAAGTTACTCCTTTGGTCACAGTATTCCCCTCGGGCCATGCAGATTCTTCCATTTCTTGGCGAGCTGCATCTACCATCGCTTGTTCCTCTGATTCCATCTTGGTGAGTTTTTTCTCACTTACTCCCAATCTTATCAATAATTCCCGATGGTTGGGGAGAGGGTCTTTTTCTGACCAATATGTTAGCAAATCGCGGTCTACGTAGCCGGGGGGGTTTCCACTAGTAGCACCCAAGTACAAATCGTCGTGATGATGCGCATGGCCACAACCACGCATAGTCTCAACATGGATTAGAGTAGGGCCTCCGCCATCTAATGCAAATTCCCTAGCAACTGCGGTAGATATGTGAAATTCTGCAGGGTCGGAGCCATCTATGCTCCAAGATGGGATTCCCATCGAGTGACCCTTGTCTCCGAAGGTTTCAGCGCCGGATTGACCAACAGTGAAGGTATCAAGCGCAATTTGGTTATTTTGAATCATGAATGAAATCGGCAGACCTCGAGCCCCGGCTAGATTCATGGCTTCCCAAAATTCACCGCTACTACTGCAACCTTCTCCGACCGGTGCTAGGTGAAATCGAGCCGTTCCAAGCCTGTTCGCCGCTAGCGCTACACCGGTAGCCGTAGCGCTTGCAATCGGTAGCGGCGCGGTGGGTGGTAGTACTCTCTTGTGCCAATTGCCAACGTGTAGATCTCTGCCTCCGGCTGAATCGATGCCTCCATCCATGTAAGAATCTGATTTGCCCATTTGTGCGTTGAAAATTTCCAGTGGTGTTTGTCCCATTGAAAGAGCTAATCCCACGTCTCTAATCATAGGGGCAACAACATCTGCAATAGAAATTGAATCATCGTCTAAATCGATTGCCCGAGTCATAGAGGTAGCGCATGCGACAACTCCTTCTTGCCAAGTAGAGCGGAATCCTTTCCCTCCAAATTGACTTCCATCTGGTGTTTTTACCCCATTCATGAACAAGTCTTTGAGATGTTCATCCAAAGCGCGGGTTCTATGCATCCACCTTTGCCATTCAAATCTATCATCGACGGTNATTGCTGCGGTGTATGCGATTCTACGTAGGCATANGGCGACATCTCTCATCATGCGAATTGCCCTTCTGTCTAGATAGTCAACACCAGTTCTTCTAGGGATAATTTCTTCTGTTGCAAGAGTAGCTAATCCTGGTTCGTATATCCTTTCAGTTAATCTTCTTTCAAATGAGTCGCAGAATAATTCGCAAAATTCGTGAAAACTTTTGCCATTGAATCGTTCAGGCGGGTTCAGCGAATTCCAACATTCATGTGCAGACTCTACGTGTCCGTCGTGTCTTTCAACAAGAAACCGCATTAGTTCTGACCTAGCAGTTTCTTGCGGCAAAGTAGAGTAAAACTCCAAAGGAGCCTTTGGNCTCCAACCNCCNCCCCATAGAGGTGGCATATCTTGTTGACTGACGGGGCCGGANTTNTTCTCTTCNNCNCCTCGCGNNNCGNCATCCGAATTTCNGAGGNCCACTTCATTTTGTAACTCCTCCATCGAGNNGTCAAATGGCCTTTCCCACACNTCTGCTTGTTGTTTTCTACCTCTGCCNCTATCGGAGCGATTCAGAGTNACTCTGATTCTAGTGTTACAGGANGNACACTTNCGATCTAGTCTTGTTGTGGNCTTNTCTCTTGATTTCCAGNNCTGGTGTGTGCNGCANGANGGGCAACGCCATATCCCTCGTCGCCCAGTCATGNTTTGTCNCGGCATCCACTAGTACAACAAAGAATCGCAGTATTATTCACAATTACACCACTAAAGGAAGTTCTNTCTATCGCTTGAGATATTATCTCGAAGCCAAANTAANGAATTATACCACAATTAAAGTNAGNCATTAAGGCTAATACACCACATTTATTGTAATAATATTGCGGATAATTGGTAATTCACCTTCAAATTCTTTAATTACCATAATTAAACATATGACTGAGAGTTATTATACCACAATTATCAAATTAATACTTTGGGACTTTAGAATCTACCTGATCCGACCAAAGATGGATGCCGCCAACCATATTCCAAACTCTAGACCTATCCCACCCAGACTGACCCAGCCACCGGGCTACAGCATCGGAACGCCCTCCGCTTCGACAGTAAACAACCAAATCACAATCTTTTGGTAAGTCTTCAGATTTTGCAGGAACTGCAATATGTTCAATTCGTAAGTCGGTGTTTGGCAAACTGACAATCGCTTCCTCATTTGCCCTTCTGACATCCAATAGGAAGGGGTTCCAACCCTNGGAGCGCCTCTCTACAAATTCTGCGGGAGTAATTTCTAGCACCTGACCAATTGGAGGTTCTTCCCTAATCTCTTGTCTTTGGCAAGCTTGCATTATCAATTGCTCGGACATTTCTGTGACAGGTTCTCGTCCAGGTAATTTGTCAAATTGTAACGATCGTGTTCTCATTGATTTTGCATCAATCACCATTAATTGTCCAGACAACNAATCACCAACNCCNAGCAATAATTTGATTGCTTCAGCAGATTGTATGCTACCAACAATACCCGGNAGAACGCCCAATACTCCTGCCTCGGCNCAATTTGGNGCTAATTCAGGAGGTGGTGCATTCGGAAACAAATCTCGATAATTTGGGCCACCANCGTAATTGAANACNGTAACTTGGCCTTCNAATCTATGAATNCTNCCAAAAACCCACGGTNTCCNCAGAATCTCACANGCATCATTGATTGTATATCTAGTGGGNAAATTGTCTGTACCATCAATTACCACATCCCAATCAGAGAGTAAATCCAATGCATTATTCACATCCAGCCTAATATTATGTTCAACAACTTCAATTTCTGGATTTAACTCTCGAATTCGATTAGCTGCTGACTCAACCTTTAGTGAACCAACAGCCGCTGTAGAATGAATTACCTGTCTTTGAAGATTAGTAATGTCCACCTTATCGTCGTCAATTATTCCAATCTTACCGACCCCTGCCGCTGCCAAATATAGTAAAGTTGGAGACCCTAATCCTCCGGCTCCAACCACAATTACAGAGGATTTTTTCAACTTCTTTTGGCCCTCTTCACCCATCTCTGGAAGAATCAAATGACGCGCATATCGTGCGCGCTCCACTGGGCTCAATTGCTCGTCCATGGATCTGAGAGAACACAACTCATTCATTTTGCCTTCGGCTTGCACGACAGACTCAGAATGCTCCTGATAGGTAGAGTCTAGCAAATGCAACGGTGAATCCAAGTCGCCCCCATATACGTGTCAATATCTGTGCATTTTCAGATGAAATATCCCTACGGAACAACAGATTCCAAAGCCTTCGTACAAAATTTTGGTCTAATGGGTCATCTGGCCTTGGTATTCCTTTGAAGTATCTTTCCAAATCAGAAAGAATACAGAATCGACCGCGGAAAAACCAGAGTATTTCTGTGGCGGCATACAGAATGACAACTCCCCACCACATCCACTGATAGGGGCCTAACCAAAGTACAGCACACCAGAGTGTAACCACGGTGTGAGAGAGATAGAATAAATCTCCTATCCGATGCGATAGCCAACTTCTTTGCTGCCAGTCCTCTCGATTGCTGAAAACACCGAATTCAACCATTCTGTCACTTCAGTGTTGATCTTCTAACCATCGCTCAGCATCGATTGCGGCTTGACATCCCATTCCAGCGGCAGTAATCGCTTGTCTGTATCTTGTATCTACAACATCCCCAGCCGCGAATACTCCTGGAATGCTAGTCATTGTGTGTTCCTTTGGAACAATGTAACCAGAATCGTCGGTTTCAATTTGATTATCAAGGAATGTCGTAATGGGTTTATGCCCTATTGCAATGAAAGCCCCAGTGCATGAAATCTCTTCAGTTGAACCATCGCGAGTATCTTCCAATACTGCTCCAGTGAGCCCCTTTTCATCAGAAAGCCACTTTTTGACGGAGCGGAAAGTCTTGATCTCAATCTTTGGATGATTCGCTGCTCTGTCATACATTACTTTTGAGGCGCGGAATACATCTCTTCGGTGGATGACTGTAACCTTGCTTGCAAATCTAGTCAGGAAAGTGGCTTCTTCCATTGCTGAGTCTCCACCCCCTACAACGATAATTTCCTCGTCTCGGAAAAATGCCCCATCACAGGTTGCACAGGTGCTGATTCCTCGCCCCTTCTGTGCATCTTCACCTTCTGCACCTAACCAAATCGCCTCTGCCCCTGTGCAGATAATCAAAGTCTCAGCAAGAAATTCTTCTCCTTCAACCCAGACTTTGAATGGCCTCTCGCTGACATCGACCTTCTCGACATTCCTATCGTGTACTTCAAGGCCAAATCGTTCGGCTTGCTCTCTAAGTTGCATCATCATTTCAGGGCCACCTATTCCTTGTGGGTAACCTGGGAAATTTTCGATATCAGAAGTAAGCATCAGTTGACCTCCTGATGCATAACCTGCGAACATCAATGGCTCCAACATGGCCCTAGCAGTGTATAGGCCAGCGGTGTACCCTGCGGGGCCTGAACCGATGATGATTGTATTGCGGACGTCGTCGGACATAGGCACTCCCAATGTCCGGCAATCTTTGAACATTGACTCTCAAACTTGACTAATTATAACCTAAATTGCATCAATTTTTCATTGAAACTACTGCACCTACTGCTGCACGAGCGTGAGGTTCTAGCCGTGGTTCAATATGCTCAGGTTCAGCTCCTGGACCAATTATTCCCAGACCTATTGGTTTGTTGTGCTTGATTTGTAGGTCGATTATTGCACGAGTAACCGATTGCCCCATCACCAAACCATGTTGAGTCTGCCCACGTTCAATAATACCAAGTGTAATTGCGCCATCTACATTCTCTCGGAGGAGGAGTCTTTCCAAAGCAAGAGGTGCTTCCATAGATCCGGGAACCCAAACAATATCCGTTAATTCCGAATTCATAATAGATGCCTCATCTCTTGCAAATTCTAACATCTTCTCTACTTCTTTTCTATGAAAAGAACCGCATACAGCAACTATTCTCATTTTCCTACCTCCATGCTTCGAATTGTATCTACGACCGCTTGAGTTCTGGAATCAACCTCAATATTCACTAAGTCTCCCTCAGCCTTCGCTCCGATTGTAGTAATTCTCAGAGTTTCCGGGATAATATGTAGATTAAATCCCTCACCTTCCACTTCACCAACCGTCAATGACATACCATCAATTGCGACGTAACCCTTCTCGAGAATGTATGGTTTGGTTTCGACTTGATGTTCAATCAGTAAATCGATTCCTTCGCCTTTCTGAGTTCTCTGTAGAATCCTAGCAGTAGTCATTACATGACCTGAAAGAATGTGTCCTCCTAACTCATCGCCCATTCGTAAAGACCTCTCAATATTGACCTGACTACCCTGTTTGAGCAAGCCGATTGTGGTACGCTCCAAGGTTTCGGGTATAGCTTCAAACCGAACATGGCCATCTATTGCAGAAACTACTGTCATACAAACGCCATCTATTGCAACGCTTGCACCTATCTCTAAATCATCATCATAACCACTTAGGTCAACAACAATCGAACGAACCTCTTCTCCCTGGTCAGTTGAAACAATCTCACAAGAAGCGGCTACAATTCCAGTGAACATTCTCAATCCTCCTCGTAAGGACCACCAGTTTCACCGGACCAAAGATCAATGATTCGAGCGATGATTTTCCTGGTACCGTCTAAATCATCTGCTAACCCTTCGACCCTTCGAACATCGACATTGCCCCAGCCATTTTCTTCCAATCCTTTCTTGATTGAGTCTCGTGAATGCTTCTGGTCGTAACCTAATGCGATTATATCTGGTTTCACTACTTCTAATATNTCAAAAATAGGAACGCTAGGAGGGTTTCCCACAATCGCCTCATTAACAGGTTTCAACCCCATCACCATACGCCTTCTAAGATCTTGATTTGTCACAGGTTCATGTTTTTGTTTTCTTACAGTATCATCATGAGCCACTACTACAATTAACTCGTCACCTAGGGACTTTGCCTGTTCGACATAATGCAGATGGCCTGCGTGCAGTAGGTCGAAAACCCCGACCGCCATAACCCGGACCATCCATATCCCCTCTCAGTAAATATCCTCAATGCTTCGGTCAATCATCAATCCCTAGAGCCTTTAGTAAATCATCACCAGTAATCATGGGTATGTTGTGTACTTCAGCGTACTCTCTGGCAGCCTCAACACTCAGGGCTTTGTCTCCATCAGGTTGTAACATCTCCGCACCAATGGTGGCTGGAACGTGTCCAGAGAGTCGTGCAATTGCTACAGCTAGTTCAGTGTGGCCTTGTCTAGTTTCTAGGCCGCCAGGAGACTCTCTGCAGACGGGAATATGTCCAGGTGTTCTAAACTCTAATCCCAGCGCCTCTTGCGCAGTTTCTACAGATGCATCTGCCTGAATCATCTCTCCAGCCAATTCCCCAAATCTTCGTGTTGTTAGGGCACGGTCCCTATCGGTAATTCCTGTGTAGGTTTCCCTATGATTAAGGGAGAGTGTGAAGGCAGAGCGAGAGTCATATTGTAAGTCGTCAGTGATTAATTTACCAAGAACTGGATTTTCCGCTACAAGTGCGGGATGAGTATGAATGTCCTGTAACCAAGGAAGACCGAATAGGCTACCTATTTCATCACCCACTGCTAAGAATAGAAGTCCCCCGCAGTCCTGGCGTAATCTTCGCATAACCGCAGGACTGGCCGCTGTTGCAGGCCATAGAAGATCGGTTTCACACTCTCTGAAATCAGAGTCGAACACCATGACTGGCTGGCCTTGCGAGAAGGCTCGAATAGCATTTTCAACATTCGACTCCATGTTTGTCCCGAGCGGGTGTTGATACCCGTTATTTTTGGTCCTTTGTTCTCACCGTAGGGTTATCACCCTTGAGTCATTAGGAGAATCATGGCCGGATATCGAGCCCCACTAAGAATCGATTTGGCAGGAGGTTGGACNGATCTAGCACCTTACACCCATGATCACGGAGGTGAAGTGGTAAACTTCACCATTGACAAGTGGGTTACAGCAACCCCTGATGGCGATGGAAATGTTGCTCTACAGTTCGATGTCCCAGCCGGTTCTGGACTTGGAACCAGCGGTGCTCTGAATGTTGCAAAGATAGCCGCTCTTGGAATCGTAGATACAAGTGATTTGGATAATGTTGCAGAATCAGCCTTCAAAACAGAAATCAACGAAGGAAATCGTTGTGGCCGTCAAGATCAATGGGCATCGGTACACGGTGGATTCAATCGTTTTCTATTCATAGGGGATGGCGTTGAAAAACTACCATTTGAACCTGCTCCATCCGCCAAAAAATGGTTGAAAAAACACCTNATTATTGCCCATAGTGGAATACAACACAAGTCAGGGGATATGCAGAATTTAGTTTGGTCTCGATATGATTCAGGTGATCAAGATGTGATTGATGGCCTACACACTATTCGTTTGGCTACCAGAATGATGGCCGATGCCCTTCAAAGAGACCATAGGCAATTAGTGGTTGAGTCTTTGAATGAAACCTGCAAAGGAGTCGATTTGTTAGACCCTTCGATACACCAACCATTTCGAGATACAATCGAGCCAATGCTTGCTGATGGTTCAGTAATGGCTTGGAAAGCTCTAGGTGCTGGTGGAGGCGGCTGTGCCGCGCTCTTATGTAACCCAATGAGCCTTAATTTGGTCCATTCGAAATTATCCGANTTAGGTTGGCAAATCATCGATTGGGAGTATGATTATTCTGGTTTGGCTGAAATCTAAACCGAACCTCGATGGGCGAAGACTCAAACATTACTTCCTACCCCCAATCTCATGCGGTATGCAAGTAGAGGCCTTTCTTTATCGGTAGTCCTACTTTTCACAGTAAGTATTCTTTCGGTTTTTGTTGTAGCGCAGGATGACCAGAATAATCATCCAACTCAAGAGCAACCCTACATGTACTTCTGGGGTGAAGAGGATTTATTCGAATGTTGGAATAATTTTGATTCCAATGCCTCTGCAGGTTCATCCAGTAGTGGTTATGGTGAGATTGATTTTCCCGAAGGACAGGATGTAAGTGTCGACTTTTCTTGTAACATGCAAATGGGTTTTTCTGATGATTTTCTTTTNGAAATTAACGAATCAATCTCAATTCGAATGAAATTTGCAATCGAATCTGGNAATTGTGGTAACGATTGNACTGACCTNACCCTNACTCTTTCACGAGGTCAAGANCAACTTTCCCAATTTGTCCTACCTGCGAATTCTGTGAATAACGGAAACGATTTCACAAGCCAATGGGATATTTTGGTCAACGACTCAATTCGTTCTTGGGACCGGGACTCAATGCTAACAATCTCGGTTGAATATTCAGTTCCTGCCCAAAANACAGGCCCCTGCGCATTACCAGACCCTCTCAACACTGTAGATTGTTCAGGTAGTTTCCGGATGTATTACTCCGATGAAGGNGGTAGTCCAGGAGATGTTTATGTTGAATTCCCAATTTATGTATCTTTGACAGATGCTAGTAACAATGTTGGAAAGACATCGGTGGGACCAATAGCGTTCTTCATACCATTCTTGGCAGTCACCGCCCTACTCGGTGTAGTTGCTGTAAGAGAGGGGTGGAAGTCGGAATCTGATGAGCCATTTTATTCCAATGCGTTTGATCCAGAACGTATCAGATCGATGCCTTCTGATGCAATATCATCAACAAAAAGTGGTTTCTCTGAATGGAGAAAAGGTGGGCCTCTTACGGAAAATAAAACTCGGAGAGTGATTACTCTCTGTATTCTCTACTTCGCTCAAGGATTACCTTGGGGTTTTGCAAGTGTTGCTTTCGCAGCCTACTTGGTAGAAAATGGAACCGAAGTCAAGGATATCGCAATTCTATTCGCCACTGTGGCATTGCCTTGGACATTCAAGTGGATTTGGGGGCCAGTTGTTGACGCTGTATTTATCGAAAGATTTGGTCCACGCCGACAATGGGTATTATTCGCTCAAACNGGTATGGCTCTCAGCCTAGGTGGTTTATTGGTCATTGACTCGACCATTGGGGATTTGAATACCGAAATTGCATTAGTCACTAGAGTATTGTTCATTCACAACATATTTGCTTCACTGCAAGATGTTGCTACTGATGCTCTAGCGGTTGAAATTCTTAAGCCAGATGANGTTGCTAAGGTCAATGGTTTCATGTTTGCTGCAAAGAGACTTGGAATAATTATTGGCGGTGCAGCACTAGGGGTACTAGTAACTAAGATTGGTATTATTGGGGTTATAGTAGCCTCAATGGTGCTTCTGATGATGGTAGCTTGGTTCCCACTGACCATGATTGAGAAGCCTGGAGTGCAATTATTCCCATGGTCAAAGAAGGCTGGTGTAATTGAAGCAGAGATTGTTAGTTCAGAAACAGAAGAAGTCGAGGATGACGAGGATGAAGTTACTCCATGGATTGATGAGGAAGACTTCCGAGTAGCGAGAACGGTGGGTTATGCATTATCCGAGAGCAGAATCTCGATACCCGCATTGTTCGCAATTCTTGGTCTATCGATTTGGTTTATTGGATTTGCAATTGATGTGTTCACTATTGATTGGGGATTAGGAGCAGACCTTCGTAATTTAACAAACCCTGCATCATATCTATTCATCATACTCGGTTTAATCACACTAGGAATTTCAAAATTAATGAATCAGACTGAAGATGCGAGCGAATTACCAAAAGTTCCAAACCCATTCTTGATATTACCAACGGGAACGAGAACTACTGTTGCTAGAACGTCGTTCTATCTTGTCAAAGCCTTCTCAGTAAGGTCGGCATTCTTACTGATATTCCTCTGTTTACTATCAGAATTGTATTACTTTGTAGGGCCGATTGTCATTGATATTTTCATCAACGAAGCCGGTTGGTCACAAGCCAAGTACAATGCTATNGTTGGTGGAGTGGTGGTATTTGGTGCAATGTTTGGCCAGATTTTCGGTGGACTTCTAGGAGATAAATTTGGAACAAGAAGAGTTGCTATGGTTGGCTTCCTANTGCTAGCATTGGCCAATGCATCACTTGCAATGCTCGAACCACTTTGGACTAACACCACTGTGATGACAATATTCCTGATTGCTCAGGCATTCATTGCAGGCATTGCTTGGATTTGCATAATCTCACTATCTATGCGATTGACTTGGAGCAAGGTTGGTGGAACTCAATTTACTGCTTACATGTCTTTGTTCAATTTGTCNGGAGTGACGGCTTACTTACTGACTGAGAGAATGATAGAAATTTTCGATTACTCNTCGGCAATTTATGTCGGNGCCGCNCTGACAATGATATCCGCAATAATGCTGATTTTCATTGANGAGGACGAAACAGATCGAGTCTTGGAAGGTCGTTTAGGAGACGAAGACGAGGATGAAGACGAATGGTGGACAGAAGAGGGTGAGTCAATGGAGGGTGCAGAGCTTGGCGAGCATGCAACAGTGGCTTGATTCCTGTAAAACGGATTTTCTGATTTTTTCTCAGACGGTTTGCCCCTATTGTACTCGGGCGAAAAATTACCTTAATGCGAAAGGCCTAACTTACACTGAGGTAAATTTCGACCATGAAGGTGACCTTCGATGGGAAGTAGTTGATGCAACAGGCCATCGTACAGTTCCAGTCTGCTTCGATGTTAGAGGACAACAACCAATCTTCATCGGAGGTTCTGATCATTTGATGGATTACCTGTCCTGAGTCGCCTAGATCGAATCAGCCATTCTTTGAATTGAACTTTTCAGCTCATCTAATTGGTTCAAATTGACCATATGGCCTTTTTCATGCTCAAGACGAGTTACTGGCCATCCAGCGGATTCAAAGATTTCAGCATGCTCAATTGCTACTTCGAAAGTAACAAGATGGTCTCTTCTTCCATGCATCCAAACAACCTCTCTTGGCTTTAGAAAGGGCAGTGCTTCTGTCAATTTATCAGGTCTAACAGTTTTGGTCCCAATCAGAACAAGTCCAACTATTCTTTCATGCAACTCTGTTTCCAAAAGCGCGGAGGCTATCGCTCCACCCTGAGAAAAGCCACCGATAATCACAGGTCCATCTGGAATATCGCGAATCACTCTCTGCATTGAATCGAGGACCTGTTCTTGAGATTCTTTTCCCAATGGTAAAGTTGGATCCTCCGCTCGTAACCACCAAGCATATCCTCCTCTTGCAGGGTGTTGAATTTCTGCTTGAGGACAGATAACCTTCCAACCACTAGGTGCTAAACTATCTGCAAGTGGTTGCATTTTCTCTGAGGTTCCAGTCATGCCATGTAGCATTACCAGAGTCCCTGTGTTCACTTCGACACCTCAAAGTGTCCATGAGAAAGTAATTGCCCCTGCTATGATTAGTCGGAGATCTGAATCTCCAGTAAAGGTCAGGGTCAGTGTGTATTCTTCACTTGGGTAAGGAATAGTTCCCAATGTGCCGTATTCCTCCGCTCCTGGCCCCCATGTTCGTTGNAGAGCCGATACAGATGCACGGTCTCTAAGAGTGAGACTAATGCTTGAACTTCCACTTCCACAGGCTGCATCCAAGTAGTACACCATCTCATTCCACTCTCCATCAGTAGGATGATCACTTACGAAGAATGTGTCACGTATCTCGAAATCAGTGCCTGTGTTTTCCCAAGTATCAGAGTAAAGGTCACCTCCTCGAATGAAGAAGACCTCTCCATTATGCCCTTCGCCATCTTCAGTGTGCCCATTTGTTGCGAGCATCATTCGTAACTNCTCAATCCCTTCTGAGTCAGTCCAGATGAAAGATGAGAAGAATCCAACATCTGTATTGAAGGTGTAGTCAAGTCTAGCACCGTCAGCAGCTTGTGCAGACATGGTAGCATGGGTCTTACCGACATCGAGGGCAGTACTTGTCCAATCGTTAGTGAATAGGGAAAACGTCCATGAATCTCCTTCTGAAATTGGGAATGTCAAAACTGGCTGTGGTAGTCCATTTTCGTATGCACTTAGATTGTCGTGTGTTATTCTACCAAGGAATGGGTTGTGGTTTAGAACAGCGTGCCTTCTGGCCTCCCCGATAGAAGAGATAGCCAGCATGTAAGCAGTTCCATCTTCTTCGCTGTCGGAGGCTACCACCAACCGCGCAGTATCATCTGTGTATTCCGGTGTAGAGAATGTGTACAACCACCAATCTCCTATGTGCCAAGTTGGCACATCGATCGAGTAGTCTGAACCACCTCTTCCTCCNGAATCAGTTAGTCCTGCGCAGCCGGCAACACTGGCCACAAGCAACAACATGGTTAGGCCAATGGCACCGCTTCGCATGGTCGACCCTAAGGACAGACTCTCATGAGTCTGACGCTTNNGCGTCCAAACAAATTTGGCTTNTTTATGCNATCAAACCAGCGATAACAACCGATACGATTGACATCAACTTGATTAGAATGTTTAGCGAAGGTCCGCTGGTNTCCTTGAATGGATCACCGATAGTGTCACCGACCACTGCTGCAGAATGGGCCTCATCACCCTTCTCAGCNCCAGGTATCTCGCCTTGTTCGATAGCCTTCTTTGCATTATCCCATGCTCCTCCAGCGTTTGCCATGAATAGGGCCATGAGTACACCAGTTGCGGTAGCACCAGCTAGAGTTCCTCCGAGAGCTTCAGGACCTAGGATTACTCCAATTGCTACAGGGCTNGCTACAGCAACTATTCCTGGCCAAATCATCTCCCGTAGGGCGGCTTGTGTAGAAATGTCAACACAAGTCGCACTNTCAGGTTCTACACCTTCTCTTCCTTCTAACAATCCATCAATTTCTCTGAATTGTCTGCGGATTTCTGTAATCATATCTTCAGCAGCGCGACCTACAGACTTCATGGTCATAGCGGCAACTAGGAATGGAAGTGCGCCTCCAATCAGGAGACCAATCACTACATCTGGATTGGTTAAGGAAAGGTCTAGCGTCTCTCCAACTCCGAGAGCTTCTTCCGCCCTGGTCTTGTATGCGGCGAATAGAGCAAGAGCAGTTAATGCTGCACTTCCTATTGCGAATCCCTTTCCGATTGCGGCAGTTGAGTTTCCAATTGAGTCTAGGCCATCTGTGATTTCTCTCACTTCCTTTCCTAGTCCTGACATCTCTGCAATTCCACCNGCATTGTCTGCAACAGGTCCGTAAGCATCGACTGTCATNGTCACTCCAACAGTTCCTAGCATCCCCATGGCAGCCATTGCGATTCCGTAAAGACCTGCATCGCCACCACCCATTACATCGTTAGCAAAGTAAATTCCAGAAGCCATCAGAAGAACAGGCAGGAAAACAGATTGCATTCCTACAGCAAGACCTGCGATTGCATTAGTTGCACTTCCTGTTTTTGATGCCTCTCCAATATATGGGATTGCTTGTACCTTTATTCCGAATACAGGTTCAATACCTGTGTAGTATTCGGTAACAAGTCCGATTAGAATACCAACCAATGCTCCAATTCCAACTGCTTGAATTACTGTTGTGTCTAGGTCTAGATAGTCGAGTGTGAGGTATCCTCCACCGATAAATAGAGCAGCACCAATGAAAGTGGTATTTCGTAGTGCAGCACCTGGGTGCATGTTTTTCATTGCACTAATCGAGAAGACTCCGATAATTGATGAAATATATCCAACTANNGCAAGAGCGATTGGAATCATTAGGTAATCCGCTCCTAGGTCTTCACTAGCCTGGGCAATAACCATAGCAGCGATGATTGATCCTACGAATGACTCGAAAATATCAGCGCCCATTCCAGCGACGTCGCCTACATTGTCTCCAACATTGTCAGCGATTACACCAGGGTTGCGTGGGTCATCCTCTGGAATACCAGCTTCAACCTTACCAACAAGGTCGGCACCAACATCGGCAGCCTTGGTGTAAATTCCGCCACCAACACGGGCGAAAAGAGCGATAGATGAGGCACCCATTCCGAATCCAGCAACGTTCTCGACGGAAAGGAATCCTTCTCCATCAACTGGGCTGGTCAGGTAATACATCAAGGAGATGCCAAATAAGCCGAGGCCTCCTACTGCTAGACCCATGACTGCTCCACCATTGTATGACGTGGTAAGTGCCGCAGCCTGGCCACCGTTTGCGGCTGCTTGTGCTGTTCGTCCATTTGCACTTGTAGCCGAGCGCATTCCGCTAAATCCAGCGGCTACACTACAAAGAGCACCGATTATGAAAGCGACCATTGTTTCCAATCCTAGACCGTTATCCTCGCCGCCAGCGAATAATAGAATAGCGACAACGATGATAAAAATCGTCAGCATTCGATATTCTGCCATTAGGAAGGCCATTGCGCCATCCTGAATTCTACCTGTGATAGTCGCTACAGTTTTGTTTTCAATCTCAATTGAATCTACCTTTCGATATAGCATGAATGCTATGAGCAGTCCTAGTATTCCTGCTCCCATTCCCATCATTNCAATTTGTTCTCCGTCCATAATATCACCAATTAGGTTGAGTCGCCGACCTAGGGTCCCTATTTAATCCGAATCCACAATAATCGCCCCTACGGGGCGGAGATTATGCTTGATAGCGACTTACGACACTCGCGAATGATGACAATATACTGGCCCCATCATGTTCTCCTTTGAACGAAGCTAGTTCTTCATCGGATATGTGGCCCCATTCGTGAGCGCGCTGAATTCGTGCTCTAGCTGCCTCTGGATGGAATTGTACACCCCACGATGGTAAAGGTTCACCATTTTCGGAAAGAACTCGAACTGCAGTGACTCGGTTATGGTTTGTTGAGCATATTAGAGAACATGATTTTGGCACAGTGATTACATGGTCTTGATGGGTAAACAAACCGGCAACAGAAGAATCATCAGAAACATGCGAGGTAAGCAATTCATCATCCTGTCCAATATCTGTGAAATCCAAATCCCAGATTCCACTTGAAAGTGATTCGGCACGCTCTACTTTCGCACCCAAGGCGTGGCAAAGTAATTGGTGACCAAAGCAAATTCCAAGGGTCGGTCTGCCTGAATTAGCGGATGATCGAACTAACGAAGAAGCGGGGGCCATCCAATCTTCCCACATGCTAACATTACGTCGCGACCCACTACATATTACTGCATCAACGGAAATCGAATCTAGCCATTCAGTCATCTCCAAATCGTCTTCAACCATCGGCATTACAATTCTTCGAAATGAAATAGGCCTACCTTCTAATTCAACGGTAGTTGATTCCCAGAATGGGTAATCATCATCCCAATGAGGGACGTCTTCTTTGGAGAGTGGGACTTCTCCTGCNTGGGCTTTTTTGCCAGCCTCAAAGGATTGCATTTGAGGAGTTACAAGAAGCAACTCTACATCTCCAGCTGCTGCAAATGGCCTCACAACTTCTTGATTTCCTCCGTGTCCGAATTCCGCTCTTTCGACCAACAAGTCGACCATCAGAANCCTGACCGTGTCTGCCACANCGANGGTCAGCCCACCAATGGTTCAAAGCATCTCGCCTACTAGCCGCTATGAGGGAATCACGTGGCTGAAGTCGATAAGCAACTCATTCTACAGTCCGTAGGGCCAGTTCAAGCGATTTTGGATGCACACGATGGTGTTGTCAATGTTGTAGATACCACAGATGGAATAATTATGATTTCATTAGAAGGTGGCTGCACAGGTTGTAGTTCAACCCCAATGACTGCAATGCAAATTTATTATTCGTTGATGAAACTAGACGAAGTAAATGATGTAATCTTCGTCAATGGCGAACTTCCCGCCTACATGCGGGCATTTATTGACGACAAATTGGGTGTTGAAAGAAACGAAGAGTAGCCTCAGTCTTCGTCTCTTTCTTGTTTTCTCATCCTCATTATTTCGTGAGGGTTGATTTCACCTTGGACATCTTGGCCTTTGATGTTTAGAGATCCAGCAGCAGCCACGATTAGTGCGGTTAAAGCAAACGGTAATGCAACATTGCGAGAACCCCATAGTTCTCCACCTAGATAGTGTAGAGAAAATAGCAAAATTGCTGAGGTGACACACAAAACAAAGATTGTTTTCTGAGCAAATGCTTCTCCCCAATCAGCGCGAGTAAATGTGCCTATACTCATCCATAGTAACATAGCGATGCCACACAGAGATATCGAGGCGGTTTCCAGAGTNGCAAGTAACTCCACATGTTTCCGATTGGGTGTGCATTTGTGAGTCTTGGGTTCAATGCCGCTGATGGACATCCTCAAGGGCTGAGCACTCCCGTTGGGTACATGGTGAAGGTCAAGGGTTGGAGTTTACCCAGGCCTCGTAGCACAGGTCCTCCTTTCCAAACTAAGTCTTCTGTAGTTGCTGTGATGGAACAAGTAGGTGTGCTACTGGAACTAGATGGAGCCAATGTGTTTAGGGTTAGGGCATACCAAAATGCCAGCCGCGCATTGGCTTCCATGGAAGAAGACCTACTAAGTGTTGTACAAGATGGAAGGCTGGTTGAGGTCAAGGGAATCGGCAAAGGGATTAGTGGCTTAGTAACAGAGGCTGTGATGGAAGGTACTTGGGGTGATTTACCTCAATTATATGCAAAAATTCCACCCGGTCTAATCGAAATTGTAGGAATACCCGGATTGGGGCCAAAACGTGCCCGAGTGATGTATGAGGAACTTGGAGTAGATTCAGTTGAATCGTTGAAGATAGCTTGTGAAATGGGTCATGTGGCTCCGTTGTCCGGTTTTGGAGAGAAAAGTCAACAAAAATACCTCGAAGGAATCGAACTATTGCGCCGCTACCAAGGCCGTTCACGAATGGATGTTGGCCTGATGTTTGGCCGAGCTTTGGAAGCAAGAGTTGCGGCTATTCCTGGAGTGTCGCGGGCACAACTCGCAGGTAGCGCAAGGCGTCGCAGAGAAACAATTGGAGACCTGGATATCGTAGTGGCAGCAGAACCCGCAGATCATGAAGCAGTCGTCAAGGCTATTCTATCTCTTCCTGGAATTGCCGAGGTAAAGGGTTCTGGAGAGTCAAAAGTAAGTTTAATCCTGGAACAAGATATGCTATCTGGGGCAGATACAAGCGGAAGTATTGATGCTAAACTTGCGGAATCTATGATGGAGCGAAGCGGGGATGCGACAATAGATGCTCAAGTCAGAATAGTGCCGCCTGCTACGTTCCCATTCACTTTAGCTTACTTCACAGGTTCCAAAGAACACAATATCCGAATGCGTCAATTAGCAATTGATCGAGGACTTAGATTGAATGAATTTGGCCTATTCTCAGAAAAAGAGGCTGGCGATGCAATAGGCATGGAAGCTGCGAAATATACCCTTGAATGTGCAGATGAGAAGGATATCTATCGTCATTTAGGTCTGGATTGGGTGCCTCCTGAAATGCGCGAAGATACAGGCGAAATTGAAGCGGCTCAATCTTCATCTCTTCCAAATTTAATCCAACCAGAACAAATTCGCGGAGCGCTCCACAATCACACTGTCGCATCTGATGGGGTGAACACATTGGAGGAAATGGCGGCAGCGGCACAGGAATTAGGTTGGGAGTATCTTGGTATTGCGGACCACTCAGAAATTCTCAATATCGGTGGTCGACAAATTGGTATTCCTGCGGATGGAATACCAGTACAAGCTGAAATGATCCGTGCGCTCAATGAAAGCTGGGCTGACTCTGGAGATGATTTCCGAATTTTCCATGGTTCAGAGTGTGATATACTAGTTGATGGCGGCTTAGATTATCCAGATAAAACTCGTCAATCAATGAGCCATATAGTGGGCTCAGTCCACGCTTTGGGTAGTTGGAGAAATCGAGATGAAATTGAAAATACTGAAGCACTTATTCGGGCTATAGAAAACCCAACGTTTACCATTTTAGGTCACCCAACTGGAAGAATATTACAAGGTCGGGAAGGATTCCCTGTGGATATGCATGCCGTTTTACGAAGAATGGGCGAACTCAACTCAGAAGGTGAATTGAAGGCAGTTGAAATCAATGCATCTCCATACAGATTAGATCTTGATTGGAGGCTTTGTAATTATGCAAAACAGCAAGGAGTCCCAGTTTGTATCAACCCCGATGCGCATGGAACTGAAGGTTTAGCTGATGTTTGGTATGGAGTTCAAATCGCTCGAAAAGGTTGGCTAGAAGCAGCGGATGTACTGAACACAAAGACGGGATCAGAGATGGAAGATCTACTGGGACTCTGACGAAGGTTGATGACTATTGTATTCTAGCCACACTCATGCGTCCAATGCGAGGACTAGTGTTTGGAACCGTTTCATTGCTGCCTGCATTATTTGCTGGGATACTCGCCTACTTCGTTTTCGGAGGTAGTGCTGGAGATGAATGGGAGACTTGGATGTACGGTCCATGTTACTTGGTTCCTGGGTTGATTGTGGGTGGTTCACTTTACCTCGGACTTCGGGATGAGGGGGAAATCAACTAATGAAAAGAGCCGATAAGGCTGAAAAAATTGGGACTATGCTAGACCAATTATATCCTGAGACTCCAATTCCCTTAGACCATACTGATCCATACACATTGTTGGTTGCAGTCATGCTATCCGCGCAGACAACTGACAAAAAGGTAAACGAGGTAACTCCGGCTCTGTTTGCGAGAGCAGACAATCCAGAAAAGATGGCCTCTTTGGAAGTTGAAGAAATCCAGAGTTTAATCCGAGAGATCGGACTTGCGCCAACCAAAGCCAAGAATCTCAAATTAATGGCAGAACAAATTCTACAAGAAGGAGGAGAAATTATCCCTGATTGGGATTTTCTCGAATCACTTGCAGGTGTTGGGCACAAAACTGCCAGCGTGGTAATGGCACAGGCATTCGGGATACCCGCCTTTCCAGTNGATACACACATNCATCGNTTAGCAAGCCGATGGGGTTTGTCGAAGGCGCGTAATGTAGAACAAACTGAAAGGGATCTGAAGACCGTTTTTCCAATCGATACATGGAATCGTCGTCATTTGCAAATTATTTTCTTCGGAAGGGAATATTGTCCAGCCCGCAATCACAATCTATCTGACTGCCCAATTTGTGGCTGGGCGGCCAGTAAAAAACGAATTCGAGAAGAAGCAAAGCGATAGAAAATCAATGTCTAACTAACATCCAGACACCCGTGATACATAGTGCCGCTCCACCAAGTAGCAATGAATATTGTATCGAAGAAAGAAGGTCCCGTGTATCTCTTCCATCCTGACACTGTCCCTCATCCAAGCCGGTAGTTTGCCCGATTTGTCCACTCGTGCTATCGCAATTTTCTTCTAACTGATTATCGATGTAATCAATTCCCAAGCCTGCTCCAAACCAACCAATCAGAAATAAGACTCCGACAATTAGTGAAAGGGTTCCTGAGATCTTTCCTCCTTTACCCATATTTTGGACCAGTCTGCCTTGTTTCTTCAATGCTCGCAATACGAGCATTCATCACCTCCGTTTATGTGCGGAAATTATGAGCGACGAGTTGGTGGATTTTGAGGTCGGTGAAAGCGCCCCAGATTTTGAAGCTGAATTGACAGACGGAACCACGATTAGGCTAAGTGAAATTCTTCATGGAGGAGAAAAAGTAATTCTATACTTTTATCCAAAAGATTCTACACCTGGATGTACTAAGCAAGCCTGTGATTTTAGGGATAATTTTGACAGACTAAAAGCAGTAGGATACCGAGTTATTGGCGTATCCAAGGATTCAGCAAAATCCCATTCCAACTTCATACAGAAGCATGATCTAAATTTCGAATTAATTGTTGACCAGGACATCGAGTTACACAAGAAGTACGGTGTTTGGAGGGAGAAGATGAATTATGGGAAGACATACCTAGGGGTCTCTCGTTCTACTTTCGTTATTGATCTGGATGGAAACTTCGAATTTGTTGGATACAATGTCAGAGCCACTGGTCATGTTGACAGGCTAATGAATGAACTTGGAGTTGAGGGTTAATGGATATTGACGAACGACGAAAAGTGGTATCAAGATACCTTCGTCGTTGCGTCACATACTCAGATGCATCAATCGCTCGTAAACTCAAGAGAGAAGAAGACCCCGATGAAATTGCTCGTTGGCAAGCATTCCGAGAATTCACGGCATACTCCGCTTCTGAGATGGAATCAGGTGCTCTAGACACATGGCTTACTGATGAGGAAGGAGACCCTCCCCCTCCTCCAAAGATAGGAGACGGTTCATACAAAATCGACATCGATGCACTTGGATTTAGAGAAAGAAGAGGCTGGCTTGCCTCTTTACTAATGCCGAAACCAGTTGTACTTATTGGGACCAAGTCAAAATCGGGAATAGAAAATATCGCACCGATGTCTTCAATCAGCATTGTCTCCAATCATCCTCCACTTCTATCTCTCTCGTTATCGACCAATAGAGAAGGAAGACCTAGAGATACATTGGTTAACTTACAGGAAGAGGGAATCGGTTCCAAAGCATCGATCTTTATCTTGAATGCAGATTTAGAATCAGCAAGCGCTGTAAATAAAACGGTCAAAATTGTGCCAAGAGAAAAGTCAGAATGGGACTTCTTACCAGAATCACCTCCAAATTATGATTCAGCATTATGTGCATTAAATTGCAGAGTGGTAGATTTCTATCCACTTCCTGAAGATGCAGTTGGGACTTTGGTCATTCTCAGAGTGGAAGAAATCGAGGCACCCGAAGGAGTGGATTCAGAATCAATACCGGTGAAACTTTTCCAGATAGGCTTCGATAAACTAGGGCCTGGTCCTAGCGATTCAGATTGGCGTAGTCAAATCGACTATGCCTAATCATCAGATAATTGGCTCCATTGAGCCATCCCTAACTTGTGTTTTTCCGTATCAACTCGCATATTTCGCCCTGCGATCATTAGCAGTGTATCTGATTCGTTTAGAGCAAAAACAGGGAGTCCAGTTTGTTGTCCAAGAGTTTCGATACGTCGTCGACAAACATCCTGTTGGCTAGGCATATGGGTAAGTGACCCGAGATCTACAATCACCAAATTTCCCTGAGCTAAATTATGGGACATTCCATCTAGATTTAATCGATGTAAATCATCGGGTTTAATGTAGTGAACAAATCGTTCTGCTTCTGGAATTAATTTATGGGTTCTTTCGGCCCAAATTTCCTTACCCAAATCGTGGAATGAGTCGTTATTCTGTGGTCCCGGGTCGGCTGATCGGGGGGGTCTCTTGACTTGCTCAACCGACTTAGAGGGGTCGGGTAGGCCAAGTAATCTGAATAGATTAACCACGATTGCTCGAGGAACTCTTCTGCAATGAGTGCTTCGCTAGAAGTGAGCATCATAGAACGATTATAGGGAGTCTGGCGGACAGCGGTCATTCTTCTTCCTTAGATGATTCCGTGTCTTCTAACAGATCACTGAAAACCTCATCAATTACCTCTTCGGATGACCTCGCTTGCTCATATTCTTGGTCGAGTTCACTCATTTGGATTACGGGTGCCTCTTCTGGTACAATTGATTGACTTTCTTTTGGTTCAGGCTTCTCTTTAGTTTCTAGTAAATCCCCGTCCAAATTCCTATTTTGTTGTTTCACTTTTCTCTTTGCCTTGTCCTGACTGAATGGGTCAAATTCAGGATCATCAAACGCATCGTCCATGGATACTTTACGACCTCGCTTTACCTCTGCAGGAGCCATGATCAGATCATCGGGTTTACGCGTTTTGACATATGCAAAACCGCCTCCACCAGCTAAGATAATTAGAATCAAAATTATCATGATTGGTGAAGATAGTAAATTTCCAAAGCTAAACGGAGCCTCTTCAATATTCAAGGTAATTAACATTGAATCAGAGAGTTCTTCATCCATTACTGTTAGTTTTACAGATACAGTGCCGGATACATCAGTCTCCCATTCAATCCACTGACCCACGTAATCTTCATCATCTGAAGGATTACCATTGCCATCACTATCTTTGGTAACGTCCAAGTCCCAAACATATCTCAATGTTTCAAGATCATGAATTGAGTCGGTTGTTAGGTTTGCACTCAGAATAACAATATCACCTATTGTTGGATTCTGGTTACTAACACTGGCATATGCATCCGGTTTTACATTGATAATTGTGATTGGAATTTCGAGTGATGCGGACTCGCCATCATCATCCGTAGTATGGAAAACTATCGAGGATGGTGCTTTTTGAGCATCGGGCCATGAACCAATAAACCGATTTCCTTCAAAATCACAATCATCGTCAGATTCGCCAATTTCATCGCTGTTTACTTCTGGATTAAGATCGAAACAGTTGACCAGATTTTCTATGTCTCCTACAGTATCCCGGACGCTGGCTGAGATAGTGATTTCATCATCTTCCTTTGCAGGTAATGGATTACTAATAGGATCGATTTCAGGAGCGACATTGACAACCTCAATCGCCACAACTAAAGTTTCGGAACTAGCATCATCGTCGTCGGTGACAACGAGCGTTGCAAGATGTAATCCAGAGGTTGTGTAGGTGTGTTCAACAATCGAATTTTGACCGACACTTTCTTGCATTATTTCTGGATGGTCCTCAGCATCTGGCGACCATAGATGGACTAAATCATCTATATCATTTGGTGAGTCCTCGGCAGAGCCTCTAATCTCAATCAGATCTCCTTCATTGATTGTATAGACTCCTCTAGAGTCAGGAGTCAACCTAGTGCTTGAAAGCCAAATTTCTTCCTCTAATCCTGATGGAGCGATATTTGTTACTTCAACTGTTACTTCTTCGGTTGTAGTGGCTCCATCATCGTCCATTGCAATTACTTCGATCGTGTAATTTCCTTCCTGGGTCGGAGTTACTGTGCACCTCGCACTTACAGTACTTCCTTCCTCACAAGAGGCCTGCCATGCTATGTCGACAGGAGAGATTGGATTATTCGTGTCTATATCTTCACGATTTGTAACCTCGAATGTCACAGACGAAAGAACTGGAATAGAATATGCTGAGGCATTCACTACTATTTCGGGGGGGCGATTTTGAACAGTAAAGATCTCTTCTATAGTATCTGTATCACTCTCTGCATCAGTAATTGTCAAAATAACCAAATATTCTCCATCATCTTCCCATACCAAGTCATGTATACAATCATCATCTTCTATAATCTCCATATTTCCAGAGGTTGATTGTATCTCAAACACACACTCTACTTCTCCACCATCTGGGTCGACTGAGTTTGTTGCATCAAGTATTGCAGTCTCAAATGTTTGGAGAGGGGAATTTGTCAATAAATCAGCAACCGGCAATCTTCCAATGTAGATATTGAACAGACCTAAGTTATTACTTCGATTTCCATCATTTGTAATCGCTTCCGCTTCATCGACAAGGAATTCTAGTAAGGCATTACCGATGGGTTGGCCAGCGGGAACTTCCCAATCTAACTCTACTCGCTGTTCTTCTAAACTTGCCAAAGAAGGAACATAACTTGTCGTAGATACGCCATTAGGTCCAGTAACTCGTAAGTCGGTTTCTGGAGAAGTCAGAATGCCTCTGTTTACCACTGGTACACTGAAAGTTAGAATATCTCCTGGAACCGCGTTAAATCCGATAGATGGATTGAGGCTAATTGTTTGGTCACCTCTTGTTCTTTCTACACTAACTCCAGCAGCATTTGCTATCAGGTCCACAGGGTGAACATTCTGGTCGATTATCAAAGTTGTAGTGCCGACTTGAGGGAAATTACCATCAATCCAAGCAATCACTCCATGTGATCCATGTTCACTGCCTCCATCTGATTGATCAGGTTCATTTCCTGTGTTGAAATTTACAACGAATTGACCGTAGGAATCGGTAGTGAAGGTTCTGATGTCTTCATCAATCTCGAAGCGGAATTCAACATTTTGATTTGATACTGGGTTCCCTGTGGTATCAGTCAAGGAAACAGTTGCATCCATTTGCATATCAAGAGGTGATAGTTGGTATTCGATATCAACATCAATTTCGTTGATCCTGGAAGATTTTTGATACCAACTTAATTCATGGGTTGCGATGAAGCCTATACTTTCTGTTGTTGAACTTTTGATGTCGTTACTAATTGCCGGACAATACCATTTGTATCCAGTTTCATCGCCATTTGAGTTCCGTGTAGTAATATTGTACGATTGAGCACATCCACTGTATGTGATTCCTGAACTTCCTCGTGAAACTACTTCCCAAGATGTGGTGTTGGTGGTGCTAGTATCTGATGGGATGCTAACGTAATCACTGCTTCCTGAGTATGTTGTATCTTGAGTATAATCCGTCTCCCAAATTTCTCCGACACTTATTGGGAAATCATACCCTTCCAGGGCGGGGTCGTATTCGTTGGTAACCACTAAATCTGCTACATTGATAGTATAGGTCCACCACCAAATTTGATAATCAAAATCGATGTCTATTGTTGCCTCTTGTTCAATTGATGCTAAATCTGAGGCACGGATGATTTCAACGGTATCAATTTCAATCATTAGGTCGCCATCGTTACCAGCTAACTCGATATTTTGAGCCTCATACTGACCTTCTGATTCAACCTTGTAAACCAGAGTCGATACTCCTTCTACAGTTGTGGTGTAAATATCGGTTACCTGGGTGTCGAGATTTCCGCTCAAAGTCTCCACATTAGTAGCTACTCCGCTATCTGCAACAAAATCTCTCACGTCTAGAAAACCGCTGTAATACCAACGATCACCAATTCTCCAGTCAGGAACATCAACAATACTCACTGAGTTCCTATTTACCTCTCTTTCTTCGAATTCTTCGACTAAAATTGAGTTTGATTCGAGTTCTGCTGTAAGACCCATCACTGGTGCTAGGGTTAGCATCATTATGACGACAAATCCATAGAATTTCTTTCCAGACACGGTACCTCGCACATAATGTCCACACATCAACCTCACCCAGACTTAGTTCTGGGCTAATCTAGGTGATAAAATTCTGTTTTCACAATAAATCAGCGAGTTCATCTTGGATGAACTGTACAGCTTCAAGAATCTCTGACTTGTCTCGAGCACCTGTAATCACCATCTTTCCGGAACCGAAAATCAGGCAAACTACTCGAGGGTAATCGAGTCTGTAAATCAGACCTGGGAACTGTTCTGGTTCGTATTCTACCTTGTCGAAAGGCAGGTGGAAGGTCAAATTATTCAGATTCAATCTTCGAGGCATGGTTGCTAGTGGTTCGCCTTCTCGAATTCCTCGAATGCGTGGGTCCTCTGCTTCTACTTCCTCGTCAGTTGCGGCACGAATTCCGCCTTCGACATCGATGACTCTGGTATGGTTATCATCCATTCTAGCGGTTCCGAAGTAATCCTCAGGGTAGTGTAGAGCGTAGGTTGCAACCATATTTTGCACCTCAATTTCTACATCATCTAATTCCCATGTTTCGATACCAGCGGCTCTCAAGTCGCCGATCATTCTCTCGATTCCAGTGTGGATGTTATCCTTGTTCTTTCCACCAGTACATACAGCTCGTCCTGAGCGGAACATTAGGATGGCGAGTTTTGGGTCTACAACACGGTAGACTACACCAGGGAATTGTTCTGGTTCATACTCGCAGTTCAGTTGGATGGCTATGTCGGGTAGGTCGAGTTCCTCCGCCACTCGGGTGGAGGCGACCACGTTTACGACAGTTAGTCGTTCTTCGTCACTCTTCATAGGTCTCCGCACTTATGAACTACTTATAAAGAATCGTCGTGATTCAGAAGACTAACAATACCGGTTTGCCACACAAAATAACTCGATTCATGACAAAATTCGGACGCCATCTGCACCCAGCCGTGAAATTAAGGGAGTCCCTCCTGCAACTTCGATGGCCTCTGCAACTCTTTGTGGGTATTGTGTAAGCGCCACCATACATCCTCCACCACCAGCTCCGGTTAATTTTGCCCCAATAGAATGAGGACGAACTGCCTCAACTAAGGCATCGAGTTCAGGAATGCTTACTCCGATATTTTGCAATTTTTCGTGACAGGCATCCATTGCCATACCTACCGCTTCTAGATTTCCAGCACCTAAGGCGGTTAACCCCGCCTGTGTAATCATTGCAATGGAATCCATTTCTTGGTGCTTACTTGGGTCTTCTTCTAGCAACTTCGCCACACCGGCTACCATCTCTCCAGTGGGCGACCCAATACCTGTGAATCCAAGCACCAACCAAGCATCCAAGTCGCTAGGTAGTTCGACCTGACAAACTGACCATTTCCTTTCTCCTTCTGGAGTATGTAGAGTCGCATCGAAAATATGCTCAGTTCCTTCGACCTGTTCTCCAGATACGACAACGCAGCCACCAAGGGCGCTAGTTGCTGTATCTGTGGGGCTTGCTCGTCCAAACTGGGCTTTTGCCTCGGCAGCATGTCCAATTCTGGCTAATTTGATTGAATCTAATTCTACGTTAGCATCCATCATCCGAAGTACAGCCGCCCCCATCGCATTAGAAAGAGCTGCAGAAGAGCCTAGGCCCGCGGCTGAAAACAATCCACTTTCAATATTGATTTTCAATGGTTTACCATCATAATTGAATACATCATCTAGGATATGGGATATATGAGGGTGTTTTTCACTATGGAAGGGCATTCCTTCAATTGTCCAAGAATCAGATTCAGTCAATTCAATCTCTACTCCTGAATCTATTGCAACAGCAACCGCGGGATGGCCGTAAACTACAGCATGCTCCCCGAAAAGGATACACTTTCCTGGTGCGAATGCCCTTACCATGTAACTCGCTAGGGTGTCGAGGAAATTAGGGTTGGGGAGATGGCTCGTGTCGTAATTGGTAAGCGGTTGATTGAAGGTCCGGCCACACCTGCGAGTGATATCTAGGCCACAGGCCTGCAGGTGATTGATGATGGAGCACCCACTTCTCCAGACCTATGGACCGTTAGATGGGTGGATGATTCTCTTACTTATTGGAGGGTTATCCATTGGCTTCTTTCTCTATCAAGTTCAATTAGCGGTTCGACTGGTAATGCTCGGTTCCAGTGATGACCGATTTGACTCATGGGGAAAGAGAGTTTGGGAGGTTATCACCGGTTGGTTAGGTCAGAAAAGAGTCCTCGAAGACAGAGTCGTCGGAATTATGCACGTTCTGATGTTTTGGGGCTTCCTGATGCTCTCAACAGATATGTTTGACTTAGCCACTGCAAATTGGTTCTCTGGTGAACTACTGCCCACTGCCCTAGTAGGCCCTTGGAATGGAATGGTAGAACTTGGTTATACAATCGCCCTGATTGGCTGTGTTGCAGCCCTAAGTCGTAGAGTCATATTCACGCCTGAGAAACTAAAGGGTAAATCCCAATTGGAAGGCAACTTCATTCTCTTCCTGATTATGACTATTACAACTACTTCATTCATAGTAGAATCTGGTGAATCTCCTTCTTCAACTTGGGAACCACTTGGGTACTGGTTCGCTGAACAAGGAACCACAGAAGGACAAGTAATTGCGGCCTATTGGGCTCATATGTTGGCAATTTGTACATTCTTCGTGCTAATTCCAATGTCTAAGCACATGCATCTTGTAATGGCATTTCCAAACGTATTCTTCTACGATACAGACCCAATGGCAAAGATGCAGCCACTAGCAGTAAATGATAGTGGTCAAGCAGTGCCATTGGAAGAATTAGACATCGAGTCATTTGGAGTTTCGAGTTACGAACAATTCTCATGGAGACAACTCATTGATGGCTGGGCTTGTACTACTTGTGCTAGATGCCAGGATGTTTGTCCAGCCTATGAATCAGGTAAGGCATTGAATCCAATGCAAATTGTACACGATGTTCGAGATTATGCTAATGACCACGCGCCAATCCTACTCAAAGGCGAAACTCCGGATGAGAGTATTCTAGATCGAATGAGTGCGGATGCCGTTTGGGCTTGTACTACATGCCANGCATGTGTCGATGCTTGCCCNGTTTACATCGAGCACGTNCCTAAACTCACAGATCTNCGTNGAAACGCAATGATGGAGACAATGGAATATCCTGAGGAATTGAATGTTGCAATGGGTAACCTAGAATCCGCTTCAAACCCATACGGATTTGGTATGCATGAGCGTGGCAACTGGGCNGAGGGNCTTGACATCAAAATTGGNGAACCTGCAGAATACATCTACTTCGTAGGTTGCGCNGCAAGTTTTGANGAGAGGAATCAGAAAGTAGCACGAGCGACTATTGGTTTGCTAAATGAAGCTGGATTGGATGTTGGNATTCTAGGAATGCANGAAGGTTGTTCTGGAGACCCTGCCCGAAGAGCTGGAAATGAGTATCTATTCCAAATGCTTGCAGAAACGAATATGATGACTTTCCAAGAATTAGGGGTAAAGAGAATAGTTGCATCTTGNCCACATTGCTTCCATACTCTAGGAAAGGAATATGCAGATTATGGTGGTGCAGAGTTAGAGGTGTTCCACCACTCTGAAATACTCGCTAAATTGCAAGAAGAAGGAAAACTTCCNAATGTATCAACAGAAGAATCGGTCACCTTCCACGATCCTTGTTACCTTGGCCGAATAGGAGGTATTGTCGACGAACCTCGNGACATAATTGGTGGNGTNGATAAGGAAGTTGAGAGGCATGGAACCGATTCATTCTGTTGTGGAGCAGGTGGAGCCCAAATGTGGATGGAGGAAGATGCCGATAAGCGGGTCAATCAAATCCGTGCCAAGGAGATAGCCGAAACCGGATGTGACACAGTTGCAGTAGGCTGCCCCTTCTGTTCAATCATGGTCAAAGATGGACTAGATGCAGTCGGTGCTGAAATGGACGTCAAAGATGTAGCAGAGATTCTTTGGGAGCAAATAGTCGCTAGAGACGAAGAGATTCAAGCCGCCGCTGCCGCAAATGCTCCTGAGTGATGCATAAATAGCACCGTATACACGAGTAACCATGAGTGACGAGTTCACAGTCTCAGGCTTGACGATTCCTAGAATCGCAATTTACGAAGGAGCAATACTTGTTTTATGGGGTATCGCAGCATACATCATTTCGGACCAATCTTCGATTACCGCAATGATTCCCTCATTCATGGGCGCTCCCCTGCTGGTTTTGGGAATACTATCCGAAAGAATGCCAAACATGCGTCATCACCTTATGCATGCATCCATGGTTTTGGCACTGTTGATGGTACTTGGAGGGGCAAGAGTGTTTGCAGACTTTTCAGATATGTCTAATCTCGCAATTTCATCTCACATTATCTTGATAGTAGTGGGAATCACATTCATGGTTTGTGGAATTATGTCATTCCGNGCTGCTAGAATTGCCAGAGAAGCGGAGTGATAGTTTGTCATCTCCTGTAATCGGGGTTACTACCTCGATTAACTTGCGAGATTATGAAACTCCTCAGCAAGCAGTTGTCATGTTGCCTGTAAATTATCCAACAGCGATCAGAAAGGCAGGTGGGATACCCGTCCTTCTCACTGAAGGAGACGATGTTGAAACATTACTCGACCGCCTCGATGGGATAATTATCGCTGGCGGCCGAGATATCGATCCAGCACGTTATGGAGAGGAGCCGCATGAAAGGACCAACGACCTCCGCCCAGAACAGGACAGTTGGGAATCATTACTAATCGCATCTGCAATTGAAAGAGATCTTCCAATGCTTTGCGTTTGTAGAGGCCATCAATTATTGTCTGTNGAGAGGGGAGGTAGACTACACCAACATCTACCNGAAACCCCNGGTCACGAAAGTCATGGTGCAACTGCNGGTGATTGGTCTAATCATCTAGTACAGATAGAGGAAGACTCGNTATTGGCATCNGTAATTGGAACTGAAACCATGGCTAATTCCGGCCACCATCAAGGAGTNGCAGATGCCGGAGACCTAACGGTGGTTGCTAGAACTGAAGATGGGCTTATCGAAGCGGTTGAACTGCCTGGAGCAAGTTTCTTGCTTTCGATCCAATGGCACCCAGAAATGATTGACCAAACGAAAGTATTCGATGCATTAATCGAAGCAGCAANGATATAATTTGCTAAAATCGATACCATCGGATTGAATTAGTCAACTAGCAAGTGCCGTATGTATGAGTAAGGGGGGGCGGGCTCCTGTAATCGGTGTTACCGCCTGTAAACGAGACTCAACTTTTGGCCCTTGGAATATCGAAGCCGTAATCCTTCCATCAACTTACACTGACATTATTGAAGAAGCAGGTGGGCAACCCATCCTNTTACCACCGGGTTGTTGTACTTCGAACTTAGATTTCCTCGACGGTTTGGTTGTGGCAGGTGGTCCTGATATCCATCCTTCCTTGTATGGTCAGGAACCAAGCGAACACATCTACCTAGCCCACCCAGACCAAGATGACTCTGAGGCTTCGTTAATTAAAGCGGCAATTGAGAGAGATATTCCACTTCTTGGGGTCTGTAGAGGTATGCAGTTGATGTGTGTAGTTCACGGAGGGTCAATGCATCAACACCTACCCGAAACCCCTGGATTTGAGGAACACGGAGGATGGGATGGAGAAGTGACTGAACATGGAGTATCGATTATCGAAGGGAGTCATCTAAACGTAATAATGGGAGATGAGGTGACGGCCAACTCAACTCATCACCAAGGGATTTCTGATCCCGGAAGCCTGGAAATCAGTGCTTATTCTACACATGATAATTTGATTGAAGGTGTTGAGCGAAATGACAAGAGATTTTGCATTGGAGTTCAATGGCACCCAGAGCGTATTGGACATATCGGATTGTATCGCGCGCTTGTGGAAGCGGCGCGGGGTTCTTGACGGATAAGCCGCGCAGCACAATCAGAATGACTCTCAGGGTCTACGACACACGGTCTCGCAAAAAGCGAGAATTCTCTCCTCTAAACGAGGGTAGAGTTAGTATGTATGTCTGTGGGATCACGCCTTATTCTCCCAGCCATCTAGGGCACGCTCGTTGCTACCTGGCCTTCGATGTTGTACACCGTTGGCTAGAAGCTAGTGNCTACAAGGTTGATTATGTCCAGAACTTTACAGATATCGATGATAAGATACTCAACATTTCTGAATCTGAAGGCGTCGATTATTCTGTGGTTTCGAATAGAAATATTGCGGACTACTTCGAAGTAATGGATGCGATGAACATCCTCAGGGCTGACCACTATCCTAGAGTGACCGAAACCATTCCTGAAATTATTGATATGATTTCCAATTTANAGGAAAAGGGGCACGCCTATGTTGGTGGGGATGGAGTTTACTTTGAGATAGACACAGCTCCGGAAAAATATGGGCAATTAACTGGTCAAACCTTAGAAATGGTAAGAGCCGGTGCTGGCGGTAGAGTAGCAGATACCGGCTCAGGAAAGCGAGATCATCGCGATTTTGCGCTTTGGAAATTAGCAAAGCCTGGTGAACCATNCTGGGAGAGTCCATGGGGTGATGGTAGGCCNGGTTGGCACATTGAGTGTTCAGCCATGTCTCTCAATCACTTTGGAGAACAATTTGACATTCATGGTGGCGGACANGATCTTAGGTTCCCTCACCACGAAGCCGAGATTTTCCAATCTGAGTGTTGTACCGGATGCGAGCCTGTTGTAGGGTATTGGATGCACAACGGCTTCGTGAATGTCGATGGTGAAAAGATGAGTAAGAGTCTTGGTAACTTCTGGACCGTTAGAGAGGCCTTCGAGAACCATGACCCGCTTGCTCTTCGATATGCACTACTTAGTGTCCCATATCGTAATCCAATTGATTTGACTCCTGAATTCTTGCAGGATGCAGTAATCCATTATGGGAGGTTGGTAGAGGCATATAGCGCGTCTCTTTCTTCAGACACAGATTCAGGAATCGACCTGTCAAATTACAGTCAACGCTTCACCGACGCAATGAATGATGACTTCAATACTAGAGCTGCAATTATTGAGATTCAAGCAGTTGTATCTCAAAACCCAGGCAGAGACGTTGCTTCTTGGTTTGAAAAGTATGCAGGGGATGTTTTGGGACTTCTCCCAAGTTCAGCAGAGGTGTTAGCAGGGCGTGCTGAGGCAGAATCCGCTAGGGCAGATATTGCTGATAGAGTTGAAGGTCTACTGAAAGAACGCGAAACCGCTAGACTGACAAAGAACTGGGATCGTGCGGATGAAATTAGAGACGAACTCAATTCGATTGGTGTTATTGTCGAAGATGGTCCTGATGGACCGACTTGGCAATTAGCCTAATCATTCATCATCATCTGAACCACGAAGGTTCTGATTGATAGTCACAATCGAAGCGACTAGTAGTCCGACCAAGGAAATCACCGCAACCCAATACAATGGCCCTTCCAATAATGCCTCATCTTCGTTTTCTGGCAATTCAGGCTCTGGTTCTGACTCTTCCTCGATATCCAAGTATGACCAAGCATCTCTACAAGTCACATCGGTGGGCAATGAGCCAGTATCTTCGCACAGTTTACTAGGTACTGCAAAGGCATCACCTACCTCTAATTGACAATACCATCCTTCCAATTCAATACAATCATCGGTAGGTTGCATAACTATCAATATGGATCCACAGAGTAACTCTTTGTCTTCAGGAATCGTTTGTCCATTGTCAGAGTTACATGCTTCTAGATGTATTCCTTCTTCTATAGTCGTAGAATGGGAGAGTGTTGCCCCTCTTGGGCCATATGTTGTGAAAACATTTGGCAACTCAGGTTCAGGAACAGTCGAACCTCCGTTATTTCCATTTCCTCCGTTATTCCACCGTTATTCGGGTCGATTGTTGTGGTTATCGGATCAGCACCTCCTACAGTACCTCCTACTCTGTGACCATTTTCGTCTAATTCAATATCATAATAATCAGACCACAGGTCAATCGTTCTTCCATTTTGGAATGTCTGTGAACGGTTTAGGACATCGAAGTATCTCTCATCTCCCAAGGTAAATAGATACTCAAGAGGAACTTGTGCACCTTGGTTACAATTTTCCAAGAAAGTCATTAGTTCGTCAACCGTTAATGTTGCTTCAGGAACCCCATCGTAGGTTATGTCAGTAGCCTTGGTAAATCCTTCTCCTTGGATAATCTGAATTTCATCATCCATCGCTTGCATTATATCAACATCTCCAAAGACTGCTAGTCCACCTATTACAACGAGACGTACATCTGGATCGATAGCCTCCACAACGTTACGATATGGGTCGGCATGGAAGGTGTCTAGGACAACCAAATCAGCAGCCAAACCTGCTTTGATTCGACCTGTGTGTTCAGCCCATCCAATTGCATCAACAATATTGGTTGTAATTGTTTGAACTAATTCATAATCTGTGAAAATGTCTCCAAGGATATTTTCATCCCACCAGTCTGCGGTCTTCAATTCGTGCATAGAACTCTTTGATCCAGATGGTGACCAATCAGGTCCAATCATTATGTTAACACCCTCTGCTTTGGCTGTTGCAATATCGGTAGTTTCTCCGTAAAGGATTAGGTTAGAAGTTGGTGACCAAGCAAGACTACCTCCAACATTACCGAGTGCATCGAATTCAGCCTCGGTTAATCCTGTTCCATGTATCACGACTAACTCTCCTACAAGCAAATCATTCTGCACCAAGATGTCGAATTCTGCTCTGCTAGATTCGTCAACACCCTCTGCTAAGTGTAAGAACCAAGCATCCAATTCGCCGGAAGCATTTCCGTCTTTGATGTGATTTCCTTGATAATCAGAAGATAATTCTGAGACTTTAGTGTGTATGTAATCTCTACCAAAATTGTAGAGTTCAATGTTTCTTGCCAACATTGTTTCGAAAGTGTCAGTGTAGGATGTTGAACTTCCTTGTAATGCTGTATTTCCGCCTGCAATTGCCCTTAATTCAGCAAACCTCTGTGCAGTAGGGTCAGTTAATGAGCAACCGACATCCTTTGCGTCTCGATAAGAATCTTCGGCCTGCCATTGGTAGCGATTATCCCAGCCGTTTGTTCCGTGATCCCATAGCGGAATAATGTTGTATTTCGCATGGTTGTGAGGGTCTATGAATCCAGGATATATTGTGCCACTTGTTGGTATCGACACAACACCCTCGGCAGCCGCTGGCGCAGGGTCGGAGGCGCTCCAAACAGCTTCAATCATTCCATCGACGACGAGAATACGTCCTTCGTCAATGATTGAGTCATAAGATTCCATAGTGACAACTCTACCTTCTAGAATATATTCTCCTCGATGGATATGATCTTGAGGTGGGTAGCAGTTACCTTGTACCACATTTGCAACACCTACCCATTGCTGATCATTAGATCCTCCTGGAGTTGGAGATCCATCGACAAGTTTTGCCCAATTACCACTTGCATCGTATCCATATGGAATATCCCAATCAGAGTCCTCTCCGGGGTAATTGACAGAATCAATTTCATTCATATTTCCATCAAGGATTCTTATGGTATCTCCGTCCCAATAATCGAATTCAATTTGTGTCCAAGCACGGAAGAATGTGATGTACTCGCCTGGTTGAAGAATAGTGTTCCACTTAATGCTACAAGCGGGAGATCCGCCATCGGCAATATCATCTAGATACCATCCTCCAATGTCAATAGGCTCAGTTGTAGGGTTATACAATTCCACATATTGGTCGTTGTAATTACCCATCGATCCATCTCCATTCCAATCAGTTCCTCCATAATTCGCATTATTTGCAGAAACAAGGATTTCATTGATTATAATCGAATTTCCCGTACCTTGTGCCGAAGCCGGCATCGGTGTAATCGTCATCATTAACATCAGCAGGGCCAAGCCAAGGGCTCTACGCATAGCACAGGTACGGGTCAATACACCCCTTCAATCAAACCCCGATTAGTTCAGCATTCGATTAGTATAATTTTGTAGCCGATTAACCAAATCGAGCAAGCGAAGGAGCGAAATACTGACCGAGTTTGAAGAGAGAGTGATAGATATGCAGCGTAGGGGGAGGGTGGCTTGTGCGGTCCTAATGGTAATCACCATGTCATTCGCAGGGTGCTTGTCAGGAAGAATTGCCTCTGCAATTATTGAACCAATTCCTGATTGGGATAAAGACATGGTTTACGTCGATGATCCATTGGGCCATGAAGATGCTAGATTTTTCGAAGTCGCATCTCCATTCTCAAATCAATCATGGGGCAATTCTAGTTGGGCAGTCTTTGGAAACGAAGAAGGAGGAAATTGCTGTGAGCACTATCTTGCGGCAACCAAGGAAGGTTGGATTCTTAATTTCGGAGGTGAATATCCTACTTGGTCTGAAGACAGAGGGCATACTTGGCAAGAATATCGACCTGGCATCTTTTCACAAATTGGCTGTAGGGAACCTAAGCCGACCGTACCAGGCCAAGAAGGACTTGGAGAGGGAAGTATTGTCCAAGCAACAAATGGTGACCTGATATCCATGGGTTGGTTCCCGTATCCGAGTAGTAGTGGAGCGGACCAATTCTATGCCTTCCTATACGACGCAGAGGACGAGGAATGGATGTGGTGCTTCAATCGTACTCCTGAACCATTCTACGATAGGTCTTGGCAGGTAGAAATCATAGGTCCAATCAATGGCGGTGTGTATGGTAATGGTGAATATGGCACTTTGGTAATTTCTAATTTCTGGCACCAAGTTGCAAATCTTGGTGGGCAGATATCCACTGATGGTTTGAATTACGATTACTTTGATTTCCCAGACAGAGATGCCAACCTCGATTCAATAGAGGTTGATTTGACTGCAGAAGGATTAGGCCCAGAATGGGATTTTACAAAACCACATAAAGAGATGCGTGCATTTCCTGTACCGTCAGGAGGTCTATACTTTCCTGACTACTTTACCGATGGAACCGACGCGTTCGTCGACACATCTCTCAATTGGTGGTCCGCTACCACACTGAATGGTTCATCACTTCCTACTCAGTACTGTTCTTTTGATTCCTCATCCGCCTTACATTGCTTTGGCGGAATGTCCGGTGGTGTTGGGATTACACATTACATGTCCTGGGATGGTGGAGAAACTTGGGAATTACAGGACTATAACATCACAGGAAGTGCGACTGAAATTGAAGAGTGGGAGTGGCATTCTAGTGGAGTTCATGACCTGATGGTTGTCAATATCAGATACCAAAGTGCTGAAGGTCCTGATGTCGATGTTGCTTGGCATGTCCGAGGGTTCTCGGAATCCCTGGAGCCGGATACCTTGACCTACCTCGGGCAAGGTGATTTAGATTCAACTTCGGGTGCTGGGAATGACATTCGGTTTGACTTTGCCAGTATGGGTATTCTACCAGACGGAGGTTCATTCATTGCTTATCACGATTCAACTGACGTAGATCCGTTATTCGGAGTAGAGTTACTATTGCCATCAGAATATGGTCCATCAATCGCGATTTGAGTCTATTCTTCTACAACGAAGGTGACAGAGACACCATCAACTTCGAAATGGTCTCCCTCAGTTTCACCTTGGTTCAATTGTGCAGTTCCCGCTCTGACCTCAGATTGGACGTGACTCCAATCGGATTCCGCTAAATCAAGTCCTTCTATCCAAACTGAGAGGCTAATGGTTGCTTCGACATCAAGGTCGAGTTCCTTACGCTTGGCCTGTACTCTACGAATAATGTCTCGAGCCAGACCTCTGGATAGCAAGTCTTCGTCCAGAACCATATCGAGGACTAACGAGACATCTCCTACGTCTTCGTCAGAGATTGTTGCAGCCGCATATCCCTCTTGTTCTACTCTGCGGATTTCTATGTCTTCCATTGTTATGTCATATCCTTCTAGGATACAAATTCCTGCATCAATCTCAAGAAGTAGGTTATCGGGATCGGCCTCAGCAAGCAATGCCAGTACTGTGGGTAAATCTTGACGGCACTTTGCACCGAGTGACTTCCTATTAGGTTCGATAACAATTCTTTGGAAGCGCTCAAGGTCGTCTTCCGTAGTTAGTGATTCAACATTCAACTCTTCAGAAAGCAAATCATGGAATTGTGAAATATCTGGGCCACCGACTATCCATCCTGATTTACATGGTAGTCTTTGTCTGCGATCAGCTTCAACTCGAATTCGACGTCCGGTTTCTGCTAGTGTCCGAACCAGAGCCATCTCTTGCTCCAATGCCCAGTCTTGTGGAGGTAGACTTGAGTCTACTAATTTCGAGCCAACAGGCCAATCTGCGAGGTGTACGGACACCCCTGTCAAATCTCGGTGAATTTTATCAGGCATGAAAGGAGCTACAGGGGCCATCAACCGACAAACAGTAAGGAGCACCTCGTGAAGGGTGTGTTGNCAGGCNCGCTTATCGCNNGAATCAGCCTCATCCCAAAGTCGTCGCCGACTTCTGCGAACATACCAATTGGACAAGTCGTTGACAACGAATGATTCCAAATCTCTCCCTGCTTTATGGAAATCCCAAGCAACGAATTGGTCGTGATAAGCATTGGCGACNGTATGTAATCTTGAAAGAATCCAACGGTCGAGAGGGCTTCTCTCGGATACAGCAACAAAGCCCTCTTCATCATCAGGGTCAAAGCCATCAAGTGCAGCGTAGTCTGCATGGAAGCGATGAACATTCCAAAGAGTCAGAAACATCTTTGCATATGACTCGCGAACTCCGTTAGGATCGAAATTAGTCGGTGACCAAGGAGCGCTTTGTGTCATCATATACCAGCGGATTGAATCCGAACCTTCCTTGTTGAAATGGTCCCATGGATTTACAACATTACCTCTCGATTTCGACATTTTCTTGCCATCTTTATCGAGAATATGACCCAATGAGAGACATCTTCTGTAGCATATACTGTCGAATACTGTAGTTGATACTGCCATTAGTGAATAGAACCAACCACGAGTTTGGTCGACAGCTTCACAAATGTAGTCCACTGGGAATGAACCGTCAAATTTTTCATGATTTTCGAATGGATAATGCCATTGAGCAAAAGATGCACATCCTGAATCAAACCAGCAATCCATGACATATGGTTCTCGAATCATTTCTCCTGAACATCCATCAGAAGGACAGTGCAATTTGACATCGTCAACATAGGGTCGGTGTAATTCAGGAGGCATTGAGGAATCAGCAGTTTTCATTTCCTCCATTTCAGCGATACTTCCTATGCAGTGTTCCTTACCACAGTCGGGGCAAATCCAAACTGGTATTGGAGTCCCCCAATATCTTTCTCGACTAATCGCCCAATCTTTGATGTTGGAAAGCCATTCACCCATGCGCTTTTCACCGGTCCAAGAAGGAGCCCATTCTACTTCGGAATTATATTGCAGAATTTGTTCTTTGACCGCAGTCATTCGAACGAACCAACTGTCCATTGCGTAGTACAATAGAGGGTGATCGGTTCGCCAACAATGTGGGTAATCGTGAGTATATGTGTGCTCTCTGTAGAGTGAATTTTGCTCTGCGAGAAGGTCGATAATATCGGAATCACAATCCTTGACATATCGTCCGTCAAGTTGCATATGAGTTCCTTCAACAAATCTTCCATCCATTCCAACAGTATGTTGTGCTGGGAAACCTTCCTTCATTCCAAGATTGTAATCGTCTTCACCATACATTACCGCTGTATGCACAACACCTGTTCCGTCAGTAGTAGTGACGAAATCAGCACCTACGATAGTCCAAGCAGCGGGATGATTAGATCCATCGATTGCACCTTCAAACAGCGGTTGGTAGGACTTACCAACTAAATTTGAGCCCGGAAATTCCTCAACAACTTCCACTTGATGCCTCAAAACTGTACTCATTAGATCCTTGGCAAGAATCAATTCTTCCTCTAATGGAGCACCTCCACGTCCCTCCCATGAGTCTGATGGAGGAGCAGTAATCTTGACTCGAACATAAGTGACATCTGGTCCCACTGCGAGTCCAACATTTCCAGGTAGCGTCCAAGGAGTGGTGGTCCAAGCCAGAACCGAAGCATCATCATCTGACAATTTGAACTTAACAAAAACCGCTGGTTCTGAAACTTCTTTGTAACCAAGAGCGACTTCATGACTGGAATAGCTGGTTCCTGTCTGAGGGCAATAAGGCAGGACCTTATGGCCCCTGAATAGCAGACCTTTGTCGAACATTTGCTTCAAAGACCACCAAGCGGATTCAATGAAATCATCGTGTAAAGTAACGTACGGGTCATCCATGTCAACCCAGAATCCCATTCTTTCGGTCATCTCTCGCCATGCTTGCTCGTAAGTCCAAACACTTTCCTTGCATTTCTGATTGAATGCTTCCATCCCGTATGCCTCAATCGCTTCATTACTCATCAGGTCCAATTGTTTCTGAACTTCAATTTCGACAGGAAGTCCGTGAGTGTCCCAACCTGCCTTTCTTTCCACGATGTGTCCTTCCATAGTCTTCCATCGGCAAACTAAGTCCTTGAATAGGCGAGAAATAACGTGGTGAATTCCTGGTTTTCCNTTAGCGGTAGGNGGCCCTTCTAGGAAGGTGAAAGGAGATGCACCGTCACGGCGCTCCTCAATGCTCTGGGNGAATGTNTTCTCATCGCTCCANGTTTGCATNANGGCNGTCTCTAGGGCNACCGGNTCAAGGTCACCTGCTTGNGTCGGCACTACCATCGGAGCANCCGAACTGAGATGTCGTCTTGAACTTGAGGGGTTCGCCCGAAGGGCGCTTATGGCCAATTGCAAGGGTTCAAAGGCNAANTCANNNGGGTTGTATACATGTCAGATACCATCAGACTCGAAGTCGGAGGAATGACCTGTGACGGATGTTCTTCTAGGGTTCGGGATGCTCTTCAAGCAGTATCTGGCGTGAGTTCCGCTGAGGTTTCTCATGAGCAAGGAAGTGCAGTCATTTCCCACTCCGGGGCCTCAAGGGAAAATTTGTCCAGCGCGGTGCGAGCAATCGGATACACCGTTGATGGCCTTGGAGAAGAGTTCCATTGGCGCGATGGAAGCGTATGGAGACAATCCGCACACAATACCAAGTGGTGCTTGATTGGCTGTAGTATTGGCGATTTTGGAACAATTGCCGCTTTCCAATTCATTCCTTATCTAGATGGTCTAGGCTGGTCGACTATGTCGATTATGCTGCTTGCAATTTTCAATGGAATAATGACTTCAATCGCCTTAGAGACATTCATTTTGTCTGCACAAATGGCATTGAAAGAAGCCTTCAGAGTGGCTATTGGTATGTCGCTAATTTCGATGGTGTCTATGGAAGCAGCGATGAACATAACCGATTTTATTCTGACCGGGGGCGCAATGCTGACTTGGTGGGTGATTCCAATAATGTTGTTTGCGGGATTCATAACTCCATGGCCATACAATTATTGGCGTCTAAAGAAATACGGCGTGGCCTGTCATTGAAAAGGTGAGAATGTGATTGATTGGAGCGAATTAGCGGAAGAGATTACCGCTTGGATATCTGATTATGCTGAAAGTAATGGCATAACCACATTAGTCATCGGAGTATCTGGTGGCATCGATTCTGCAGTAACTTCAACTCTCTCAGCAAAAACCGGTTTGCCTACAATCGTACTCAATATGCCAATCCACCAAGATCCGGAGCAATATGAGTTATCGAACAAACATATTTCCTGGCTAGAATCTAATTTTGATAATGTCGAGGGCAGATTAGTAGATTTGACACGCACCTACGACGTATTCAATCTGGAAATGAAAGAACACGATTTATCCTCCCTTGCATTAGCTAATTCCCGTGCTCGTTTACGAATGACCACTCTCTATGCAATCGCAGGTTCTAATGGCGGTATAGTTGTAGGAACTGGAAATAAAGTCGAGGACTTTGGAGTTGGCTTTTTCACAAAATACGGCGATGGTGGAGTCGATATTTCACCCATCGCCGATCTAATGAAATCAGAAGTCTATGAGATTGCTAGGGCTCTGGATGTCATTGAGGATATCCAACAGGCAGCCCCTACTGATGGATTGTGGGATGATGGCAGAACAGATGAGGAACAAATCGGGGCGACATACGCTGAACTGGAATGGGCAATGCGGCATGAAGAAAATCCATCAGAGGATTTGACCAAACGACAACATCAGGTTCTAGAAATTTATCGCGGATTCAACAAAGCCAATTCCCACAAGATGAATCCAATCCCAATTTTTGAGATGAATCATCGTCGATGAGGGATGCTGATGTCAATGCAACTCTGTGGAACCGAAGAGGTTCGAGATGCTATTGAGAAAGGAGAATCCCTCTCATTGATTTTAGTAAAAAGAGATCACGATAATCAAGCGATCGATGAAATCATCTCGATGGCCGAAAAATCTGAAATTCGTGTGATTGAAGGCTCAGAGAATGATTTGTGGAGAATGGCAAGGGACAATTCTGAAGGCGCCCCTGACATTCTTGCTTTAGTAGGACGAAATCCTTCTGCAACCTTCGAAGAAGTTCTTCAATCCGGCGGTCTAATTTGGATGCTTGATGGGGCAAAATACCCAGTCAACATCGGTTTTTGTATACGCACTGCGGAAGTTTCTGGAGCAGATGCGGTGATTATAGACGGGCCGTTAAATAATCAAGAAAGAAGTGCGGCGAAACGTGCTTCGATGAAAGCACACCGCTTCATTCCAGTCTTCTGGCGTAAAGCCATTGAGTCGATTCAGTNGGCTAAACAGGCGGGATTCAGGATCATCGCTGTAGAAGATGTCGGGGAAAAGACACCTTGGGAAGTTGAATTGACTGGTAATGTGATTCTAATCGTCGGCGGGGAAAGAGAAGGTATCAGCGATGAGGTGTTGTCTTCAGCAGACGAAGTCATCAAGATACCAATGACAGGTTTTGTCCCGTCTTTCAATCTACAAGCACCGTTATCTTCTGTCGCTATCGAAGCCCAAAGACAGCGTTTTGGGTGACTTTCAGTTATGCTTCTGAACTAGGCTTGATTACTATTTGGAAAGTTGCTACAATTGCGAAAATAGTGGCTGAGGTTAAAGCAATCATTGCACCACTTGCTGCTTCAGTCTCAGCTGCATAACATATCCCTATAATAGTCGAAGTCAAACCAAAAAATTGTGTCCAAAGAACACAGGAACGAAAACTCCTACCAACAAATTGAGCGGTAGCCGCAGGAGTTACCAAGAGAGCGGTGACTAACAATGCGCCAACAATTTTGACCATACTAACTACTACCGCCGCAGTTAGAATACTGAACAATAAACCAACCTCTCGCACCGGTAAACCTTGGACTTTCGCGGCTAATGGGTCAATGGTGGTTGCCAATAAAATTGGATGAATGAAAACTAAACTGGTAATTACACCGAGAGAAACTATGGTGATAATTCCGAGGCTAAAAGGGGTGATTAGATTCAAGCTACCCCAAAGATAACCATGGACATCGCTGGTTATACCTCCACCCCATAACCCAAGCATCACTAGACCAAATGCCAACATACCTGTAAGGAAGATAGCAATTGATGCATCACCAGTCAATAACTCTCTTGATTGTAGTTCGTAAATCAAAATTGAAGCAATAGTGCTGAAAAGTAATGCCCAAAGTAATGAATCCCCTGCTGACCCAATAACAATCGCAAAAGCAACCCCGCCGAAAGACACATGAGCTAATCCATCGCCAATTAAGGAAAGATTACGGATTAGAAGAAAAGAACCCATGAGTCCAGCAATAATAGTGGACAAAATTGCAGCTATTA
>NYXO01000041.1 GCA_002685415.1 Methanobacteriota archaeon
ATAGAGGTCGGAATGATGCGCAAGTAACCCTGCCAACTCCTCAATGCGGGCGTTGTACGCCCAATCATCCATGGCCTCCGGAACCATGTTCTGTGAGGTGAGGTTACCCCCTAAAAGGTGCTCTTTTTTCTAACTAAATCGCTCAAATTATGGCTATCGCTGCTAGTAAATTGGTGGGCCAGCCAGGATTTGAACCTGGGTCGCGCGGCCCCCAGCCGCGAAGTATAGGCCAAGCTAACCTACAGGCCCCTTGTGTGGTTCTCTCGTGAGAAGGTTCTCCCAAAGCCTTGACGGCTGGAAAATCAATCTTGTCGGGCGACGCTGAATGGCGATACTTCATCGATTAATTCGATATGACCAACATACATCCGTCGGCAGCAGTATCGCTCAAGACCGATGTCATCGAGAACCTTTGATGGGTCCTCGCCTGTATCGACTGCGTTCTTGAACTGATCATACAAATGAGCTACGACTTTTCCGCAACTCCAACAACGTACTGGAATCAACATCTTTCATCACCTATACGACTTCTGCCACTTCTTGCGAGCGCCTCGACCCATTTGGTGCTTCGGCTCCTTTCGTCTTGGATCGTTTACCAATAGGCTACGGTCGAATCTTAGGTACTCATCTCTGAGTTCCTCATCTATTCCCTCTGCACCACCATTGTAGTGGACTAGCCCACGAGCAATCGCGGTTCGAATTGCATCAACTTGACCCATTTGTCCGCCGCCTTCTACGTTGACTGAGATGTCTACATCTTGTAAGCGGTTCATGGCCTCAGCAATCTGAACTGGCTCTAGCGCTTTGCGGCGAGCAAGAGCTGGTTCCATGATGTGGATTGGTTGGTGATTTACACGAACTCGACCAGCGCCCTTTCGGACTGTTGCTCGAGCAATTGCGGTCTTTCTCTTTCCACTAGTTTCGACCGTTTCCTTCTTCTTTTTCTTAGCCATCACTGGTCACCTCCCCATCGGGTGCTATCGATACCTAGGTGTTCGCTAATTTCGCCTAGACGAACGAACTTTTGTGGTAGGTCTCTATCAAAGGAACTAGAATCGCCCCATGCATGACCCTCTGGTAAATCATCACCAGATAGATTTGCAGGTGTACCAATCATTACCCTCAGGTCACGCACAGCGTTTCGGCCAGTGCTGTTCTTCTGATAAGGCAACATGCCTCGGACTGTTCTCTTGAGAATTTGATCGGGCATACGTGGGAAGAACGGACCCTTTCTAGGGTGGTTCAATTTGTACTTGTGATCGTATTTGGCGAAGACCGCGGTCTTTGGCCCAGTTACGATTGCCTTCTCAGCATTTACAATAATAACGCGCTTTTGATTGCCGGCTCTGCGAGCTGTCAATAATTCGCTAGCGACATGGCTAGCAAGGCGTCCTAGAACCTTATCAGATGCATCAAAAACGAGAGTACTTGCTTCAGCCAAGTATCCTCACCCCCTTACCATCTGGGTTCTCGTTCATCAATTCACGGATCGTGAGGACACGTCCGCCTGCGGCTTCAATCTTCGAGCGGGCACCAGTGCTAACACTGTAGGCGGCGACGCTCGGCTTACCGGCCACATCACCGCTACCGAGAAGCTTGCCTGGAATGAGGACTACATCCTCGTCGGCAGCGTATCGGCTTAGGCGGCTTAGGTTCGGTTCAGCCCAATTGCTTCGGCTCTTTTCGAGCCTTAGAGCGACGTCTCGCCATAGTGCGGAACCGGTTGACCTGCTCTGGTCCTTCAGATCGCCTATTAGGGCGATTAGGGCCTGGTTGGTCTTTCTCATGTTCTTACTCATATGACTCCCTCGACGTATGCTTGGGTAGCGCGCCCACCTGACCGCCTGTTATGAATGCTGCGGGTTGCCCCTACGGGGCATAGCCTCGCAGTACATCGAGAAGAGGAATGGACGGCTTAAGCCCGCCCTTTTCCTCAACTCTACGTAATCATATTCGGAATCCGCTGTCGTCGTCAGAACCTTCATCGATACCTGCGATTCTCTCTTGGCCTTCGGAATCTACGAATGAACCAGCCTTCACTACCGATCCGTATAGACCGGATTCATTGACTGAGCTTCGATTTAGCATTCCATCTCCGAGAGAGGCGCTGATGTGGTTGATAATTGACTGTAAAGCATTGATCGCTCTATCTCGTTGATCAGCGCCAATTTCATGATCGGAATATCTCGCTTCTTCGAATAGAGAGAAGAAGACGTCTAAGTCCTCTGGTGGTGCGATTCCGGCTAACATTCCTGTTACAGCGTCCTCGAATTCTCTAGTGGTTTCGTAGACCTTCTTCATAGCTCCTCGACTACGGAAGAACCTGACTAATTCCTTGTAACAATTGAAAATCGTATCAATGTACTCATTCGACGCCTTTAGAGACATCAGAGAGTCGGTTAGGATACCTCGTAGAATCTCAATTCTTCGACGCTCGACGTAATTTCGATACATGATGGCTCCAACCAATACAGCGAATGCTAATGCAATTCCCATAATCGTCAGTACTTGCACTGTGAAGAAACTCGCTTCAGCCTCGGTAACAATATCCCCAAGATAAATTGCTGGAGTGTTATTGAGGAATTCCTCTTCAAATTCGTGGGAACCTTTGAAGTGAATCGTAACCTGCCATTCTCCTTCAGATATACAGTATCCTCCGTCACCACAGTCCAATTCACCTGGAACGTTTTCGCCTGAGTAGGGGAAGCTAAACGATGCTACTCCCAGCTCATTTGTAGTTGCATAGACTACATTGTGAGGAATCCATTCGCCCTCTTCTGCGTTCCAATACTGATAGGTGAAAATCACTGTCTGAGATTCTACAGATAGATCCAATCGGTCTCTCAGAATCGCTACTGAACCATTGATGTAATCTCCTTCTTGATACCCATCTGGGTTAGACCAATGGTCCTTCAGTAAGATGTCTACGCGGCTTCTAACAAGCACTTCAACATCGATGAACGACCCATTCACCACCGGTGTTGTCTCAGCCCTACAGCCACCAGGTAACTCCTTATTTGGCTCATAGGCGATTCTTACAACCCTGAATCCTTCCATCATATCTGAAGTGGGTTCGACTCCTCGTCGACTCGGATTGTCATCCGGATCGCCGCTAAACCATTCAATTTCACCAGTTCCATCCTGTGTTATCGAGGTAGCGATTGGACGGGTATTCACCTCAGGATCCAAATAAATATTCAGACACTTACCTCCGATTGGGTTGCCGTTTGTTTGAATTAATCTAGCATCCAAGTGGAACGACTCTTTGAGGTAAAGAACAGGGAATACAGAACCATTCTGGAAGGTGTATGAGTCAACGTCATTTCGGAATGGTCCGATCTCTTGCACCTCCAAGGTCGAATTTGAGAAAACTGGGAACAATCGTGTTGTGCTAGCGTTGTGGTATCGATAGCGGTCGTTATTCTCGTAGGAGTTGAACTCGACCTTGACACGAGCCTGTCCCGCCTGTACGTCGGTAAGTGGGCAGGTGATCTCATAGAATCCATTGGCGTCGCTTGTTCCTGGTAGACATCCAACTACTCCAGTTTCAGCGCCAACCATTTCGTAGGAAACTCTGATTGCTCTGTTCGACAAATTGGTTCCCAACTCATCGATTAACTGTCCAGTAACTACCATCGGCTTCTCAATCGGTTGACCCGTTGTCGGGTCAATTTCAGATGTGTAAACAATCTGATCATCGACATTCAAAGTTGTATGTCCAATCAAACTAAATCCATCGACTTGGAACTGCATTACTCTTCGATAATGATCGCTGTTCACCACTTGTACACATGGATCCCATGCTCCTGAAGTGCTAAGTGATTCAGCGTCGAGTGGTTCACATCCCTCGTGAGGTAGATTCTCCTCAAATCGTAGAATTACGTTCACCGGACCGAATCCATCGGGAAGGAAGGATTGTGGGTCATCGCGAAGTAGTTGCGGATCTAGAACCATCTCATAATGGATAGTTCCGGCATTCGGGCATTGAGTATCTATAATCTGACGGTGAGTTCGATCTTCGAAGTCTGTGCCTTCCATGATTACTAGAACTTCGCCACCATTTGCTCCACAGCCATCCAATGCTTGACCTGAATCCTTGATTACCGCAGTTCGGTTATCGTCGGTAACCTGTGCAGTGAATTCCCAAATATCTCCAGTTGAACGAATGTTAGGCGTAGTATCTTGAAGCGTGATGTAGGTACGAGATACTACCCAAAGGTCCATCGAACCTGATGTTCCTTGGTGTCGTGGATCTCCAGGATATGTGTAATCCAAGGTGAAGTTGCCTAATTCATGATCTTCCTCTATGGTCAAATTTACAGTGAACCAACCGGTACTATCTGTCTCTGCAATTCCATTTGTTCCATCTGCCTCCCAGACATAATTTATCTGAGAATTCTTCAAAGGTTGAAGAGAGTTATCGAGTAACTGGACCTCTATACTACGGTTCTGACCGCGATATAGACGNGGTTGAATTAATTCTTTGAATTCGCTTGTACCAATNACTGANACATTCAGATATGCTCCGGTTGGGGCAAGCACATTACTCTGGTTTCCAGTGAAGTAGAAATTAGAGTTAGTGAAATCCGCTCTTATGCCATAGAATCCAGCAGCGTATTGAGAATACCATGTCCAATTGTAATCGAAGGTTGCAACACCATTGACCATTTGTGGCGCTCTTGCATATCCGGTTTCCTGAGAACCTGCAAAGATTCCATTTCTGTCTAGGTCTACTTGTAGAGTCATTGGGTCATGTGGCCAAGGAACCATAGTTCGATTCCATACACTACCAATTACTCGCAACTCCTCTCCAGTAAACATCTCAGGGATGATTTCGCAGCGAATTGCGCTATCTGGGTCAGTTGGTTCAACAGGACCACAAGGAGGAGCATTGAAGTCACCACCATTTTGCATAGCAATTCTCCAATGTGTACCATTGGAAGACAGGAATGGGCGTAGTCTTGCACTCTCGCCTGTTAGCCCCTCTGGAGTTCCGTCCCAGGACATAGCGTATGGCTTACCGAGGCTTGCCTCTGCATAATCCAATCCTGCAGCATCAAGGCTAGGTTGATGGAATAATGCTCTCCAAGCTCCGAATGAAGAGCCNGTAAATTGGGTTGCATCCCAAAAGAATACTGGCCTAATTGAAGAGACATACATATCCGCTTCAATGTACATCCTGTGCATCGAGCGAATGGTGAACGCCTCAGTCTCTGCTCCCTCTAGGTAAGGGAATGGCCATTCATCACCTAAATCCGGTCTAGCATATCCAATGAATGAATAGTCACCTATTGGTAAGCTGGTATTGGTGTAATCATATCGCCCCAATACATAATGATTCTTTGCGTTATCATCCCAAATGATTTCCTCATAGCCTCCGGGTAACTTTCCTTCACCATTATCCATGGTAGAGTTCCATTGAACCTGTTTCCATTGACCTTGGGCGCCAACAGTCTGAACGAAGGTCAATGATACCCATCCGCCTGAATCTGCACGGTATCCGTATCCATAACCATCGAAAACAGTTGGATGTGTATAGTTTCCAAATGGACCTCCGTGAACACGGAAAGAAATTGGTGCGTGAGTGATTCTATTATCGAATACACCGCGGTCCCAATCCGCTTCATAGTGAACCTTGTAATCCACGAAAAGAGGTTGTTCATCACTTCGGAAATATGTCCAAGAAACATAATCTACGGTTGTATTTGCCCTGACTTCTACAGGTATTGGTTCTGTTTGCGACCCATCATGATAGAACATTTCAGTAACTTCTGCATACACATTGTAAGTGGTATTCGGGCCTACGATTAGATCCTCAGGCAAGAGGAATTGACCTACCACGAAGGCCCCNGCTGCATCTGTNAACACGTCTACGGTTTCCAGAGCAAGCGTTCCATTTCTGGCCCATTCAATGGTTATCTGAACTGGTAGGTCCGGTGCTGGTTCGAAAACACCTGTATCAGGATCTAACCAATTTACTGTACCTTTGAATATCGCCGGGTTTACTGCATCTAGCCAGAGTACATTGCTGGAAGTCATAGTAATCCGGGTTGGTATCTTGTCGTCCTCGTCAAGGATTCCATCATTATCGTGGTCCCAATCTGACGAGCCGGAGTGATCTTCCTCCAATTGNTCCCAATCTCTGTCAGGTCGCTCATCGGTATCGTCATCCTCGTCAATTGCATCAGGTCCGGTAAACGGATCCGTTGGATTTGCAATTCCTGTACCATTTCCATAATCGTCGTGGTCCCACGGATTTGTTGAGGGTTGATCGTATCGAGACGGCCATAGCATAATTTCGTCTTTATCCAACATTCCATCTGAGTCATCATCGAGATCAACGTCGTCTCTAAGGCCATCATTATCGTGATCCCAAGGGGAGATGAATGGTGTGGCCGAATTTAGTTCCAGGGTATTGACAATTCCATCTGCGTCCCAATCATCGTCAGCCCAATCTAAGATTCCATCGTTATCATGGTCCCAGACGCTCTGTTCTTCACCGGTAAAACATAGAATCTCTTGATCTTCGTCAAGTACGCCATTGTTATCATCATCGGGATCTTCACCGTCTGGTACTCCGTCGTTATCGTTGTCAACGTCGTAGTAAACNGGGAATAGTAATCCTTGACCCAATACTCCCTGATCCCAAACAGATTGGTACCAGCCATCATCATCTGGGTCTGTATCAGTTCCATCATCATCTTGATCAACACAATTTGAACCGATGAAGAAATTCCCTGGTTCTGTACCACTGTCGTCATCTAAGTCATCATTACTGTCGAGCTCAAAATAATCCCAAATTCCATCGTTATCATCATCTATGTCCCAATGGTCGTACACACCATCGAAATCATCATCTAAATCAGCGGTATCATTGACCATACAAGATGGATTCATATTTCCTGCTATAGGGGCGCCGCAGTCATCATCTGGATCAACGTCGTTATCGAGCAGATCTGCCACTTCATCGGGGAACATGTTTGCGTTTTGGTCGGAAGTCCATTGGAATAATCCGAAATTGATTCCTATCCAAGCCGTGAATAAATCACGATTATTCTTCATCTGCTCGTAGGTTACCGCCGCTGTGGGGTCGGGTGTATCGGTTGTGAAATCGAAGTGGAAACAGTTCTCATCACAACTCGGTGCTGGGCTGTTGTCTGGGGCGTCTGTTCCATCATATGGGCCGTCATCATATTCAGGGTCGGGCCGAGTGGAGTAAGGTAGGGTGTAGATGAGCTGCCCTGTTTGACGTGCACTCAAAAGAGGCCATGCATACAGCCACGATAAGCGAAGACCACAGACAATTTCAGTAAAACCTCCAAATACAAGGAAATTGGCTAGAGAAATATCACATTCGCCATCGTCGGTTGAACCACCGAACTGTGGATTGTTTACATCCAATCTTCCGTCAGAGCCCTCATCTTGATCCCACCAATCAGGCATTCCATCTGCATCCATATCCACATCTATGCCATTAATCAGTGAGTCTCCATCCATATCGATATCGAAGTAGTTGTTTCCATTCCATGGGCTCCACCTCATCATTACATAGTAGTACATCTCCGGAATTTCTCCATTCGAGACCATTTCTGGGATTTCGGTGTCTGTTGTTTCCTGGTATCCATTATATGGAAGAATGAATCCGTGTTCCTCTGCAGTAAATGGGCTGAAATGCCAATATTGTGCCCACAAGATTGGGGTCTGAGAGGTCCCAACTGCTGTGTAAATTTGACTATCATCACTACCATCGATTATGTCGCCATCTCCGTGTGAGTAGCCATTCGAGGTAGAGAATTGATCTGAGTTGTCGTTGTCGACTATTCCACAATTTCCGTCATCAGGATCATACAAATCTGGTATGCCGTCGTTATCGTCATCCCAATCCTCGTCGTTTGGTAGTCCGTCCCCGTCAATGTCCGTATCGATATCGTTAGGCCCGTCGTCTCGGAATCGTGAACCATTGAGTAGATGGAGGTCGTTATCATCGTCAAGATCGCAATTTGGATCTATGTCTAGCCAATCTAAAACACCGTCATTGTCATCGTCAACGTCTTCCCAATTGTTGATACCATCATTGTCCCAGTCGTTATTCCCCGTGTAGGACTTACGAGTTACGGTACAATTCATATCGGAGTTTTGCGGATTTGGATTGGTTATACTGGCACAGTTCCAATCCTCAACTTGGTCGGTAGTTGCCATCATGTATGGGTCATCTTCGTTCAGTATACCATCATTATCCAAATCATAAGGGATATCAGTTGGATTAAGCGCGGGCTCTCCTAGTAAATTATCAGCAGGCCAAGCGCCTCCAACATCTGTGTCCATCCAATCCCAGACCAAATCATAATCTGAATCAATTGCTCTGTACAAGTCATCATCAGCGTCTCTGTCGTAATCAAGTTCGCAGTCAACGCCAGGAATTTGAATTGGGTGATCATTTGGATAATCTCCGATTCCATCTAGATTAGTGTCTAGCTGAAGACAAGAATCTGGTATTCCGTCATTATCATCGTCAACATCGTACATGTCTAGTAATCCATCGTTGTCATCGTCGGTATCCGATGAATCCGGAGAGCCATCATTATCGTTGTCTGGATCGATGAAATTTGGAATACCGTCACCGTCAAGATCACCGTCAATCATTTGAGTGAATGTTGGATTTCTTGGATGCCATATGTTTTGTTCTTTGGTCGCAAAATTGAATTTGTCTGTTGTGTAAATATCAGGATTGAGGTCGAATGCAGCTGGCAATGATTGACTGGTCTCTGGCCCTACTGACACACTACCAGAGAATAATGGAGAACCGTCAGGGTCGGAAAACTGCCAAGTGCCTTCTTCAGTAAATGTGAACGAAAACGAGCCGCCTGGTGCTATCGACCCACTATCGAAGGTACCATCATCGGCAGTGACATTGTGAGGTCTATTGTCGTCATTGACCCAGACCACCGTGTCCCCTACTTCAATGGTGTAAAATTGTGGATTAATTCCGGTGGTTTCGAGTAAAATTGTGATTGTATCTTTTGCATCCCAAGGAAGTGGGTCGTCCCACATTGATGCTGTATCAGTAATGTTCGTTGTAACAGTGGAATCCCAAGGATGTGAGTCCCATAGGTCGATGACACCATCATTATCGTCATCGTCATCGAAATAATCCTGCATTCCATCGCCATCAAAGTCGCAAGGCCATGTAAACTGGTCTATTCTGCCATCATTATCATCATCCTCGTCATATGAACCTCGGCCGATTCCATCTATATCCTCATCCGTCACGCCGTCATTATCGTGATCCATCGGGTTCTGATCTATTCTATAGCCCGGTCCTACTGGAGTCCCAGTCCAAGGGTGTACGGTGTTTGGCTCGACATATCGGTCGGCACTGACGTTCCATGGATCGGCTCCTTGAGTGTAGTCAATTGGGCCTTCTAGAATTCCGTCGTTATCGTCATCCCAGTCATTCTCGTCTGAGATGCCGTCGTTATCGTGATCGAATGGGTCAGTTCCGTAGCATCCGTCAAAACGCTCGATAAGGTCGCTAATTCCATCATTATCGTCGTCTAAATCATCGAGGTCATTGATACCATCATTGTCGTGATCTTCGGTGTTTGTTTGTTCTAGGAAAAAGCCATATCCAGGGTTAGTGAGTAGAACTGATGGGTCGGTAATCTTGCCTTGGTACGAGGCTGGATCTACCCAACTTGGATCTGTAAAAGCTTCATGCACATAATTGCCCATTGCAACAGGCTGCCCCTGTGTGGCACCTGTTGTTTGACCCTCGGCTTGGTAGAACTGCTGATATGCGGTCCTTGAAGGAGTCTCCTCGACAGTTTCGAGGTTGGTTGGTTCTTCCTCAACTCCGATGAAATTATACATCTGAGTGCTCATTAACATCAGCACTATCATCATCAGCGCTGAACCACTCTTCTTTCTGTTTTCTCGACTGTACCAAGTCTGTTTCTCTTCCTTCATTCCGACCACCGAAGTAACATTGCAAAATCGACCTATTTATCAACAAATCCCCTTNCATGCGCGCGCGAGTATCACGGAAGCCTTCGAGTATCATGCTTCGTTTCGCAAAAAAATGTCAAGGATATCATGATGATTTTCTTGTTGATGATAGTTTTTGAGCGACTATTGTCGAAGCATTTTTTTCTCCATACGTTCAAAAAACAACATTCTCTCAATTGGTCCGATGGCGCCCATAAGAATGGTTTTGCGATCAAAAATCCACCGAGCTACAGTCACTCAGGCAGACTTGGATTATGTAGGCTCGATATCAATTGATGAGGACCTCATGGAGGCGGCGGGGATTGTAGAATGGGAGAAGATTGCAGTGCTCGATGTAACCAATGGTTCACGATTGGAGACTTATGCGATAAAGGCACCTAGGGGCTCGGGAGAAATATGCATAAATGGCGCCGCGGCTCATCTCGTAAAACCCGGCGATTTGGTAATTTTACTTACTTTCCAAGGTATTGAAGAGGGTGAAATTGGGAATCATGAACCGCGAATTGTTCATGTGGATGAACAAAACAAAGTCATTGAATTATCCACGACGGAATCTAATTTCTAATTCGTCCAAATTATGCCCTATGATATGGCAATCCTTTGATGATTGTAGAAGCTCGATATAATTGCTCTAACAATACAACTGCAGCCAGTTCGTGAGGTAGCGTAATCAAACCAAGTGATAAGGAAGACATACCGGCGCTAAAGTCTCCAAAACCACCCGGTGGCCCTACAACTAAGTGCACGTCATTAGGTGAAAGACGCCATTGTTTCAATTTCTCTGAATACCCTATCGAATCTAGTATCTCGCCTTTTTCCTCGAGAAGAATTACATTACTTTCTCCTGCCTTGGATACAATTGAGGAAATATATGTCTCCGGATCTGTACGATTTCTGTGTTCTGAAAGCGAAACGCCTTCTCCAGAAAGGCGATTTGCGTAATCTGAGATAGCCATCCTGAATGCTGCATCCTTTGCTCGACCATGTAGATGTACAACGATGCGACCCATGGCCTGACGGAGGCACCGGCAATCTTTCATTAATTCGTAAGCATCAAGGGTAACGGCTTGCGCCCGAAGATTGAGAGACATGGGTTGGTGGCCATTCAAACGTAAGGAGAAAACCTTGCAAGATGACCTACATATTCGTGGAACGAGAATTTGGTTACAGGACTTACGAGAGTCCTGTGAAAGAAATTTCGATAACCCAGAAGAAGGTAGAAGATTGGTTCGACAGATGCAAATAGAGTGGACCGATGCACACTCAGAAGGAGAGGTTGATGATGCGCTCCTTGATGGGCTGGATAGGCGCTCACTACGCCTCTTACGTGCTTCGGACGACGAATGGCTGAAGTGGCTTGATGATGATGATTTCTGGAAACCGGGTTGGCGTGATGAGCCACGAGGTGAAGTTGAATGAGTACTTCTGAATTAGATTATTGGATTGCACTATTTTTCGCTCTCGGGGCCGTATCACTTTACTATGCTCGAATACAGCCCTTTCCTGAATTTGGGAACAGATTCGGATGGTCCAGTATAGCATTTGGACTGGTTTTTCTGATTAGCAGAAATGCCCCAAGAGACACTGCGATATTAGCTCCAACAGTTACCGCTGCAATCTTTGGTGGGCTGGCCGTTATTTACGGCGTCAGACACATGGTGGTTACGCAACAAGATGTGCTAGTCGCACCCTTTGGTGGCGTCTTACTGTGTGTAGGAACTGTCAGTTTGATGGCCGATTCATGGAATGAAATGAATTCTACAGACCACCTAATTTCATTCGCTACGGCCTCGGTTGTAGTGATGCTAGAAATTTATCTTGCATTCAGAGGCTTAGTTGTAGGCGTGCAGGGAATTACCTGGTCAAAATCGGGCCTCAGACAAGTCAGTAGAGGGTTGTTACAAGGCCCAAGGGGTGCGATTTCACACTTTGAACGATCTTGGGACATGGATGATCAATGGCTCAATGCAATGAGCCATGCGGCTCTTGCTTTAATTCACAAACACCTAGGGGATGAAGCCGCCGAAAAGGAGCATATACAGGAATTACAGGCTATCGGTGGATGGGATGCAGTTGATAAAAATTGGATTGAAACGATAGAGGGTGAATTAAACAAATTACAGACCTCTCGAGGAATGGAAGAAGAGTGAATGGCTCTAGGACGATTCAAAGCGAAATACCCACTCGGTAGGGAATAATATGGTTCGGATAACGAAGGTTCACACAGGCGGCGGAGATGGGGGTGAAACCTCTCTTGTCGACGGTACTCGTGTCGGAAAGGAACATCAAAGGGTTGCAATATACGGCACCATTGACGAAGCTAATTCTGCCCTTGGAATAGTTAGAATGGAGATTTCAAGATCTTCTATGCCGATGGAGGTTTGTGATTATGCAGACAAGTTGCTAGGGATAATCCAGCAGGAATTATTCGATGTTGGAGCCGAGTGCGCATGTCCCCCCGGTGGCATTCCTGAACAGATGTCGATTATTGGAGCAGAATCGGGAGAACGATTAGTCGCAGAGATGGATTCTATGTTGGAAGATTTGAAACCTCTGTCTTCATTTATATTACCGACAGGTAGCCCAGCAGTAGCAAGTTTGCACATGGCACGAACGATTGTTCGAAGAGCTGAGAGAGAGGCTTGTGCTCTTCGTGATGAGGTTCGACCTGAAGTAATCAGTTATCTCAACAGGCTTTCAGACCACTGTTTTGTTCTCGGACGTTGGATCTCTGCAAAGATGGGTGAAGAAGAAACCTTGTGGACTCCTATGGGTAAGCGTCAAGAGTGATTAGTTGTGTCTTTCTTTAGGAAATATCTTGAGGGGCATAGAGAAGTAATCAAGAGTATTGATGATTCAAAACGTTCTCAATTTCAAAAAGGGATTGGAAAGTTCTTCGTTACTCTAAAAGTAATTTTTGATTTGGTATTTACTATTGTTATTCTGTCGGTCGCATTGAACTGGTTGGTAGGCCTGATTCTTTAGAAATCGGATTACCTTGCCCATTTTTGCATATGTTCTCTGGCTGAGCGAAGCACTTCCTTTTCCTGAGCAAAAGTGAGTTGTTCCTCTGCATCATCNAAACTAAGCCAGAGATAGTTAGTATGTTCATGGGATAATTTAACCTCAAGTTGATCGGTTGAAGCAATGTACCAATATACCTGTTTATCGATTGGTTTTCCTTTGCTNTGGAAGGTATATTCTGTTCTGTGACTCCAGTCTGAATCAATCTCTACCTCACTAATTCCGGTCTCTTCTTCTAACTCTCTGCGAGCGGTTTGGTAATGATCTTCATCACCCTCAACATGCCCTTTGGGATAGGACCAATGTCCTTGCGGATATTGCAACAGAAGAATACTGTCGAAGTTAACCAAGACGAATCCGCAGGACGTCTCCATAGGGGCTGGGATAGGCATCATGCATTTCTCGATTGTCCTATTTTCGTCAAGTTATCCTGTAAACGAATTCGCCCTGTAGGCGAAAACAATCCACCCAAACAAATGATACGTAAGTTGTAGCGGAGTCTATTGATGACTCACCCTGCCCTGTCGCTTGATATCCGTCGAATTGTGACGGATTCTGACCTTGATGGAGTAGTAACTGGTGCAATTCTGAGAAGATGGTGGAAGGATGCTGAAGTCGTATTCGGCCACCCTGGCGAACTTCGGGCTGGAATGTTGGACGATGTAATCGATAGGCACACTGCAGTTTGTGATTTACCTAGACATTCTCAATGTGGNTTGAGTATTGANCACCANCAATCNAANGCACCANCNGATGNAGAAGATAATTCNGAGATGGTNGTNGTTTGGAANCCTACNCCATCNGCNGCAAGAATNGCNTTTGANNTGGTTGGTGAAGTTGTNGATNTNTCCGATTTNNCNGNCCTTATGGAATGGGTCGACAANNTGGATGGNGGNTCNGTTAGCAAAGAGGANTTNCTNTCAGANCACCCAGTNGTTTGGCTAGGAAGAATCATNGGAGGAAATGANNTAATNTCACTTGAAATCCTNGAGGCTTTGAGTCGTGGNGANTCNGTNGAAGAANTNCTATCTTCNGAAAANATNTCNTCTGTNNTTGNTGAAAAANGAGACTATCTNANNCGTGCNAATTCNATNATTGCAGAGCGATTNGAANTNATCGATAGGCTNGCTGTNGTNCGATTAGAAGANATGGGNGTGCGTTCTAATGGTTATCGNGTNACNGCCTTNGCNGGAGANGACTGNGATGCTTGTATGGTAATTCATGGAGATGTTGGCGCTGGCTTCGGAGAGGAAGATAGCTATCCTGTTTCAGCCTCATTTTATACTAACTCATTCCTACACACAGAAGGTGGAATTTTCGATCTCACTCAGTTAGCGACAAGATTTGACCCAGACGGAGGAGGTCATGCCAATGCCTGTGGTTGTAGGATCCAAGCGCTAGAAAATGGTCAAAGGATTGAGAGGAAAGTTGCCAAAGGAGATATCGATGAAAATATTCGAGAATGGTTGAAAATGTGGGCACAACGTTAGCCGATTAATTGTAACAGATATAGGAAACCAAGGAAAGCATGAATGACAATTAATCCGAACATAATATCGCTAAGTTTACTGTGTAATTGTTTTGATTTTACATAAGATTGCCCGGCTTTTTTTTCGGCACTGGTCCTCCTTCCCAAATTCCAAAGATAGGTCATTAGCACTATTCCGAGTAGTCCGGCCCAGCCATGGAAATGCCCAGGCATTAGTAAGTCGAGTGAGAACCCTTCCCCCGATAGTAAAGACGAGGTTATTTTGGCAGCAAAAGCCAAAGAGACAACAAACAAAACCCAGCGAAATAATCTTTCACCTTGAATCTCGTGATTTTCGAGTTTTTCAGCCCTTTCGGNACCCTTCAGGGTGGTGCTCAGCTTACGCCAATTTCGCTGCCTTGCGAACTCTCGGATGACAACCAATGCCGCGAACGGATGCAGCAAGAGAATGAGCACTTGAGTGATTTCCACAGGCCTACGCCACCGTTTAGGGGTCTTGAGTTCTCCTTCTCACGCCTTGCATAGCAAGGCGATGTGTTGATGTAGGCAGGGATGGGGCGATATGCCTACCGGAGTGATTCGATTTGGAGGATTACCTGCTCGATTGCGTCGAACAACTGCAAAGAGCNGGTGACGATTCAGGCAGGAGAAAATCCGAAATTCAACGCCCTAANGCATGGAATTTACTCAGTAAAGAATGGAAGGCTTTGGCCTTTTTAGCGGTAAATCAAGCAGCACCGGAATCTATCGATCCTGATTCGTCCTCAGGGAAGCCTGCGAGGCCAAATAGACGAATTGGTAGAAGAGGAGGCAGAGGTGGCCAAACCGGGTTACAAGACCGCTTGGAATTGCCGCAGTCAGTAATTCGTTCGAAGGAGCCGGCGGCATACAGATTGGCAGTATTAATCGCACAGAAACACAAGATGGGGTCGTCTTGGAAAGAAGAATGGAATGACAGTTTTCAACCTCTAAGGAAAGAGTGTGAAACTGGAGTTCATCCTGTTTGGGAACGTATGGCTAGGGAAGCCCCTTTGCTTGCAGAACTAGGTAGATTTCCAATTTCTGAAAAAGAGCAAAATATCGACGCAGGAGATTGGTTAAGTGGTGCCAATTTCGATCCACAGGATTCCTCAGCATTACTCGATTGGCTGGATTCCTGCGCCCTACAATTGGATATCCATCAAGCATCAGCCCTTCAGAAAATTACTCGTGACCTTCGCTCTGGAAAACCACGTCCACAGAAATGGAAGGCATGGATGAATCCATCTTTGATAGATATGACTGGAGATTATTCATTGCTAGAAGCGATGTTAATGGCGGCAGGAGGCGTTGACCAATCTACTTCGATATTCGAGAGTGTTGATTCAGAAAATTTGCAAGACTTAGTTGAGGCACAAACTACTCTCTTATCGCTAAGGGCAGGTTCAACTGAAAATTGGCAGCAAGCCATATCTCAGGATGGTGAAGATAATCTCGCAAAGGCTATTCAAATTGAGGCGTGGAAGAATTTTCAGGCTGGAAATACCACCGATGCTGATACTTTACTGAAAGGCATGGAAATTCTACAAAATGCTGGATATATTGCTTCGGATGCTCTTCGGTGGGCTGTAATCGCTGCCCTTACATCTGTAAATCGAGGAGTCGAAACTGTATCGATTCTCAGGGGTTTGGAAATCAACAATGAAGATGAAATGAATATTGCAATAAATCTAATCTCTGAAACTAACGATTCAATAATTCAAGATTCTATTCTGAAGGGACTCGCGAAGTCATCTGATGAATTGACTCTAAGTGTAATGCGAAATTCTTCAGCCCCTCTCGAGATTAGGAAGAAAGCAGCCAAAAAACTCTCAATGACAAATTTGGGTATCGAGGAAGAAGTGTTAGACATTTACACACTATCGGCTGATGTCGATGGGCTAAGTGGTGAATTCCTAAATCACCCAGACCTGGCATCTAAATTTCCTCATCGTGCATTATTGGTTTGGCACCTCATTGCTGCAGAAAAAGGAGTTTCAATTATGCAGGAGCTTGCAGATATGCGAAAAAGTGCAATCGTCGGGCTGGCTGAGGCAGAAAATGACGAGGTTATGACTGAGGCCTCATCTTCCTTGATTGCACTATTGAGCGGGAACCCCTCTTCGATGGATGCTGTTCATGATAAATTGGATTCAAAAGGCCTTGAGGCTCTCAACCAAGTTAGGGCTGCACTCCGAGCAGATGGTGACGGATTGGTTGAGGAAAATCGTATTGAAAGATTGGAACAATCTGTTGAGGAGGCCGATCTAACCTACCTTGAGAGAAGTCTATTCAGTGTTCTAATGAGTGCCCTGAGATTGAATAGAGCGACCATGGATCTCCAGAGTGGGGTTGAAGAAAGAGCAGAATCGGCTCTTTCTGCTTTGGGAACACTGTGTTCAACCGAAGGAGTTGAACTACGTACAATCAGACTTGCTACAGACCTAGTATTGGAACATAACGCAGCGATTCCAGATTTGGAGATGTGGTATAGACAGCATGACAATGGCTCCTCTAATCACCAAATTGTCAGAGCAACAATTTCAATGACAAAAGGAGATCGAATCAATGCTGCTAGATCATACCGAGATGCAGCGATGAGAATTAGAGGTGAATTCGAACAATCATCCCTTTTACTTAGAAAATCATTGATTGAATTTGCCCTTGCAGGTGGTTGGAAAGAAGCAATTGATTTGATTGACAAACATCCAGAGTTGCTAGCATCTGTTACCTCTAGATTCCAACTATACCTAAGAGTCTGTGCGGACGCTGTCGCTGGACGTAACGAAATTGCCACTCAAAGAATAATCGAATATGTTTCACAAAGAGAACCTAGTGAAGGAAGTGAAGACAGAGAGGTTGTGAAGCGTAGATTAGAGGTTCTCGACAGAGCACTTCGTTATGCTTCGGAACATAGATTGCCCGAGGATCCGTTCCGTGGCCGCGTTCTAGCGGCGCAGATGATGATGCGTCGCAAGGAACCTGGCAGAAGAAGTGAACTTGAAGGACGATTCTTAATGGAATTGAACGAAAGAAAGGATGTTCTTGAAATTACGTTAATCGCAGAAGAAGTAGCCGATATCTCACCGATTCGTGGACTTCGTATGTTCGAAACTGCGATTCAATCGAATAACTTCGAATTACGGCAGATTCAGACATTGGTTCGTTCGCAAAAGGCATTATTCCGCAGATATAGTAAGGGCATTTTAGTCCGACAACGTCGCTCATTGAGCTCTCTTTCACTGAGGCCGTTGGTTTTGGTCGATACAAATATTCTGATCGATGCCCTGAAGGATGATTTGTTGGGACAAATTTCTCAAGATAATTTCGGCACATTCGATTGGACGGTAGAGAGAGCCTTTGTCTGGATGCTAAAGAGACGTAGCGAAGAAGGTCGGGTTCATTTGTGCATACCTACTTCTGCCGAAGCCGAATTCCTCAACCGAACAAGATCTCCAAAAATTGCGAGAGAACTTTTCAGAGATGTGTATATCGACAATAAAGCCTGGAAGTCAACCGTCACCTCCAAACTTCTACAAGAAAGAGTTGAGTATGTTCTGAGAACTTTTGGTAAATTCAGAACCGAGGTTGACATGGATGCAAAGAGAGAGGTTGACTTGGAGTCTTTCCTAGTTCGTCATACTGAGATTTTCGAGAGAGTTACGGAAGCCAAGCAACTGGCCAGAGATGACCCCCCACCAAGAACTGTAATAGATGGCTACGAAATTTACCCTGAATCTGGTGACCTTGAGATAATGCGAGACGCGACTGTGTACGCTTCATCGACGATTCCTGACGTTGGTTGTGTCCTAGTTGCTACAAGAGATTCTGACTTCACTCTAATTTCAAGAGCCTTGCATGATAACTTCGGATTCGATGCGATTTCAACTGCTCAGCAGTTGAACAGCCATATTCTGAGAAATTGATTATTTCATCAGATAGTTTTCACATGTGCGAGATAATTGCCTGTCCAAACTCACTGCACTTGAGTAAAGTAGCCCCTTCCATAAGGCGCTCGAAATCATAGGTTACAGTTCCGGCTGAAATCGCACTTTCCATTCCCTTGACAATTAGATCCGCCGCTTCTACCCAACCCATGTGGCGGAGCATCATTTCAGCTGAAAGAATAAGGCTACCTGGATTAACCTTGTCTTGACCGGTATATTTTGGCGCTGTTCCATGTGTAGCTTCGAAGATAGAAATTCCAGTGTCGTAGTTGATGTTCGCGCCTGGAGCAATACCTATTCCGCCAACCTGTGCTGCTAGCGCATCAGAGATGTAATCGCCATTCAGATTCATTGTTGCAAGAACGCTGTACTCGCGCGGGCGCGTGAGAACTTGTTGTAGCATTGCGTCCGCAATTACATCCTTGATGACAATCGTGTTTCCTGTCTTAGGATTAGTCAATGTGCACCAAGGACCACCGTCTAATTCTACTGCTCCAAACTCATCTTTGGCGAGTTGGTAGCCCCAGTCTCTGAATCCGCCTTCAGTGAATTTCATGATGTTTCCTTTGTGAACAAGAGTTACTGAATCCTTGTCATTATCGATTGCGTATCTTATCGCCGCCCGTACTATTCTAGCGGTTCCTTCTACACTAATCGGCTTGATTCCTATTCCTGATGTGTCAGGGAATCGAATCTTTTCGACACCCATTTCATTTTGTAGGAAATGGATGACCTTCGCGACATCTTCGCTACCTGATTCCCACTCTATTCCAGCGTAGACATCTTCGCTATTTTCTCTGAAAATAATCATGTCGACTGCGCCAGGGTCTCGTACAGGACTGGGCGTACCAGCGTACCAGCGAACCGGACGGACACAGGCGAACAAATCCAGTTGTTGTCGCAATGCAACATTCAGGCTTCTGATTCCTCCGCCTACCGGAGTTGTTAGAGGCCCTTTGATTGAGACTAGGCCGTTCTTCATTGAAGCAAGTGTCTCATCTGGCAACCATTCCCCTGTTGCGTTGAATGCCTTCTCTCCAGCTAACACTTCGGACCAGTGTATTTGACGATATCCAGAATATGCCTTGTGGACTGCTGCATCGACTACATCAATCATTACAGGAGTAATATCGACTCCAATTCCATCTCCCTCGATGTAATGGATTATTGGCTGATCGGGTACTCTCAAACGACCTTCTTCCATTGTAATTGCACTGCCCTCAGTCATGTCACTCAGTCGCTCCACTTGCCCTCGCCTCAAGAAGCCAACCCTCAAGACGGACGCGATAGAGGAGGAGTCATGAAGAGCGTAGTTCGATGGACTGAGGGTTATTCCATGGAGGCTGAAACTGAGTCTGGGAAGTTGACTTCGATCTACAGCGAAGTGGCACCCAGCCCGATGGAAATGGTGCTTCAGGCTCATGCCGCTTGTTCCCTAATTGACCTTAGGGTCGGCCTGAAAGACCGAATGGAAAACGTTCGGGCGATGTGGGTAGATGTGGAGGGAGTAAGGGCGGATCAGTCTCCACGTGTTTTTACTTCAGTGAAGATGCACTATGTCGTTGAAGGGGATGTTCCAGAGAAGTTGGTTCGAAGAATAATTTCTCTTTCTCATGAAAAGGATTGTTCGGTTGGAATCATGATTTCAAGGTCCGGAGCAAGTGTAGAATGGACACTTGATTTACGTTCGTAACTTGTTAATTTACTCGTATCATGGGAATCTGGATTGAGGATTTCTCAACTAGAAATTATCTGAGAAGAAGACATATTTTCCGAACTCATTAAAGTCCGTCTTCGGGCACAACCAAATCCTTCGCGCGTGCGAAGGAGAGAATTGAGCCGGGGAATTAATTCGGAAGTGGTTGTAATGCAGACAAGAACAGATGATGAGGCAGTAGCCGAAGAGGGTGAAGCCGAGAAAGGATTAGTGATTGAACGCCGTTTTACTACAGCGGGTGCTGACCCCTTCGATGCTTTTGATTGGATTGAGATGAGTGTAGAGATCCGTAACCCTGACGGAAGTCTCGCTCATGAGATTCATGGCGTTAAATTACCATCCGGTTTTGCTGGTGTTCCAGGAAAAGTCTGTGCTCAGAAGTACCTGAGGAAGGCGGGTGTTCCTGCTGCTCTGCGCAAGGTGTCAGAGGAAGGAGTTCCCGGTTGGCTGCAACGTAGCGAGCCCGATCACGAAAAGCTTCAGACCCTAGCTCCGGAGGAGAGGTTCGTCGGTGAGACCGATGGACGAGAACTATTCCGTCGCCTTGCGGGCACCTGGACCTACTGGGGCTGGACTCATGGCTACTTTGCTAGCGAAGCCGATGCGCGTGCTTTCTACGATGAGATGGCTTACCTAATTGCAAGTCAAAGGTCTGCTCCGAATAGTCCACAGTGGTTCAATACAGGTTTGAATTGGGCCTATGGGATTACAGGTCCAGCTCAAGGCCACCACTACGTAGATGCTGTCACTGGCGAATTGAACCTTTCAGAGGATGCCTACACGCACCCTCAACCTCATGCTTGCTTTATTCAATCGGTTGGAGATTCCTTGGTTGGAGGTACTGAATCGATTATGGGGCTCTGGAATAGAGAGGCTCTATTATTCAAGTATGGATCAGGAACAGGTTCGAACTTCTCTCAAATCCGAGGAGCAGGAGAACCACTGTCTGGAGGAGGTACTTCCAGTGGCCTTCTGTCATTCCTAAAGATTGGCGATAGAGCTGCTGGGGCAATCAAGTCAGGCGGCACAACACGACGTGCAGCAAAGATGGTTACTCTAGATCTTGATCACCCGGATATCGAAGAATACATTGATTGGAAGTTGACTGAAGAAGAAAAAGTGTCCGCTCTAGTAATTGGTTCAAGTCTATTACAGAAACACTCAGATGCTATATTGTCTGCAATTTGGAGCCACGATGAGGATGAATCTAAGACTGATCCAGCGGTTAATGGCGCTCTCAAATTAGCGATGATAAAGGCCGTACGAGATAGCGTTCCTCAACCACATATCAAGCGAATTCTCGACCTTGCAAATCAGGGTTGGAAGAGTTTAACATTTGAACAGATGGATACAGATTGGCAAGGAGAAGGATACGGAACTGTATCTGGTCAAAATTCAAACAATTCTGTTCGTGTTCCGAACTCATTTATGGATGCTCTTCGTAATGATGGTGACTGGAATCTTTACCATAGAACTGAACTAAAGAAGGCCGGTGAAGAAGGAAGAGAGCCTGAGCCATGCAAGACTATGCCAGCTGCAGAATTGTGGGATAAGGTAGCATATACCGCTTGGGCTTGTGCCGACCCAGGAGTTCAATTCGATACTACAATCAACGAGTGGCACACCTGTCCTGAGGGCGGGCGAATCAACGGATCAAACCCTTGCAGCGAATACATGTTCCTCGACGACACTGCTTGCAACCTAGCAAGCATCAATCTGCTACATTACTATGACAAGGCAACTCAAACCTTTGACGTCGAAGATTTCCGGCATTCAGTTCGGTTGTGGACTGCAACCTTAGAAATCAGTGTACTAATGGCGCAATTCCCTTCAGCTGAAATCGCTCGTCAGTCCTACGAATACCGAACCCTAGGGCTTGGTTACTGTAATTTGGGCTCGCTTCTGATGCACATGGGAATTCCCTATGATGATGAAAGAGGCTACGCGATTTGTGGCGCTGTTACTTCGATTATGTGTGGTGAATCGTATGCAACCAGCGCCGAGATGGCTTCGGTTCTAGGTCCATTCCCGAACTATTCAGAGAATGCTGACCATATGCTGAGAGTGATGAAGAATCACAGACTAGCAGCATATGATGCTCCNGCAGAAGAATACGATGGTTTGTCGGTTTTNCCTATGGGAATAAACTCAAAGAAGTGTCCAAAGGATCTTCTTGAAGCTGCCAGAGAAGCATGGGACCGCGCTCTGAGAGAAGGTGAAGANCATGGATACAGAAATGCTCAAACAACTGTTATTGCACCAACGGGGACTATTGGATTAGTGATGAATGCTGACACCACAGGAGTTGAACCACAATTCTCACTAGTTCAGTACAAACAACTAGCAGGAGGAGGTTCTCTAAGAATAATCAACCATGGAGTACCAAACGCTCTACGACGACTGGGGTACTCGGAAAAAGAGACGCAAGCGATTCAAGAATACATTATGGGNACNGCTTCGCTAGGGAACTGCCCTACCGTCTCTTCTAAGGCATTGAAGGCTGCTGGCTTCAATGCAAAAATGGTGAAGAAAGTGGAGTCGAGCTTCCCAGATGTTTTCGATATTCGATCTGCATTTGCGCCTTCTATCCTTGGAGAGGAATTCTGNACAGAAACTCTAGGAATTTCAAAAGAACAATTTGAAGATCCGTTCTTTGACACTCTCGGCCACCTTGGATTCTCTAATGACGAAATCGACCAAGCCAATGACCACGTCTTCGGATACGGTACAATCGAGGGAGCTCCTGGACTGAAGGATGAGCACTTGGCCGTGTTCGATTGCGCGACNCCTTGTGGTAAGTATGGAAAGAGATCGATTGATTGGAANGCTCACGTGTTGATGATGGCAGCCGCTCAGCCATTCATTTCCGGAGCCATTTCGAAAACTATNAACATGCCTGCAGATGCCTCCATTGAGGATATTAGAGCAGCATATGACCTAAGCTATGATACTATGATTAAGGCATGTGCAATTTATCGTGATGGAAGTAAACTCAGTCAACCATTGATGAATCAATTGGTTGATGCCACCTCTCTAGATGAGGAAGNAGAGGATGAGGCAGTTACTGTTGTTCACAAGATGGTGGAGCAAACTGCTGAAGCTCTTCCAATCCCAGCTCCTGCTGCAACAGTTGTGGCTGAACAGTTTGTCCACAATTACATCGCAACAAGAAGACCTCTCCCTGATGTCAGATCATCAAGTACGATGAAGGCAAGAGTAGGAGGTCACACAGTTTACCTATCTTCAAGCAACTATGATGATGGTCGCTTGGGGGAGATTATGATTACAACCTCGAAAGANGGTGCNGCATGGAGNTCNCTNCTGAATCAATTCGCAATTGCNGTGTCNATCGGACTACAATACGGTGTGCCTCTAGATGCATTCGTCAAGTCGTTCACTTTCCAGAAGTTCGATCCGAGCGGAATGGTAACAGGCGGTAGCGGCCGGGTTAAGATGTCGACTTCAATTGTCGATTACATATTCCGTGAATTGGCAATTCAATATCTAGAGCGTGACGACCTAGCACATGTCTCTGCTGAAGATATGGTGTCAACATCAATCAGTAGACCTGAGCAAACTGAAGAAGGATTGGTAAGATCACAAGGAGAAAAGAGAGACGTACAGTTGACTCTGAATGCAGTTGCTCCATCTGAAGATGAAGATTCCCGAATACGCCGAATGGCTCGTGAGCGCGGCTTCACTGGAGACATCTGCGATGATTGTGGAAGTAGTCAGATGGTTCGNAACGGCACTTGTCTGAAGTGCAATGCTTGTGGCGCCACGACTGGTTGTTCCTGATTTCTTACAGTAATTGGTANGCCTCGGGACTTCTCATCTCAACCCAGTTGGCTAACTTATCGAAAGATTCTGGGTTGGCTTCTTTGATAGTTTCACAAGTTGTTTGGAATGCTTTGGGAGAAACTCTAGCCTGCTCAACAATCAGATTTCCTAANCGAGAGTGNCCAATTTCGGAAGATGAAAGCCAGGCCGAGGAAAGAAGGTGGGCTGGATCTGTTGGGTTAGTTGATAGATAGTCTCGAAGTCCTGATTCGACTAGTCTTTGGGTTGCTTTTTGGTTTCTTTTAGCAAGAATAGATTGTGCTCTTCCAACAAATTCTTCNTCGGAAANGCGAGCTAATCCACCTACAAATGAGGCGCAGAGCATCTGTATTGATTCATCCGTCTCAGANGATANNCGGTCNNCCAAAGTAAGAGCNAGTGTTGCTTCTTGAGAATGGATTCGAGAGAGATTTTCTGCCACCGTTCTTC
>NYXO01000059.1 GCA_002685415.1 Methanobacteriota archaeon
GGGTGCCTTTGCTAAAATTTTAATTTCTTCCTCCAAAGTTGTAGTATCAGAATTAAACAAACGTAGTTGGTCATATTGCTTTCCGACGGGATCAGCTAAAAAATTATAAGAAAATCCAGCTGTATGAAGAAAGAGATCTCTAATTGTTGGATATTGAATTATTGTCTCAACATCCTCTACATTACCATCCTCTCGAGCCATAACTTGTAAACCATTAAATTCAGGTAAATATTCTGTAATTGGATCATCTAAAGTTATTTTTTTTTCTTCAACTAATTTAAGTGCTGCAATCGCTACTATTGGTTTAGTCATAGACCAAATTCTGTAAATTGAATTATCAAAAACCTCTTGTTTTGTATCAATATTATTTAACCCATACTTGCCAGCGTATACATCATCTTCAATATTTATTTGCCATTGCACACCTGGGAAAAAACCTTGGTCTACATATTTAGATAACAGATTATTTAATTCGTTAATTTCTTTCATATCATTCTATAGGGATATTTGATAAATTATTGCTATTATATGAAAAATGACAGTTTGCAAAATGAACTTAAATTTTTACTAGGTGACAGGTACTCTACGTCATTATCAGCTAGAAATAATTTTGGTGGAGGTGAGGATGTTTTTGATCCNATTTCTCCTCAGGCAGTTGTTTTTCCAGAAAATAATGAGGAAATTTCANCTATATTGAAATTATGTAATGAGTCACTCACTCCTGTTATTCCATATGGTACAGGCACTTCATTNGAAGGAAATGTTCTAGGTATTAATAATGGGATTACNATATCTCTAGAGAAGATGAANAAAGTACTTNAAATCAATGAGAATGATTTTGATTGTAGAGTTCAAGCTTATGTAACAAGAAAACAATTAAATGAAGAGCTTAAAAGCAAGGGTGTCTTTTTTCCAATTGATCCAGGAGCTGATGCATCACTGGGAGGGATGGTAGCTACATCTGCATCAGGTACAATGGCTGTTCGNTATGGAACAATGCGAAGTGTTGTATCAGGTTTAACTGTTATTCTCCCAAATGGAGAAATTATTAAAACAGGAACTCGGTCAAAAAAAACTGCAGCTGGTTATAACCTTACTAATTTGTTTATAGGTTCAGAGGGAACTCTGGGAATTATTTCAGAAATTCATTTACGACTCAATCCCATTCCTGAGAGTNTTATGAGTGCAATTTGTCAGTTTGAAAATTTAGAATCTGCAGTTTTATCTGCTCAGCAAATAATTCAATACGGTGTTCCGATTGCTCGAATAGAGATGCTCAACAAAGATCAAATGGAAATTAGTATTAAATATTCTGACTTACAAAATTTAGAAAATAAACCTACATTATTNTTTGAGTTTCANGGNAGTGAAAATAATAATAAGGANTCAATTGAGANAGTTGAGGAAATTTCATTAGAAAATNGTGGGAGTAAGTTTAAGTGGGCAAAAACAACAGAAGAGAGAAATAAGTTATGGCAAGCACGACATGATGTATACTACTCTGTAAAAGCAGAACAAAATAATATTAAAGTTTACACCACGGATATTTGCGTACCCATTTCAAATCTAGTGGAAGCTATTAAATTTGCAGAAATTGAAATTAAAAATTATGGACTGAGAGCACCCATGGTTGGGCATGTGGGCGATGGTAATTTTCATGTAGCAATTCAATATGATCCNGCAGACAAAGACAGTTATAAAGTTATAAGAAAATTTAGTGATAAACTTATTAAAAAAGCTTTAGATTTAGAGGGAACGGTAACAGGAGAGCATGGAATTGGTGTGCATAAAAAAGAGTATTTAATTCAACAGCATAACGATAATCTTCCTTATATGAAATTAATTAAGAAAAGTTTTGATCCTAATAATATAATGAATCCAGGTAAAATTTTTGATTAGTTTTAGTAAGTAGCTCGACCACCACTAAGATCAAAGACTGCGCCTGTTGTATACGAATTTTCTTCTGATACTAACCATGCCACCATAGATGCTAGTTCATCTACNTTTAAAAACCGTCCACGTGGTATTTTTGATAACATATAATCTATGTGCTCTTGACTTATTTGATCAAAAATTTTTGTCTTTGCTGCAGCAGGAGTTACACAATTAACTGAAATATTTTTGTTAGATAACTCTTTTCCAAGTGACTTTGTTAGTGCAATAACGCCGGCTTTAGCTGCNCTATAGGGCATTGCGTTTGGATTACCNTCTTTGCCTGCGATGGATGNAATATTAACTATTCTTCCATAATTAGCTTTTATCATGTGTGGTACAATTGATTTAGAGCAATAAAAAACTCCATTCAAATCAATATCAATAACTTGTTGCCATTCTTCCANNGGATATTCCCANGTTTTAAAACTTGGCCCAGCTATACCGGCATTGTTAACTAAAATATCAATTGATTTGAATTTCGCAATAGCNTCATTAGTAGCAGTTTCAACACTTTGATACGACGTNACATCAACTTCCATTGTCTCCACTTGTTTAGGAAGAGATATTTGTTTCATTAACTTTATATCTTTATCCCAAATTATCACTTTTGCCCCAGAAGCAGAAAATCGCTCAACCATGGAATAGCCAAAACCTTGTGCTCCACCAGTTACTATTGCAACTTTATTATTCAAATCAATATTATTCATAAGTTTAGTGNCTATGTCTTTTTACCTCNGATCCTCTTTTGCCAACCAGAAAATCTAAGTCTGCCCCTTTATCNGCCTGCATGACATGATCTACATACATTTTTTGATANCCACCTTTGATATCAGGTAAAATAGGTTTNTAAGNTTTNANTCTCTCAGCTATTATCTCATCAGAAACATTTAGATGTAATCTACCACTGTTGACATCAACTTCAATCAAATCGCCGTTTTGAACCGCTGCTAAAGGTCCTTTGACTGCTGCTTCTGGAGAGGTATGAAGTATAACGGTTCCATAAGCAGTTCCACTCATTCTGGCATCTGATATTCTGATCATATCTCTTATACCTTTTTTTAAAATCTTTTGAGGTAGTCTCATGTTACCCACTTCAGCCATGCCAGGATAACCTTTAGGTCCACAGTTTTTTAAAACTAAAATTGAGTTTTCATCAACTTCTAAATTTGGATCATCTATCTTTTCATGAAATTCTTCTACACTTTCAAAGACAACTGCCTTTCCTTTGTGTTGCATTAATTCAGGACTTGCAGCTGATGGTTTTAAAATAGCACCATCTGGTGCAATATTACCTTTTAAAATTTTAATACCTCCTTCTTTTACCAATGGTGAAGAAAAGTCTTTAATTACATCTTTGTTCCAACATTCAGCATTCAAATTATTTTCCTCTATAGTTTTACCATTAACTGTTAGGGCGTCTTTATTGAGTAAGTTTCTCTCTAAAAGTTGTCTGATGACAGCAGGAACTCCACCAGCGTAATAAAAATCCTCCATTAAATATTTGCCAGAAGGTTGCAAGTTTACAAGAGTTGGAATATCTTTTCCACATGTCTCCCAATCATCCAAAGATAAATCTATTTCTAATCTACCAGCAACAGCAGCAAGATGAATAACAGCATTTGTTGAACCGCCAATGGCACCATTTACTTTAATAGCATTCTCAAAAGAAGCTTTTGTAACAACTTTAGACATTATTAAATTTTCTTTAACCATCTCTACTATTCGTTTTCCTGACATGTGAGCAAGCGCATATCGTCTTGCATCTACAGCAGGTATTGCTGCATTATGAGGTAGTGCCATTCCTAATGCCTCGACCATGCTTCCCATCGTAGAAGCTGTGCCCATAGTCATACAATTTCCTTTTGACCTGCTCATTGAAATTTCTGCAGCTACAAAATCATCCTCTGTAATTTTTCCAGCATTTAGATCTGCATCTAATTGCCANNCACCTGTTCCTGATCCAATAGTTTCTCCGCGGTGATGACCATTTAACATCGGTCCTCCAGATACACCAATTGTTGGTATATCCACACTTGCCGCACCCATTAATAATGATGGGGTAGTCTTATCGCATCCCATTAAAAGAACAACTCCGTCCATTGGATTTCCTCTTATTGCTTCCTCCACATCCATACTGGCGAGATTTCTAAAAAGCATTGCCGTTGGTCTAAGATTTGACTCACTTGCTGAAAAAACTGGAAACTCTAAAGGAAAACCCCCTGCTTCATAAACACCTTTTTTTACTGACTCAGCAATTTCTCGAAAGTGTCCATTGCACGGCGTTAACTCTGACCACGTGTTACAAATTCCAATTACTGGCCTTCCATCAAATAAATGATTAGGGTGACCTTGATTTCGCATCCATCCACGGTGAATAAACGTGTCTCGTCGGTGTGACTTAGAATTATACCAATCAGAGGATCTAAATTTCTTTTTTTCTGACATAATAAATTTACTTTAACATACTAAAGTCTGCTTGCAATAATTAGCTTAATTCTAATTTTGATATATTATCTTCCATACCTTGATATGGTAAGTTTATNGNAAACAAATTTCCATCCAAAGNATTTTGATTTTCTCCGTTGTTGCTAGCAGTGGTGACAAATAATGTTTTCCTATCTTTGCCTCCAAAAATACAGTTAGTAATNTTTTCAACNGGCATTTCAATTACCTGATCAACTTTTCCATCTGGTGTAAANCTTACAATACAAGANCCTCCCCATCGACAATTCCAAAGACAACCATCAGTATCAATTGTNGAGCCATCTGGAAATCCTCGCCCAAAGGAAGCAAATTTCTCTTTATTAGATAACTGACCTGTATCTAAATCNAAACTGTATTTTAAAATTGTGCCATTTAATGTGTCGGTAAAGTAAAACTTTGTATTATCTGGNCTCCATACAAACGTATTGGGAATACCTAATCCTTCTTCAACAACTGAAATTTCTCTATTTATATCTACTTTATATAATTTCCCAATATTNTCCTTAATAGGTAAATCTTTTCCATCTTTATCAAAATTATTATACATAGTACCAAACCAAAATCTTCCGTAAGCATCAGAACCTCCATCATTCGATCTTGTTAATGATAATTGATCTTCAATATTAATTATTCTATTAAATTTATTTTTTGTAATATTAAAAAGATTGAGTCCATTATTTGAAGCAAGAATTATCTCATCATGAGATCTAACTGAAGTTGCAGTTACAATTTCGGGCANGTTGAAAATTTCTTTTTTATTAGNACTTAAATNTACTTTGAATAATGAAGATNTNTTATTTATATCTAACCAATAAAGGCAATTATTGATTGATGAATAAGTTATGCCNTCACCTAATGTNTTTTTACAATNGTATAATTGATCAACTTTATACATTATTNAGAGATTATAAATAATGTGCTTTATCTTTAATACGCTCCATTACTTNTTTTGTTGCTTCCTCAGANCCATCATGGAAGGTNCCCATTAACTTATCCAAAAAACTAGTATTGCCACCTGAATAATTACATTCAAAATATTTATGGTGAATGTAATGCATGTAATCTCCTGTAGGAATGGTAACACCGTTTTCAAAAGTCATTTTTTCATAACCAGTATGACCAGGTGTAGGGGCTAGACCAGCATGAAAAACATGATACATGGCTACAAGGGGNTGTGACGGAATAATCCAATGAATGAGTATTCCAGAAAAATAGAGTATGTGTTCAATTGGATGCATAGACATGCCNGACCANGCACCTGTATTGGTGTTNCGATGATGAACCTTATGAGCAATNCTGTATAATGGGCCCCAATGTAACAANCGGTGTGTCAAATAGAAATGTGCATCTCTTATAAAAGGAACTAAAAAAAACATAAANCAACAATAAATTGGATATGCCTCCCAACTAACATATGGAATTACCTGATTGGCAAAAGCCCAAAATGTAATAACTTCATAAGCTGTCCATAGAGGAATAGCACTACAGAAAGTATAGAATAAATTATCTTTGGTTTGATTATTAAATAAAAAGGTAGGATTATTTTCCTCAAGNGGTTTAGGATTATACTTAAANGAGGTACCTTGGTTTTTTAGTCTTAAATGAAATAAACCAGTCCATACCAATATTATTGCTGAATTTCTTAAAAATATAAAAGAAATCCAACCNATCTCAAAAGTTTTCATTGTTTCTAGAGAAGGTGTAAGAAAAAAATATGTAAGAACAGTTATTAATCCAAAAACAAATGTCCAAGGAAAAAATATTCCCGGGTATTTAAAAAAATATTTTAATAGCTTTATCGGATTTAAAAAAATTTCTTTAGGTGGGTTTATGGCAATAGTACCAAAAGGTTTCCAATTACCTCTTTTATCTCTTGTTCCAAAATTTTCATCATTAAGTTTATCTTTTGCCATCTATTGAACCTTTTTTATTGTATTAAAATATATCTAACTCTTTTTATTTAATTTCAACATTGTTTTTTACTAATAATTACCAGGAACTTCCACATCAATATAATAATCTTTGTTTTTTGATTGTTTAAAAATAGCNGGAATAATTGANTTGTAGGCTTCAATTACACCTAATTTAGGTTTAGGCATTTGATTTTTTACTACTTTATGAAAAGCTTTGAGATTATGGCATGGTATTTTTGGAAAAATATGATGTTCAATATGATATTCCATATTTGAATACAGAAANCTAAAAAAAGGATTCAAAATTACTGTTCGAGTACTTTTTCTATGATCTTTAATATTNTCTTTTAAACCCGCATGTTGAGTCATTGCACAAATCATCAAAATAGTNTTTCCATAAAAAGGAGGCAGCANTATCATTATAATTGGAAGCCACGATCCNAATAAAACTGAANTGATAATCACTAAAAACCAAAATAATACATAAAGTCGAGAGCTATTTACCACTTTGTTAATTTCATTCTGAGGAACAGTNATTTTAACAACTGATGAAATGATACCTAGAGAATGTTTNATAATCTCAAAATGAGTAAAATGTCTAACTTTTTGAATATTAATAATTGGACCTAATGGTAAGAAATTTAAAAGAAAGCGTATGGGCTCTGTTGGTCTTGGGCTATTATTTTCATAATCATAAACTTCTTCATGTGTAAAAATAGTATGAGTATGATGATGGAAATGGCTCCACTTCCACCGAACAGCTTCAAATCCACCAAGTAAACTTGTTATATGATAAACAAATTTATTGAGTCCCCTTGTTTTAAAATAAGTCTCATGATTTGTCTCGTGTTGGATGCTTATAACTTTGCAATAAAAAATATTACCATAAAGGAACAAAGATAATAAACTCCACCAAGTCCCCCAGGTAATTATACAAAGATAGCCACTTGCTATTAAAGCAATAATAAACAAACCTATATCAAGAAATCCTTTANAATCTGATCTTTTNGATAGCTCTTTNAGAATTTTTTTATCTACATCAGGTTTGTACCAAGATTGCAAATCAACTTCNCCAGCAAACATGATTTAGAATTTTTCAGCAAGTTTTAAAAACTTATCATATTCCTTATCATCAATGCCAACTGTAATTTTTGGATCGTCAAATTTTTTATTAATAGTATCTTCATGAAACGATTTAAAAGCTTCAATTCTCTGAACTTGTAATCGTTCAAATTCTTTTTTAAAGTCTTTGTATATTCTTGCGTGACGAGGAATATGTCCTTGTGTATAACCTAATACATCATTTGCAAATAAATATTGTCCATCACAACCTGATCCACTGCCCATTGATAGCGTCATAATTTTTACTTTNTTAGTTATNATACTTGCAACTTTTGGAGGGACAACCTCTAACTCCACACCAATAACTCCTGCTTCTTGTAACTCAAGAGTGTGCTGTAATACNCCCGCCGCTTCATCAGCAGTTTTTCCTATGGCTCTAAACCCNCCAATCCAAGAAGCTTTACCAGGCACTAAGCCTACATGACTATTNATAGGTATATTTTCATCTCTTAAAGCTCGGATCCATTTGTAACTCCAAGTTCCTCCATAAACAACNTCAGCTCCAACTTCTAAATATTTATGAGCTAATTTCATTGCTTCATATTCAGAGGCAACATTTACAGCTCCACCTGATTGCATAAAACAAGAAGGTGCAGCTTCCCTTATTCTCTTAAGCTCATCNAAACTATTGTAAATTCCATATTGAGGNGCATCATGTGAAGTGCATATCATATCAATACCTGCCTCTTNAGCTGCCATAGCTTCATCAGCACTATGNACAAAAAGGACACTTAANTGTCTNTTGCCCTTACATCTNAGATAATCATAAACTGTCAGTTTTTTTCTAGTCATATTGGTAAATTATTTTGTTATTAAGATTATATCTTAATGAAAATTTTTCCATTATCAACTTTAACTGGATAAGTTTTTAAATCAACGCAAGCAGGAGGGCTNATGGCTTCACCTGTTTTAATCTTAAAAATACCTTGGTGCATTGGACATTCTATCTCATCATCCATAACAAGNCCATCCTCTAAATGAACAGTCTCATGTGTGCATAAACCATCTGTNGCGTAATAACCATCNTCTAATTTATATACACAATAAGTTTTATTTTCGTGGTCAAATCGAATTATATCTTCAACTTCAATACCAGCTTCTTCAGAGACTTCTAACCAACCTTCATTAATTTCACTCATGNTATAGTTTATATAATTTTGAAAATAGTTTTGTAAATACCTTAAATTATCTTTTTAAAAGTGTAGTTAATTTTACTTCTTTGTTTTTAATATCATCAATNTCTACGTCTNCTTTAGTTTCTAAAATTTTACCTGCCAAACGTATATCTCGACCTACTTTGCCTNCTTTTCCAATACCNCATGCACCCATTATTTTTTTTTGTTTTATGAAAAAATAGATAATTCCCTCTTCAAGATTATTGCCNCTNTGAATTTCTTGATCAAAGTCGTTACANACACCTATTAATTGTAAGTTTAANTCAAATTGGTCAGACCACATCCATGGTATATGCATATAGGGNAAGTTTTGTCCTAAGATATTTTTAGCAGCCGCAATCCCATGATTTTGTGCATGTTGATAAGATTCTAAGCGCATTTGCATATTATAAAAAGGATGAAAAAAATTGGCCACATCACCTGCTGCAAATACATTTTCTTCTGATGTTCTACAAAACTCATCTGTTACAATACCGTTATTTATATTTAATGATGTGTTTTCAAATAAGTCAGTATTAGCCTTTGATCCGATCCCAGCTATAATAAAATCAACCTCCAATGTTGACTTATTATTGAGCTCAATTTTATAAACTGAATTCTTTAGTTCAATCGAGACAATATTTGTTTCAAGTAAAATTACATTACCCTTATCTTCATGATAACTTGAAACTAATTTAGCTATTTGTGTTGGTATTACCCTGCCCATCAGTTGTTGCCCCAACTCAATAACATATGCTTTTTTACCAAGCTGAGCTATGCTAGATGCAACTTCTAATCCTATAAAGCCG
>NYXO01000042.1 GCA_002685415.1 Methanobacteriota archaeon
GACACTTGCGGTATTGCCAAAATGCGAATCAGACAGAACTCTCGGAGAGGGAGATGTAATCGAGATTGATGATGAAAAATGGAGCGTTATCGAAACACATGGTCATTGTCCAGGACACATTTGCTTGGTTGGCGAAGCAGGAATTGTAAGTGGAGATAACGCTGTCTTATTTGGCACAATTCTAGTTCCATCCTCGGATGGAAACATGAATGAATATCTTGCGGGATTAGAACGTCTGAGAGACTTAGACCCTTCACTTCTATTTCCCGGTCACGGCCCTATGGTTGCAAATCCGAGGAGACTATTGACACGATATTTGAAGCACAGAAATGAACGTCATTCAAGAGTGTTGAATGCAGTGCAATCAAGCGACGGCAGCCTTGATGCGATTACCGTTCAAGCATATGCTGACACTCCGGATGCACATCCAAACCTTGCCAGAGATCAGGCCTATTCTCACTTACTCGCGCTTGAGGAAAATGGAAACATTCGTCAAGAAAATGGAAAATGGTCGTTTGTTAAGGGGAACTGAAATGCAGTCGGATTTGTGGCAAGAAGTTGCAGAATTTGACGGAGCAGAAGTCGAACAAAAATGGATTGAGGGGAACTCTAAATACAACCTCAGAGTTCTACATTGGACTCCAACAAATGAAGATTGTAAACAAGCTAGAACTCTCGTAATGATTCCGGGCTGGAACTCGGTTCCTGAGGGATGGTTTCCGATTCTTTCTGAGTGGGTGAAACAGAGACCTGTTGTTTACATTGAAACTCGAGAAAAAGGAAGTTGTAGAATCGACAAAAAAATTTCCAAAGAGTCGTTCCAAATTCAAAATATCGCATCCGACTTACCAATCATTTTGGCAAGGATGGGGCTGGACCCATCAAACTGTGACGCAATGGGTTCATCATTGGGCGCTACACTATTACTCGAAGGACTTCGTGAAGAACAATTGGTCTTTCGAAGTATAGTTGTCTTATCCCCCAACCTAGCTTTCGTACCACCGATTTGGGCTAGGCCTCTAATTCCAGCGCCATTATTCCTCTACAATGCCTTGGTTAAATTCGTAATTTGGTATCTCGATAAGCGTCTGAAAGAAGAAGGACAAAGAATTCGTTATCGGCGAACCCTATTAGCCGCTCCAATCGATAGACTCAGGCTTTGTTCGATGGTTTTCATAAAATACAAGATGAATCTAGATTTCTCCAAGACTGATGCTCCTGTTGGAATTCTCAGAGCATCTTCAGATACTCTCCATGACCACTCCGATGCTGGCGACCTAAGCAAGAACATACCAAACTCGAAGTTAATTGAAATCGAGAGTAATCAATTCGCACACGAGGCAGCTGCAATTTCTGTAATCGAAGATTTCATGAACAATATTGCTTGAATTTCAAGCCATGGAGGTGAATGGGTCATCACCACTCCATGGATCAACTGGGCCGTCATCAAATCGTCCTAATTTATCATAGAGATTCTCAATAATTGCATACGGCCAATCAGGATTGGTTGGGCCGTATCTTTCTGCCATGCGATTAGCCTCTCCTCCATGGAAATGCATTGGAACCTCAAGTCGGCGGAGCATACCATCGGGAACACCGCCCATAGCAAACAGGTGCTCGGTTCCATTTCTTCCTAGCACTCGATCTGGTACCGAGTCTTCATCCGCAGGTAAGGCACATGCATCTACGATAGAATCCACGAGAGCCTCGAATGCGGCATCTGTCCCACCTTCGTGTGTAATAGATTCAATTGCAGGAATTATGTTCAGTGGGTCCAATTCTCCAGTCAAAATCTGTAACCAGGTGTGATGTGCTAGACAATTGAACTTCCAAGGATCTGAGGCTACGAATCGCCAAGCAGCGTATGGACCTCTGGAACGGTCACCCGGTTCAGGCAGTAATCCATGCTCAATGAACGCGTCCTTCAATCCACCAAGTCTAGTGGGGTCCATTGCAATATGTGCATTAGCAAGAGTTTCTTCGGTCAATAACCACCATTCAGTACCTTCTCTACGAGTAGAGATGGAATCATGTAATTCTTCATAATTACCAAAATTAGTCGGTAATGAACCGGTTTGAGCATGAGTTCGCATTACATGAGAACTTACACCTGAATCAAAGCGATGATGGAAGTACTCGTGGTCAAATCCGAAAATGAATGCTAAGTCCAAAGCCAACATTTCAGCTTCCTCAATCCCATCCGCATTCATCCGATTAGCAATTACTGCCGCCTGCTCGGCTAGAGCATCAGCATTGCAGTGTATACCCCAGTCAAGATCTACTTCTACATCGAGAGTATTTCGAAGCAACATTGGCCGATACCAAAAGGCCCTGAGGCCAACGTCGACTTCACCCATGGTTTCTGGCCCATGGACGTATGGCACACCATCGTCCATCCTAAGCCCCCCCATGCCAGTCATTGTCAACGGGCCTGAGCCGTCAGATATCAAGCGATTGTCTGATGAAGGGCGCGCTTGCCCTAGTAATGAGAGCCATGCGTGCGCAGTCTTCCTCATTCGATGTCGCCCGCATGGTCAGAGAACTACGCGGGATGGTTGGACCCCGCGTACGCAAAGCCTACCAGCCACATCATGAACAGGTTGTTTTGAGGCTTAATCCGAAGGGAGAACCTTCGGTTGATTTGGTGATTGTGCGTGGAAAAAGGCTGTATATGTCCAGAAGAGATAGACCAATGCCCAACAATCCGTCTCCTTTTGCAATGATTTTGAGGAAACATCTAGGAAATTCACGCTTGGTCGAGATCGAGCAACATGGCTTCGATAGAGTAGTAATTTTGACCTTTGAACACGGAGGAGGTCAATACAAACTCGTCATTGAGTTATTTAGAGATGGAAACGTCTTGCTTCTGGATGATAATGACGTTATTCTCCAGCCACTAACCCATGCCAAATACGCAAGTCGTGCTCTAAAAAGAGGTGAACCGTACACACCCCCTCCTGAAACTTTGGACCCTAGAGGACTTGACAGGAATGGCCTAGACAATTTACTGGATAATTCAGACCATTCCTTGATACGAACTCTTGCGGCGCGTGCAAACCTCGGTCGAATCTATGGAAATGCGGTTTGTAGTGCTGCAGAAATAGATTCAGATGACCCTGCAGATTCTCTTGATGAGACCCAAAGAGAAGTCCTTAGTGAATCGATGAATAAGTTGCTTGAGGAGTTAGCAGACGCCCAAGGTGCGTATATTTGGTTTGAAGATAAAGAGGGGTTAAATTCCTGGAAATCTGCACTGGATGACCCTCAAGAGAGAGATTCTGCTAGTGGAATGATTGGAGAATTTTCACCAATTAATCTTCCATTTATGGATTCAAGCCTTAGGACCAAGATTGCAAACTTATCAGAAGCATACGATGTGATATTTGGAGCCCACGATGCAATCGCTTACATCCGTCGAGAGGAAGAGAAACTAGCTGCAGCGGGTGAAGATGATGAAGAACAGAAAGCAAAACTTGACCGAAGGGCTGCTCAGCAACGGTCGGCAATCGAGCGATTTGAATCCCAAGCCGCATTGACTCAGGAATTAGCAAAATCGATTCAGGACAACTGGACTCATGTAGACGATTTGCTCGGTCAAGTAAATTCATTGATTGCAAACGAAGGTTGGCAAACCTTGGACTCAAAAGTTTCTGATGTTGCATGGATAGACAGGATTGACCCAGCAAAGAGGACAATTTTGGCTAGGCTACCTGACGAAGATAACGAGCCAGGAGCAAGTGTAACTCTATCTGTAGAGAATTCAGTGCATCAAAATGCCCAGACTTATTTTGAACAGGCTAGAACTCTGAAAGATAAAGCAAAAGGAGCTAAAGTGGCTTTGGAAAGAACGGAAACTCAAGCTGCAAAAGAGGCTGCGAAAAGGGAGAAAGAAGCAGCAGCTGGAAGAGTCAGAATAGGAAAACGTAGCAAGCGATTCTGGTTCGAAAAACATCGATGGGGAATACTTTCAGATGGTAGATTGGTTGTTGGCGGCCGGGATGCCAAAGGTAACGACACAGTGGTTAGGAAGTATCTACGCTCTACTGATCTCTACGTTCATGCCGATTTACACGGAGCCCCATCTTGCTCACTAAGGTTACACGATGGGTTAGAAACAGACCCTCATCCTATCGGATTTAGGCCAGAAGGAGTAGCATCATTGAAAATTTCACAAGAATTTGCAGGTTCAATCGAAGATGCTCAGAATCTACCTTCTGAAATTATCAAAGAAGCAGCACAATTGGCAATATGTTGGTCTCGTGCATGGGGTAGTGGTAGCGCCGCAGCAACCGCATTCCATGCTCGACCTACGCAAGTTTCCAAACAAACTGAGAGCGGAGAATCACTTGGTCGTGGTGCATTTGTTGTCAGGGGACAAAGAACTTGGTACAGAGACGTGGAAATGGAAATTGCCATTGGATTTGCAATCGTCAATAATATTCCAATTCCAATATCTGGAACAGCAGAAGGAGTATCGAAACTTTGTCAAAGATGGGCGATTATTCGGCCAGGGAGAGAGAAGAAAGAAACCATAGCCAATAGAATCGCAAAAGCTACCGGNCTAGCACAAGATGATGTCTTGGCAGCCTTGCCTTCCGGCACTTGTGAAATTATTGATCATGGACTAATTGGCTGAATCAAGAACTGCGTTTTTGATCCCACTCTGGCTTTGTAATTGCAAATAGCTTAGCATCAACATAGTGATCGTATAGCCATTCTCTGTCCTTGGTGATTCCTTCTAATCTCATTCCTATTCTTTCCGCGATCTCGCAACTAGGAATATTATCTACAGCAGCTTCGAGGACGAATCTGTGTAGGGATAAGTCGTCGAAACAATGTTCCATCAATCGAATACAAGATTTAGTTACGTATCCATTTCCAGTTTGGTTCTTCGACAACCAATAACCTACTCCTGCCGCCTTATTGCCCCAATCTATCCAATTTAGGCTAATTGTTCCAATAATTCTACCTTCAAGTCGTATTGTGTAAAACACGCCCTCTCGTTTTTGATATTCTTCTAAGCTGTTCGAAATGAATGCTTTTTCATCCTCGACNCTTCTGGTTGCATCGAGCCATGGCAACCATTCTCGGAGATATTCTCGGTTAGAGTCGACAACAGCGAACAGTTCTCCTGCATCTTCTTCGCCGACCAATTGTAAATCTAATCCATTTTCAACATGGAGCATCCTTGCTGGCCTGAAGTCACCCGAGCCTTCCCGTGGTTCACCTTGGGTACCGGCCATAGAATATCCGACTAAATTTGTTGATTAAGAGGATTCGGATTCGGAACTGTGGATAGGGTAACGATTCAAGCGTGAAGTATCATCCGAGGAACATGGGCGGCTCGGGCAGCGAGGGCAATTGGACTTACGGGGACTATCTACAATTACCCGCATTGTTAGAACTTCAAGGAGAAGAAAGAGGAGTAAGTCCTGATGAAATGCATTTCATCATCGTCCACCAAACCTTCGAACTTTGGTTCAAGCAGGTCATTCGCGAACTAACCGAAGTTCGTGACATTCTTGCCCAAGACCATGTTCCAGAGGATGATATCCCAAGGGCGGTTGACCACCTTGGCCGCACAACAGAGATCTTTCGATTGATGGCAAATCAATGGACTGTACTGGAAACCTTGACGCCTCAGGGTTTCTTGGCATTCAGAGACGGACTTGGAACTGCATCTGGATTTGAATCATACCAAATGCGTGAATTCGAAATTTTACTTGGTTTGGCCAATGAAGACAGATTGTATGGGATGGACCCAATTAGCACATTTCGCAAGTTAGCAAAGAATTCTGAAAGAGATGCAGCGATTCTTGCTCGCTTGGAGGATGTCGCTTCCAAACCCTCTCTCAATGAGTCTTTGATGCGATGGATATCCAGAACTCCAATAATGGGTTCATTGGCAGGAAATGATGGCGACGAGGAGATTGTTCAACAGTATATCGCTACTCATCTGGATTCACATGAACAAATCGGTAAGCTAGCTGCTGAACGGATGTCGGGATATGGTGCTTCTAGTCCCGAAGAAGCGGCTGAACGCTTTGCAGCATCTCACCAAGGTGCTATTGATTTCTTGAAGCCTGATGGAAATATTAGCCGCGCTCGTGCTGGATTATTATTCATCGAATCATACAGAGAATTACCATTACTGACTTGGCCACGAACTCTAATTGATGCAGTCGTAGAACTTGAAGAGTCGATGGTCAAATGGCGCCACTCACACGCCAGGATGGTAGAGCGAATAATGGGTAGAAGAATTGGAACCGGTGGAACTAGTGGTGTCGATTATCTGGATGCAACCTCTCAATATCGTATCTTCAAAGACCTGTGGGCGGTTAGAACCATTCTTGTAAAACCTGATTTCAGACCCAAACTAAAGAATGCAGATTTTTACGGTTATTCGTCCGAAAACTGAGGGATAGCAGCGACTTTCCCATCGCACCTTTCAAGGGGAGTAACTCACTCGCCTCGCCTGTGTCGACTCCGGTCATATGCGCATATGCGAGAACTCCCTTTGGTCGGTTTCGCGGAGCATTAGCCAATTACACAGCAGTTGAATTGGGGACATTCGCTGTAAACGGAGTATTGCAAAGGGTCGGAATAGATTCTAGCAGCGGTATCATCGATCAAGTCTACATGGGTCAAGTGCTTCAAGCAGGTGCTGGACAAGCACCTGCTCGCCAAGTCGCAATGGCGGCTGGGCTACCGTACTCTACCCCGTGTACAACCATCAACAAGGTCTGCGGCTCAAGTCTCAAGGCTGTAATGATTGCAGCGACAGAAATTATGGCTGGAAGATCCAATGTGGTAATCGCCGGTGGAATGGAATCAATGAGTCAAGCACCCCACTTCATCCGTGGGGCAAGGCGAGGTGATGAAATCTCATTTGGAGAATTGACTGGAATTTTGAGTCACGATGGGCTCAAGGACGCTTATGACGGATCAATGATGGGAATTACTGGTGAGACCGTCGCCGAGGAAGCAAACATCTCCCGTACCGAATCCGACCGATATGCTCTCCGTTCTCACAAGCTTTCCAACTCAGCATGGCAGAAAGGTTGGCTTGCAGAAGAATGTGTTTCTATGGATGAACTCGACCAAGATGAGGGTATTCGCATGGATACATCGATGGAAGGTCTCGCTGGACTTAGAACCGTATTCAGGGATGATGGGCAAGTCACCGCTGGTAACGCTAGTCAAGTATCAGATGGAGGTTCAGCGGTTCTAATTGCCTCAGAGGAAATCGCCAATGAAAATGGCTGGCCAATTCTTGCTAGAATAATTGATTTTGTCACATCTGGAGTAGAACCAAATAGAGTTATGTCGGCCCCTATTCCTGCAATTCAAATGCTATTGGATAGAAATGAATTGAGCATTTCCGATATTGATATTTTGGAGCATAACGAGGCATTTGCAGCTGCTTCTTGTGCTATCCAAAATGCGTTTCAGTTCCCAGATGATAGGTTCAACCCACATGGTGGAGCAGTATCGATAGGGCATCCACTGGGTGCGACAGGAACACGTTGCCTAATGACACTTACAAATGCACTAAATCGCACAAATACCAGCCGTGGAATCGTTACAATTTGTTTGGGCGGTGGTAACGCCGTTGGAATGTTGATTGAGGCATAAATTAGCCAAGAATTCCGCCCCCATAGGGGGCGAAGACTAGCCGGTGGGCTAATAGGGGGCTCTTGGGTCGCCCGCCTCGATGGTTACTCCAGTACGACAGCACACCCGCTTCGAGAAGGCTCGAATCATAGGTGCAAGAGCATTGCAAATCAGTATGGGTGCACCACTATATGTATCCGAAGAAGAACTCCGTGAGAATTTCATGGAAGAACTAGTTCAGCTCTATGGAACTGAGGATGCTCAAGCGAGATTCGTTCTTGACCCGCTAAAGATTGCGACTTTAGAATACGAATCTCACCGCATTCCAATCGATGTAGACCCTCATATTGAGGAAGAATGAGGACTCTACCGCTTATCGACCATTGAGAGGTGGTGAGCAATGCTTGACAAAGTCGATACAAAGAAATTGACCGCTGGTCTGATTGTACTTACCTTTCTTGTAATTGCCTTTGGTGGTTTGATCAGGGTTTCAGATGCCGGAGAATCTTGTCCTGACTGGCCCACTTGCTTCGGCACATGGGGATTCGACATCAGTCCAGAAGAACAGGAATCATGGTGGAATGAAAACCCCGACGAGATAGATTCTCGAGGGGAACATCATCGATACACTACTTTTGAGATATTTACAGAGTGGTTTCACAGACTTTTGGCTGGGGCAATTCTAGGCCCGCTAGTTATTCTAAACTGGCTTATTGTTCGTCGAAATGAAGAATCTTCGAGAAATACGATTTTCGCCTCTAACTTGTCATTAGGATTGATTATTTGGCAGGGGACACTTGGCTGGCTAACCGTCAAAATTGACAATGTTCATTGGAGTGTGGCATTGCACCTTTCAAGCGCCTTGGCATTCATATTATCTCTGACCTGGTTGTGGATTTGTATCAATCGCGATGAAGGTAATCAACCCTCTTGGTTTGAATTTGATCCAGTTCTAGCTTCTAAATGGAAGAGTAGAATTGCATGGTTGGGGGTTGGTACATTCACCACCGTTTTTGCGGGTGTATTTGTCGCTACAACACCTGGGGCTGATCAGATATGCGGTATTTCTGGAGATCTAAACTCGTGGCCTTTATGCAATGGAAATTACATTTCAGAAATAGTTGACTTAGAAAATCAATCACAAATTATCCATCGATGGCTAGTCGCGATTGTCGGAGGTATTCTACTACTCGCTTGCTGGTTTGTTAGTAAGGAGCAGATTCAACACCAGCATGGATTAATCCTAAGAAATTGGATTTGGGCAGCAACAGCGCTATACTGCTTGAATATCGCAATCGGAGCTCTATACATACTATCGTGGGCGCCTGAGAATGAAACATTCCGCGAAATGCTTTCTCTTGTCCACTTGTTAATCGGTAGCACATCATTCCTCACACTAGCAACAGCTTGGTTGGCTATCTCTGCATTCGCTCTGCATGAGCCCGCACCCGAGACCTTGGGATGAGTCGAATTGAAGGCCCCACGCCCAAAGGGCGTGCTATGGTAGAGAGTGGGCGTGGAGCCAATGCCTGGCTCACTCTTACCAAACCTGGAGTGGTTGTTCTTCTGCAGATTACCGCATTGTGTGCAGTATTATCTCATGATTTACTTGAGGCATCTGGATTTTCTGGGATGAATTGGAATGAATCAATTCGTACTATGGTGATTGTTTTCGTGGGTGGTTACCTCACAGCTGGAGGCGCTAATGCAATCAATATGTGGTACGATCGAGATATTGACCCGATAATGCAACGAACTTCGAAACGGCCAATACCTATTGGCACTATAAGCCCAAATGGGGCGCTTTTTTTTGGCGTGTCTATCTCGGTAATAGGAGTTTTTTGGTTCCTTGAATTTGCTAATCAGGTTGCTGCATTTTGGGCTGCATTTAGTATCCTATTCTATGTCTTCATTTACACAATCTGGCTGAAGCGAACCTCAGTTCAAAACATAGTAATTGGAGGTTTAGCAGGAGCGACTCCACCAGTGATTGGTTGGGCAACTGCGGTTGGCGATTTGAGTATCAATCTTGACTCGATACAAGATTTCTTAGTTTCAATTTTTGATTTAGGCAGCTTGATGCCTTGGTATCTTCTATTGCTAATTTTCCTATGGACTCCTCCACATTTCTGGGCATTGGCGCTCTATCGCTCTGAGGAATATGATTCCGTTGGAATTCCAATGATGCCAGGGGTTAAGGGCGCAAAAAGAACCCTGATTGAAATGAAGGCATACTCTATTTTGTTGCTAATATTAGCAATATGTGCACCCATCGCTATCGGTGAAATGGATACCACTGATACAGTCTACTATGTGTTTGGTGGAACTGGAATTTTTGTCACGTTATGGTATGCTAGGACTGTATTCATAATTGATCCAAATGAGCCTAGAACTGAATCTGGACGGATTCCTAGTGCAGCTCGCTCCTTCTTTGTTTCAATGATATATCTCGCTCTGATGTTTGTAACCGTTGTTTCAGCCAGCGCTGGTTTACAAGCTTCAATTCTAGGAGCTGTGTTGGTTGGTACTGTAATCCTAAGAGATGAATGGAACTCAAGAACACCATCATCGAAAATTTCAGCCTGAATTCAGGAAATCCTCAAACGCCTGCCCGTCTGTTCGCATGACGTGGTACGCGTCGAGCGGCTGGAGGGTCAAGAATGAATGAGCGAGAACTCATCTATGATTGGAACATCATAGATTATGAAATCGAGCGTGATTCGGCTAATCATCCACATGATGTTTGGTTCGATGATGAAACTCTAAGAGACGGCTTACAGAGCCCTAGTGCACGTAATCCAACCATCGAACAGAAAATCGAATTAATCGATTACATGGAACGCTTAGGGATTCAGAAAGTAGATCTTGGTCTTCCTGGCGCTGGTCCCTTTCATGTCAATCACATAGATTCAATGCTAACCCACATGGGAGAGAACGGTTACGATTTGAGACCTGGCTGTGCTGTTCGAACGGTTGTTGGGGATATTGAACCGCTGGTAGATTTGCAAGCCAAGCATGAGAGACAAATACAGGCTAGCGCTTTCCTTGGAACCAGTCCGATTAGACAATTTGCTGAAGGTTGGACTATGGAGCGAATTCTCAGTACGGCTGAGAAAGCCGTTACATTTGCTGTCGATAATGACATCCCAGTGATGTTTGTCACAGAGGACACCACTCGTTCAAAGCCTGAAGAAATCAAGGCGGTTTACACAAGGGCAATCGAATTAGGTGCGGACAGGATTTGTGTTTGCGACACATGTGGCCATGTGACTCCTAATGGAGTTCGGAAATTACTTACTTTCATCCAAGACGAAGTTATTCCTGATGCAGGAGTAAAGCGTAGAGATATCGAGGTAAATTGGCATGGCCACCAAGATAGAGGATTGGGTGTTGCAAACAACCTCGCTGCTGTAGAGGTTGGAGCGGATGTAATCCATGGAACCGCCTTGGGAGTTGGAGAGAGGGCTGGAAATGCTCCTCTTGATCAAACCCTAGTCAATCTGTCATTAATGGGAGTAATCGAGAACGATTTAACCGCTCTAAATGAATACATAAGAAAGGCGCATGAATATGTAGAGGTCGCACTGCCAAGGAATTATCCTGTCTTTGGAGAGGATGCCTTCGAAACTGGCACTGGAGTACATGCTAGCGCGGTAATCAAGGCTATGAAAAAGGGTGACCATTGGCTTGCAGACCGTGTGTATTCAGGTGTTCCAGCTCAAGATTATGGTTTACAGCAGATAATCCGAATTGGCCATATGAGTGGCCGTTCAAACATAATTTGGTGGTTAGAACAACATGGTTACCAGACAGATGATGACTTGGTAGCTCATATGTTTGAAGTGGCAAAAAACCAACGTCGATTGATGGATGATGAAGAAGTTCATCAGGCTATATCAGATTACAAACAAAACAACTGATTACATAGTAATTTCAAACGATGCAGAAGTCATCCATGCATCGGCAACGGCTAAAACCTCGACAACATCGAACTCAATCCATGCGTACTACAGCAATGCTGCTTATTCTGATGCTAGTATCACCAGTCGGAGCAAGTATTGCTGATGGCCAAAATCATGATATTGATTTTGAAATAAATGGCGAAGATATCCTGCCAACCTATTCAAGAGCGGTTCAACTGGCATTCGATAGAGTTGAAAATCTAGATCAATACTCTGATGACGAACTTTCTCAAACAAACCAATGGTTGGTTGTAACACAAATCCCAATCGAAAAGCAATCATTGACTTTGGCAAAACCAGCATCAGTCGAATTTGCCCCTATCCTACGTGGTGCTTACATTTGGTATTTTGAGGACCCACTAGAGGCTATTGACGATTTGGAAATGTTGGTGCAAATTGGTCATATTGAATCCTATTCACCATTGGTTGAACGGCAACAATTCCCTAGAGACAATCCTAACGACCCTGAATTTTCCTCTCAGTGGCATCTAGAAAATACTGGTCAAACATCGGGACTGAGTGGAGAGGATATCAATGCCACAGATGTTTGGGATAATTATCGAGGTGAAGGTGTAGTAATCAGCATCATAGATGATGGATTAGACCATCAGCACCCGGATATTTCGGACAATTACGATGGAAACTATTCCTACGATTGGTGTAACGATGATAGCGACCCCACACCAAATTCTTGGAATGGTCATGGAACTTCTGCGGCAGGCGTAGCAGCCGCTGTTGGAAACAACTCGCTCTATGTCTCGGGAGCGGCTTGGGAAGCGACGCTTGGGGGCTCTACTTTGATTGCATGTTGGTCCCCAGACAATATGGAAGCCGATGCATTATCCTTCGAGAATGATGATATCGATATTTACTCAAATTCTTGGGGACCTGCGGACGATGGACAAACACTATCCGGACCTGGCCCACTAACCCTTGCTGCATTTGAAGAGGATGCATACAATGGAAGAAAAGGCCTAGGAAATTCCATCACATGGGCTGCAGGAAATGGTTTGGGAAGTGATGATGATGCAAACAAGGATGGTTATGCAAACAGCAGATTTACGATTGCTGTAACTGCGATAACTCACGAAGGTGACCAATCATACTACGCCGAACCTGGCGCAAATATTCTCGTTGCAGCTCACTCAAATGGTGATGGTGAGGGAATAACTACCACGGACATCGTCGGAAGCGGAGGATACAATGGAAGTGGTAATGTCACCCATACATTCGGAGGGACCTCTAGCGCCACTCCATTAGCTGCTGGAGTAATCGCATTGATGTACGATGCAAATCCATACTTGACGTGGCGAGATGTACAGGAAATTTTAGTTCAAACATCACGAATGAACGACCCATCAGATTCCTCATGGAATACAAATGGAGCCGGCCACGATGTATCTCACAAGTATGGATTTGGTGCAGTAGATGCCGGAGCCGCTGTCTCAATGGCCTTGAATTGGACCACCTTGGAGCAAGAAATCAACTCGACATACGGACCATATTTACCTAACTTTGATATTCCAGATGGAAATCTCTCATGGAGCGAATTTCCAATCACAGTTACAAGTGAATTATCATTAGAAAGTGTAGATGTTATCGTCGATATCAACCATACCTACCGTGGCGATTTAGATATTGTATTACAGTCACCTGATGGAACAGAATCATGGCTGGCAGTCAGCAACGGAGATAGTAACGACGATTATTCCGATTGGTTGTTCAACTCAGTCCATCATTGGGGTGAATCGAGTTTAGGTCTCTGGACACTAAAGGTTCGAGATTCCACCACTGGTGGAACTGGAACTCTCAATTCGTGGGAATTGATTTTCCACGGAGTGGATAACGATTGGGACCATGACGATGATGGACTATCTGATGAAAATGAAACCCTAGTTTGGGGTACTGATCCCTATGATGCAGATACAGATGATGATGGATTATCAGATTATGATGAAGTGATGATTCACGGCACCAACGCATCCGCCAGTGATTCAGATACTGACGGATTGAATGACTTACAAGAAATATTCAACTATGCCACTAACCCGTTGGATTCAGATAGCGATAATGACGGTCTATCTGATGGCCTAGAAGTGACTTATTGGGGAACCGACCCTCTAGTTTATGACCCCGATGCTGACAATGATTTATTCTATCATTTCCAAGATTGCAACGATAATAATCCAGATGTAAATCCGGGAACCTATGAAAGATTGAATGGAATTGATGATGATTGTGACGACCTAACTGATGAAGGATTCAATTTCACTGACAGGGACTCTGATGGCCTGTTGGATTGGCCGGAATATCACATCCACGGTACTGATTTCGAGGACGCTGATACTGATGATGATGGATTGGATGATGGTGTGGAAATTGAGACTTACGGCTCGAATCCTTTGTCTTATGATCCTGATGCAGATGGTGATGGATATCACTGGTTCCTCGATTGTGACGATGACGATGAATATCGTAATCCAGCATTACCTGAGTTATTGGATAACAAGGACAATAATTGTGATCTTGTAATTGACGATGGATTTTGGGATTTAGATTCTGATTCTGACGGACTAGACGATTACGATGAATATCACAACGTTACCAGCAACCCATATGATGGCGATACAGATGATGATGGATTGCCTGATGGACTTGAAGTAAAGACGTACGGATCAAATCCACTTTGGGCTGACCCAGACGATGATGGAGANGGNTGGTATTGGTTCCAAGATTGTCAGGATGATGATGCTGAAAGAGCNCCTNTNCTCNCNGAATCNNTAGANGCAAAGGACAANGATTGTGATGANGAAGTAGANGANGACTTCCGTACTCTTGATTCGGACCAAGANGGNCTNTGGGATTATGATGAATTCCACAATCTNTCNACNGACCCANCAGANTCTGATTCTGATGANGANGGAATGAGTGATGGNAANGAAGTCAAAGAAACNGGCTCTNANCCGNTAGTTTTCGANCATGANCGNGACGAAGANGGATNNTACGCNTTCGAAGATTGTGAAGATTTGATTGAAACAATNAANCCAGANGCTACNGAGACNTGGAATGGTTGGGATGATGATTGTAANGACGTNGTCGATGATNCCNTNANTCGAGCNGAACCTAATCGAATCNTCGTTGAGCANAANNAGTACTGTANATTGGGANTCNGTAAANGATACTCTTCGNATNGATATNNGAAANATNCCNACTACNGTNANTAAGGAAATGNTNTGGGANATGGAAGGNNTAATTCTNTCNGGNAACTGGAGTGAAAATGGTCAGACNNTNATNATCGAAGAAATNNACTGNAAATCAAANGATTGGGAATTNGCNGANNTTCTNTGCTCNCAANGNAGTGGTATCNGAGAACTAAANCTAACCATAANNGATTCNGGNTTNGAAACTANATTACANTGGACNGTNGATGTNGAAGTNTACATCCCNGCACCAACNTTGATTGAATCNCTATTCTCATTCCTTGGCTCNNGTNNNGGAATTGTTGTTATNCTANTNGTNATTCTNTCNNTNGTTGGAGGNGTTGCATTNNCNGGAATGAAAATTAGNGAAAACAAANTGATNGCNGANGCNTATGCAGAATTCAGAGTTAACCAAAGNCCNCCAGGNGTNNCNCCTGANCANCGNNCGNCTGAACTNCCNGCAGCNCCNGACCTCAGCGCCCTATTGAGTCAGCANAGTGACAACAATCCNCCAATGGTAGANTCTGTNCCNATGCTNNAATCNACTGTAGTNACNGTNGATGCNANTNCANTNNTTAGTGAAGAATCTTCTGAAGAAGNNTGAATNTTNGGNTTNATCCGCCTCTTCCTCNGCTGCNGATGGTANATTNTCGCCCCANTCAGCATCTGGTGAACCNCCTTCCCATTCNCCTTCAACTGAAATNTCCTCAATTTCGTCNTCTTCGCGCCATGGNGGTTCNCCATCNGCGCCGCTTANCACTANNACNCCTTCATCNTCCAAACGTCTCTTTACCGTCTTGATTCCTTTNGAAATNGGCAATAAATGNCCNATNGGAGTACCAGTNGTTACGAATGGATGCGTTGCAATACAAATNAGNAGNCCNTCNGTNGGNGAGCGTATTTCCATTGAAACTCCNGGGTGTTCNGGNTCNGANACNGTTGCNACCAATTCATTCTCNTCNACCCAAGANCCNGCNGGAGTNAATACATCCAGTANGCCACCNTAGTCNGANCGAATCCANACNGAACCNGATGCNAGTAGNCTNAATCNCGGTCTACTAGANTAGCCAGGAATNACCTTCAAACTTCTCANTACATTCAGNACNCCATACATAGCAATCTGGATAGATTCGGGNTCTGCTTCNTCTGCNCCACCNCCCTCGTANGTGATACAACTNATNCCNTNGTCATCNGCNGTCCTCCTGAGNGANCCTTTNGGNCCTTCACTGTCTAGNATNACCTCNATTCCNAAAGANCNAGCNCTTCGATTNCTTGCTGGATTNGCTAAGTTAGCNCTNATTTGTGGCATATTTGNNCGNCCNANAGCNGCNGTNTGTANNTCNAGGATNTGATCAGAATNTNGGAAAATNTCNTTCCANAATCTGTNTGCNACNCTNGANGTNGTGTTTGANTNCTCTTTACCCGGNAAGAANCGATTCAAGTCCCTACCGTCAGTCATATANCTNCTTCGACGACGGTANCCNGGCATATTCACNATTGGAATAATNCGAATGGTCCCAGCAACTGTTGAAGGATCTATCGACTTATCTTCTCCCAAAATTGCAAGCGATTGTAGGTAAGTCAATGCCAGGGGGCCGACCAATTCATTACCGTGAATCGCTCCAATTAAAGTGACGACAGGACCAGGTCTNGANCCATGGATTACAGTAATNGGAATTGGCCANGATTCACCAATTTCNACATCCATNAAGTCATANTCAATTTGNCGNATTGTTCCTGGNTTCACAAGCTTACGACCAATTCGATGTGATTTCCANCCACTAGCTCGAGACCATGATTTCGGGGTGCTGCTTGGCTCTTCCAAGGCTTTCTCAATCTCTTTTCTTCGCCTTGTTGGAATTTGATTTGATACTTTTATTGGCTGATGGCGACGCCTCTTTGCCCTAGGAACTCTTATGTTTCCATCATCNTTTTTGGATGACTTAGGAGGCTCTTCGGAATCCACCAATACGACGCTGTGGAGTCAACCAAATAAGAGNATTAGCATNGGAGGATTGAGGAGAAAATGACGATTTCTGGGNAATCGTTGTATTCCACTTACTCCACCGAACACACAATGAGNANNNCAAATGGAGAGTCTGTACAAGAGATACATGCCCCAAATAGCATCTGTTTTGGATGTGGTCCGGCTAATCACGAAGGTCTGCGCATACGCTCTTTCAGGAAGGAAAATGGACTAGAAATGAGATTCGACCCCTCTCCGGAGCACCAAGCATTTCCAGGAATGATAAACGGAGGTATCATTGGAACNTTGATGGATTGTCATGGAAATTGGACAGCTGCAATCGCATTAATGGATAAATCAGGAGATTCAGAACCTCCATGTACAGTTACAGCGAATTACAGCATCAAACTGAGGAGGCCAACTCCTTTCGGGCATGAAATACAGGTAAATGGTGAGGTNGTTGAATTAGGAGACGATAGAGCCACTGTCAAAATGGAATTGATTTCTGACGGGAATATTTGTGCCGTTGGAGAAGGCCTATTCGTTGCTGTAAAAGAAGGACATCCGGCATATCATCGATGGAATTAGAACCAGTATTTCGAGAACAAGTGTATATACACCAAGTCATTTTTGAGTCTACTATGATTGACGAACTTGTGACCGTTCTCCAAGTCATTATTGCAGTTGTTATAATTGCAGTTTGGGTATTCAGACCGAGGTTAGAAACCAGCTTCCGGGCAGGTAATGCAAAGAATATTGTTGAAGAATTTGCAGTGTATGGACTACCAAAGTGGTCGGTATATGCGGTAGGAATTACAAAGATGAGTCTCGCAACTTTACTGATTTTGGGTATTTGGTANACTTCGTTGGTACAATATGCTGCGCTAGGGATGGGGATTCTAATGGCAGGNGCTGTAGTTTGTCACTTGAAGACCAAAGGAGATCCTCTAAGTCGTGCGACTCCTGCATCTCTAATGTTAATCATGTGTGCTGTTGTATTCTACCTAGGCTAAGCGATTAGATTCGGTATCCTTTAGAACAGCGGATTCTAAGTNGACATGTGGCGGTGGATGAAGACCTCCCAGAGGTAAGTCTTGCAGACCTGGAGGTTGATGAGAGAATCATTCAACACCTCAGGTCTGAATGGGGTATTGAAGAGTTGTTCCCTCCTCAACGTCAAGCCTTACCATACGCTCTAGCCGGACACAATTTGATGCTCACTATTCCGACCGCTAGTGGGAAATCATTAGTTGCTCACCTGACTATGATTCAGCGTCTAATTTCCGATCTAAATGGAAGTAGAGGTTTGTATATCGTCCCACTAAAGGCATTGGCCTCAGAGAAAGTCGAAGAGTTGCAAGAATTGGCGAGTTTGGTTGGACTTAAAGTTGGCATCGCAATTGGAGACAGAAGTGGAGAAACCAACGGGATCGAAGATTCAGATATCTTAGTATGTACCAGCGAAAAACTCGACTCNATTTTACGAACTAGGCAGGGAATAATGGAAAAAATTGGTGTGGTTGTATCCGATGAATTTCATCTACTTCACGATATTTCTAGAGGNCCGACGTTGGAAGTTCTTCTTTCCCGAATTCGCCACTCCCAACCGCAAGCGCAAATCATCGCTCTATCAGCCACGGTTGGGAATTCACAAGACATTGCAGATTGGTTAGATGCGAAATTAATCCAATCCGACTGGAGACCCATACAACTTCATTCTGGAACATTAACAGGTCTAAATGTCAAGATTCATCGAATTGATGGGCCAGAAAATGTAGAGTGGCCGGAACCTAGAATCATTGATGGAAGGATTACAAAACGATTGCAAGCAGTTCTAGATGACTCATATTCTAGCGGTGGGCAAATGTTAGTATTTGTGAACTCTAGAGCATCTGCCCAAAAAGAGGCTCGAGAATTTTCTAAACATGTNAGAAAACAGATTTCTGATGGATCAGAAAGGTATGACAGTGAACTAATCGATGAATGGGATAAAATCGCTGAGCGATTAACTCGNAGAGAAGACACATCGGTAATGGGTAGGTCACTTGCGCAAGCCATAAGGGGAGGAGTNGCATTTCACCATGCTGGGTTAACTCATAACCAAAGGAAAACAGTCGAAGAGGCATTTAGGCAAGGTACTCTGTTGGCNATTGTAGCAACTCCAACNCTAGCGCAGGGAGTTAACCTACCAGCGAGAAGGGTCATCATNCGAGACCATCGAAGGTGGAGTTCNATNGGNGGNGGGGCAATGCCTCTTCCGGTTATGGAAATAAGACAAATGTTGGGCAGGGCAGGGAGGCCTAAATTCGACGATTCTGGTGACGCATGGATACTTGCAAAAGATGAGGATGACGAATTGAACATCGTCGAGTTGTATATGCTAAGTGAACCAGAAGAAGTCACTTCAAAATTAGCTAATCCATCTGCAATTCGTGCAGAGGAAGATCCGGCATTATTGACTCATTTACTATCNGTAATTGCAACTGGGGGATTGAGAGATAGAGACTCAATATCACGATTTTTTGACAAGACCTTCCTTGCCACCCACATGAATGAACAAAGTTTGGAAGCACGTCTTGATGATGTCATNGGATGGTTGGCTGAAAATGGAATGATTACGAAGGAGGGTGAATCTGAGGAGGTTCTATCTAGAATTAAGGAAAGAGAGAATTCAANCTCTGAAACCGAGGATTGGCAGGATGAAATGCCTGAATGGGCAAAGACTGGAGAAAGTATTCCCGGATTGGAAATTTCAAAATCAGAAATCGAATCNAAAACCACACTTTCTCCAAGGAAAGGTCCAGCAATTTTCGGATTTNCAAGGGCAAGTCAAAGAATTNCTACTGAACCTAGNCTTCCAGATCCAGCCTCCATGACTTATTCTTCCACTCCTCTTGGGAATCGTGTCGCTAGATTGTATCTGAATCCAATTTCTGGTAGAATGATTCACGACGGGATGCAAAAGGCCATGAAAATAATGATTGGAACCGATAATGTACACCAACTTTCTCCAATGAGTTTGCTACACTTAGTAGCCTGTACNCCNGATTTTCTNGCACTNTGGCCGAGAAAGGAAGAAGTTGAAAGGATTCATTCTGCTATACATTCTCACCAACGTGAATTCCTTGCAGAAGCNGTAGATGCAGACATTGAACGTAGAATGAAGGGAGTTTTGGTCCTTGAGGATTGGATNAATGAAGCGAAAATGGAGGANCTCGAAAATAATTGGAATGTTCAACCCGGTGACGTACGTAGCCGGGTTGATTTAGCCGAATGGCTACTTTACGCTATGAGAGAAATTCTCAATGACGATGATGAATTAAGGAAATTGGATCCCTCACAACACAAAATCCTGGTAGATTTAGTTAATGAACTACATAGAAGGATTAGCCATGGATGCAAATCGGACTTACTTGGTTTAGTTTCTGTCAGAGGAATTGGGCGCTCAAGAGCCAGAGAAATGGTTGATTTACTCGGAGTTGAAAATGCCTCAGATGTGGCTGCATTAACAGAAAGAGATCGCGACAAATTGGCGAGCCTAAGAGGATGGAGCAGCCGTTTGGTAGATAATTTGGTTGATGCTGCTTCGAGAAAAACTAGACGACAACTATGAACTGAACAATTCATCAATTAGACCTCATCGCAAAGCATGGCTGAGGACCATAGAGTACCATGGTTCCCCGCTTGGGGAATTCAATTTTCTGAGCCATTAGTTGACCCACAAAATGTAATTTCTACCTTCAATGAATGGCGACCGAATGACCGTTGGTTATTACTCGCATATCCCGCTGCTGCTAGTGAGATTCATCTATGGACGGTGTGGCATGCTCTACGAAGGAATGAATTAAGAAATTCAATGGTTGGAAATAATGTCGATACTGAATTCCTTAGACTAATATCCGGCACTCACCAAATTAGAATTGCTTTCCAGCGTGCTGGTCTAAAGCAAGGTGACGAGAGAGCCTGGTTAGTCTACCTTCCAGAATTTGGAACGGAATACCCGTTTAGTACAGACAACGGCGAGCTGAAAATTCCTCGAGATACATTCAATGATGCGACCCCAGATGCAAATCGATTGATGCTTCATCTAAAATCTAGCTTGATAACTGAAAGACCAATGCCTACCGAAAATGGATTACAAAGAATAGGAAATGATTCAAATTTCAAGGATTCTAATTTTATCGAGCTTGAATCTGCTTTCATGTTACATGCCGCCATGGCAGATATCAGCACTTGACCCCTATGGGGTCAAACTGATAGATGGAGGCCCCTAGGAGGTATTGAGATTATGTCGAGATTCCATGGATTCCGAACCTGTAAAGTCTGCAATGAAGGATGTACTCCGGGCAATTTTGTTGACCACGAGGGCAAGAGATATTGCACAGCCTGTTGGATAGAAAAAGAAAATCCAAATCACGAGGGTATCGAAGATATCAGAACCGCCAATCGTGAAGCTGCGGCGAAGTGGAAGAGGCAGAAGTACAGCAGAGAAGAAGGTCCTTTACCAACTGGACCAATGTCTGCTAGGAAAGATTGAGGAGTAAAAATGTCATTTGTTCCTGAGGATCTTGACGGAGCGTCATGGGAATGCATAGAACCATACATGAACGACCTAAGAGATCGTAAGCTTAGTTGTTCAAATTGTCTTGAAACTTTCATCAAAGATAGATCCAGTCTATCCGAAGTGATTTCGGAAGCTAGAGCAAGGCTGTACATCGATATGACTTGTCATACAGATGATGAAGAGATACAAAAGGCTTGGATGCAATTCGTAGAAAACGTTCAACCAAAATTATCTGAATACAGCGATATACTGAATCGCCGAATTGTTGAACATGAAGCTGTTGATGAATTACCCGAAAGATTTGATATTTTGGTCAAGGGACTGAAGACTGATATCGAAATTTTTCGAGAAGAGAATATTCCATTAAGCACTCAGGTAACAAAACTTGTGACAGAATATAATGAGATATGTGGAGCCCAAATGGTTGAATTTGAAGGGGAACAGAAAACCTTCGCTCAAATGGCGATTTACTTGGAAAATACAGATCGATCTATACGTGAATCTGCTTGGAAAGCCGTCTCAGAGAGGCGCTTTGAGGACAATGAAAGAGTCTCCGAAATCTACGACGAACTAATTCAGATTAGGCATAAAATTGCTACAAATGCAGGATTTGAAGGGTTTCAACAGTACATGTTTGCTTCTATGCATAGGTTCGATTACACTATCGACGATTGCTTGGAATTCCATGCTTCAATCGAATCTGTATGTCAGCCATTACGTCACCGAGCCGATAAACAAAGGATGGAAGATTTAGGCCTAAATTCATTAAAACCTTGGGATATGGGTGTAGATGTCAAAGGACGACCACCACTACAACCATTCGATGATGTCCAAGAAATGGTAGATGGATGCTCACGTATTTTTCACAATATGTCGACTGAATTGGGCAATTATTTCGATCAATTAGATACTAATGATTGCCTAGATTTAGATAGTCGAAAAGGGAAGGCTCCGGGAGGATATCAGTATTATTTGCAAAAGAGCAGATTGCCGTTTATTTTCATGAATGCTGCTGGAACACAGAGGAATATAGAGACGATGATACACGAAGCCGGTCACGCTTTCCATTCTTTCTATTCAGGTCACTTAGACCTAATCCATGAAAGGGATTCTCCAATTGAATTTGCCGAAGTAGCAAGCATGGCGATGGAACTTCTAACCCACCCTCATTGGGAAGAATTCTATGATGGTAAAGATGCGGATAGAGCAAGGAGAAAGCACCTAGAAGATATCATTTCATTTATGCCATGGATGGCTACGATAGATGCGTTCCAACATTGGGTTTATGCCAATCCCAATCACTCCAGAGAAGAGCGTGCTGAGAAGTGGTTAGAACTTGGTGAAAGGTTTGGTCCAAAGGTGGACATGGCTGGATTTGAGGATATCCAAAAAGTATCTTGGCAACGCCAGGGACATTTATTCGGAGTTCCCTTCTATTACGTCGAATATGGAATTGCACAACTTGGAGCTTTACAAATGTGGAAATACCACCGAAGAGACACCGAAGACGCTCTTGCTAGATACAAAGCCGGCCTTTCATTGGGTTACACTCGAGGACTAACTGAATTGTTTCAAGCCAGCGGACTAGAACTGTCGTTTTCAGAATCCTATGTCAGTGATCTCATTGGAGAAATCGATGAAGCATTGGCAGAATTACCTGCATGACTTCACACTCGGACCCCGAGGGCCTCTCAGGAATCAATCCCTCAGACCCTCGGCAGTCACGGTGAACACAGCCTCTCCCTCAGGTAGGTTGGGGCTGTCGACGAGTCGGGCGATTCTTCGCCCACCCTTCGACTTCCTGAGGTAGAGACGGAAAGTACTGGCGTGTCCAACAATGTGACCTCCGATAGCCTTTGTAGGATCGCCCCACATAGCGTCTGGTTTGGACATAACTTGGTTAGTCACCAAAACTAGAGCATTGTGAACATCTGAAAGCTGCTTGAGTTCTTTCAGATGTCTGTTAAGTTTCTGCTGTCTTGCAGCGAGCATTCCACGCCCTACATATTCAGCCCGGAAATGACTCGTTAGAGAGTCAACAATGATTAATTTGACATCAATATTCTTCGAGAGCTTTTTGATTTCATCTACCAACAACATCTGATGCGCTGAATTGTAGGCGCGAGCAACGTGTATTCTATCGAGAACCACACTAGACTCTAATCCTACAGCTTCTGCCATTTGTGCTATTCTTTCGGGTCTGAACGTATCTTCCGTATCTATGTAGAAAATCTCTCCATCAAACCCTCCTTGTTCGCTAGGAAGTATCGAGTTAACGGCTAATTGGTGTCCTATCTGTGTCTTTCCACTTCCAAACTCGCCATATACCTCGACTATAGCTTGAGTTTCAAAACCACCTCCTAGCAACTCATCTAGGGCCGCCGATCCAGATGTCAACTTCTGGACTTCTTTACGGCGTTCTAGTAATTTATTTCCTGAGACGAAGCCGCCAATGTTTGCCATTTTCTTGGCACCTTGAATAATCTTGGAAGATACTGCTTCGCCTAATTCAGCTTGTTCTGCTAATTCATTTGGACTCATTACTGCAATAGCGAGTAATTCCTCAAAACCTGCCTCTCGCAATTTTTCAGCGGTAGCAGGACCCACACCAGGCAAATCATCTATGGTTGCTTGTTCTTCTTCGGCGTCTATCACGATAGACCCATCTTCTTCGTCTAACTTTTCACTTGCAGTCTTCTTGGCCATCTTTCTCACCATTCCTTCAATAACCCTCAATGACAGACGGTATATGAATAACAGAATGACCCCTTTTGCATAATTGAAAGTGTAATGCTAACACAATGGGTTCGCAGTATCCTTATTTTTCACTTTCAGTTTTCATTTAGTTCTAACACTTAATGGCATTAATTGCAATTTTATTTTGGTAGCGAGTGGTGGATTTGAACCACCGGTCTCCGGGTTATGAGCCCGACGAGATAACCTGGCTACTCCAACTCGCTACCCCCTCGCTAATGCCACAGTTATTTGAAGCGAGCGGGAAGGCGTAATTGCGATTCTTAGATGGTAACAGTATTGAGATGTCAGCATTCCGGCAACATTTGAACAAACCATGGAAGGCAATGTCCTGATTCAGAATGCTTCCTTAGTTTTGTCAGATCGTATTGTAGATGGAGACCTTCGCGTATCCAATGGTTCGATCCACAAAATCGCTACCGGAGGTGGCTTAGAGGCCTCAAATGGAGAATTCGTAATCGATGGTACTGGACTACATCTGCTTCCAGGTGCGATAGATCCGCATGTCCACTTCAGGGAACCGGGTAATACCGACAAGGAAGATCTGCAAAGTGGTAGTAGAGCAGCAGCAGCAGGAGGAGTTACTGCTTTCTTGGATATGCCAAACAATGCCCCAAATGCTACCAATCGGGCGACCTTGGAGGCTAAGATCGCCTTAGCTGAATCAAAGAGCGTTAATCACTTTGGATTCTTTGCTGGAGCAACAAGGGATAATGTAAGAGATTTACAAGATATCGAAGGAATGGATGGAGTTTGTGGCATCAAGATATTCATGGGAAGTAGCACAGGGGATTTATTGGTTCACGAGCAAAAAGACCTGGAAAATATTTTTGCAAATACTGGTGGAATAATCGCAACCCACGCAGAAGATGAGGATAGGCTTCAACAACGAATCGCCGAATTTGGCGAACAGACCGACATCAGAAAACACGCGGAATGTCGGGATGTAGAGTGTGCGTTCATTGCCACAAAGAGAGCTGCTGCTCTTGCCAAAGAACACGACCATCGACTGCACATAGTTCACCTAACTAGTGCAACTGAAGCAGACTGGTTAAACAAAAACAAAGGTGATTTAATCACCACTGAGGTTTGTTCTCAACACCTAACTTTCGACCAAGATGATGTAGAATCACTAGGGGTTAGAGCCCTTATGAACCCGCCAATACGCTATACTGAGGACCGAGATACTCTATGGAAGCGACTCAAAGATGGTACAATCGATTGCGTCGTCACAGATCATGCCCCTCATTCCCTCGAAGCAAAATCTGTGGGATATCCAAACGCTCCAGCAGGCATGCCTGGCGTTGAGACATCTCTGCCATTGATGCTTACTCACGCAATGAATGGTAAGTGTAGTGTCAATGACGTAGCTAATTGGATGTGTGCCGGTCCCGCTAGAGTTTATGGTATGAAAAACAAAGGCTCTCTTATCGAAGGCTATGACGGCGATTTGACTTTAGTTGACTTAGAAAATCCTCGTACAATTACCGATGCCGATACATGGACCAAAGTCGGTTGGACACCATACGATGGAATGGAATTGACAGGGTGGCCAATGTACACCATCGTTGATGGAAATATTGTCCACAAGCGCGAGGCTGGTGGCCCCCTCAGGGGCACACCTACTGCCAAGCCAGGAAGTACTGGTAGAGTTCTGAAATTCAACTAATTGGATTCAGACCCTACCGCTCCATCATCAGAACCTTCTGATTCCGATTCTTCTACATCGTCTTCTTCGTAGTAATACCAATCAGGTAATACATAACCCGGAATATCCAATTCTTGGATTGGGCTTAGGTCAGAAGTGCTGTGTATCGTTACTCCAAGAGCTGAGAACGCGTAGACATAATCGCCCATGAAAATCGACCTGCGGATGTTGGTTGAGTAAGAGAACCACCAATGTACATCTGAATCATCGTTGTTGTAAAATGGCGAGTGATCTACTTCTCCATGTTCTGAGAGACTCAAGTTCTCCGTATCTACGTTGACCAATTTCAGCATAGAGACATACTCGTAGCCATATCCTCCGTCTACATCGTAGGTGTATCGGTAGGTGGAAAGAGGAACTGCAAGCAAGTTCTCAGGAGCCCAGTAGGTGAATGCCTTGTGCTCATAGGTAGCCTCTGACCATGACCATGACCATCCACATGTTCGAACATCATCGCAGTTCTCGTCTGTGTAAGCCGGAGACAGAGGTAACGAATCTGCTAGAGTTGGGTTAGTTGGGTCGCTGACGTCGAAAAGCGAAATCTGAGTCATAGACCAGTCCAATCCTAGTCCATCTTCACCTGGTCCAATACCAATTGTAAGCAGAGTGTTTTCATCCACAGGATGAATGTAAGTTGAGACCCCAGGAACTTCCAATTCTCCAAGAATTGTCGGATTGGTTGGGTCTGAAAGATCGATTACCCACAATGGGTCAATGGTCTCGAAGGTTACGAGATATCCTCTATCACCGATGAATCGGGCACTCCAAATTGTCTCACCTGGAGCGATGCCATCGACCTTACCTACCTCATCGAGTCCGACCTGTCCATCGTGCTGAAGAACGGTCACTCCATTGGTTGGACCATCGAAGACTAGTTCTCCGGTTTCAGGATCGACTTCGTCAGTTAGCCACCATCGACCCCAAATGTCCGATGTAGTTGCAATTCTGATTGAACCGTCATATTCTGACATTGAGAATTGATCTTGGACGGTTCCATCTACACGGCCTGAGCCTAGGTAGCTGGTTGTTGAGGAATCTGAGATATCGAAGGCGTGGATATTTGTTGCATCATCAAAATCAGTGTTTTGCCAGAACCACCACCAATCGTTAGCAGGTTCTGCTAGGATTAGCATATCTTGCGAGGCATACACGTGTACCCAAGACGAAGCTATGTGGTCAACTTCCATCTCAACATCCGAGTCCAATAATTGGAAAGTGATGATTGAAGTGAATCCCTTGGAGACACTGTC